>NZ_JDFG01000019.1 GCF_000565075.1 Atopobium sp. BS2
CAACTAAACGCGTTTTTTACCTTTTTCGGCACATAATTTTGAGCTCAAAAATTACGTATTCATGGAAATGAATATAACAACCGGATTATGCAAAAAAGGTCAGAACAAAACGTTCTGACCCTTTGATTTGCAATAAAACCTGCGACCAGTTTTGCCACAAGTAATTGGGCAAGTATTTTCTGCAAGCAGCAACTGGCAATCTCAAGCAGCAACTACTTAATCAGGATGTTTCCCTCATAGCTGTCATGAACGTCTTGAGGCGTGACGCCCATGTGCTTCTTATATAGTCTGCTGAAATAGAACGGATCGCTATAGCCAACTGCCTCGGAAGTCTCGCGCACAGAAAGGCCAGATTGAAGCAGCTGTTGAGCATGATCAAGACGCTTTGCGATAATGAATGTCATTGGGCGAACGCCAAATGTTTGGACAAAATTGTTGGAGAAGCGCTGAGTGCTCATTCCGCAACGTTTAGCTAGGCCAGGAATGGTAATCGGATCTGCAAAGTGGAGCTCAATGTACGTGCGAGCCTCGGCCATGCTCTCCTGAACCTTTTGGCTGTTGGTGAGTAGGAACATAGACTTGATGAGCTCGGTGCCATTGACAATCTGAGCAACACGATTGTCCAGCGATGGGGTGGTGTTAAGTTTTTCCAGGTCAAGCACCTTATCAAGAATGCGGTCGAATCCTTGAGGATCAAATGCATAGGCATTGAAGATTGGGCTGGTGACATCGCCCTGAATACCATCATAGTAGATGTTTACATGGTCAAATGAGCGTCCGTAAAGGGTCCGATACGTTACGGTCTGACCTGCAGGAACATGTACAACCGTGGTTCCTTCGCAGACAAATTCATTTCCACCAATAGTAATCTCGGCAGCTCCAAAAACAGGAATGATGAAAACAGAATGAGCAAGCGAAAAGGTAACTTGGGAGTCAGCAATCTTCTGTTGGCGGTTGATCGAAAACACACTATACGTCTGCCGCGAATAGGTCTCTTTTAGCTCCTGCAGATTAGCCTGCATAGAATCTCCTCATTTCAAAAGCGCTCTAATGCGCCGAATATTAAAAATAACATGGAGAGTATTTTAGCCAGCAGAACCGCGATTGCAACCCCAAAATCAAATAAAATGCCATTTCAGGGGTTAAATTTTGATTAACGAGAAAGACAATTGCCTACGTAACTTTTATAGAATGATTTTAAAAAGAACAATTTATGAATAAATTTTGTCCATTAAAATTAAAGATTCTACATTTTGATTGTTCGCTTTAAACTGCCGATAAATAGCGTTTTTTGATACCATAAATTAGTTATGCACGAATGGATACTTCAGGTTAACTTTGGATACTGCAGACTTCATTTAGATGCCGTAGCTTTCTTTTAGCCTGCCATGGATTCCATTGGTTTTGCAGGTCTTAGGTTTTATTGGCTTCTGTAGAGGTTTCTCGTAGAAGGTTTGTATATGGAGCAGCTTGCATACGTTTTTTCACTTATTGTTCAGCCCGCATACGACTTGACCGGCAGTTGGTGGGCGGCAATCTTCCTTTTTACTCTTGCAACTAAAATCATCCTGATGCCTCTGGCTCTCTGGACGCAGCAAAACTCTATTGTTATGGTACGCCTTATGCCTGAGGCCTTCCGCTTGAAGACGCGCTACTTCGGCGATAGAGAGACCATCGAGGAGCGCTCCAATGAGCTGAACAAAAAGGCAGGTTATCACCCGCTGCTGAGCCTTATTCCTCTGGCAATCCAGGTTGTCATCCTGTTCGGCCTGGTTGACGTCATCCATGGCATCACTGATTCTGGCGCACCTGGCACAGAGTTTTTGGGCATGACCCCAATCATCGACGGCGGTATCACCTGGATTATGCCACTGGCAGCAGCTCTGTCCTCGGTCGCTCTTGGCCTTGCTTCTAACAAGCTGAATCCACTTCAGCGCGAGCAGTCTCGTGCCGAGAAGAACACCACAAACGGCCTTTCTATTGCAATGTCACTGGTACTTGCAGTCTACGTTGTCTGCGGCATGGCGTTCTACTGGGTTTGCTCAAACCTTCTCTCAATTCTGGTCCAAATTGTCTGTAACATCATCATCGACCCTCGTAAGCAGGTTGATTACGACGATCTCAACGCTGCTCGAGACGAGTTTGAGGCAATGGACGCAGCAACCAAGTCCACTCACAAGTGGTTCCAGCGCGATCCTCATGCCGCTCGCGAAAAAGAGGATTACAAGCGCTTCTTTGACACCATCGGCAAGCACCTGGTTTTCTATTCTGAGTCAAGCGGCTTCTACAAATACTTCCAGGGCGCCATTGAGTGGCTGTTGGCAAACTCTGACGTCCGTATCCACTATGTCACCTCTGACCCTAACGACCAGGTCTTTGAACTGGCAAAACAGCAGCCTCGTCTGATTCCGTATTACTTGGGTCAGCGTCGCCTCATCACGCTTTTCATGAAGCTCGACGCTGATGTTGTGGTAACTTCCCTCGGCGACCTGGAGAGCTCCTACATGAAGCGCTCCTACGTGCGCAAAGACGCTGAGTACATGTACATGTGCCACCACATGACCTCCATGACAGTCACCTCGACGCGCAACGAGTACACCTACTACGACGACGTCCTCTGCGTTGGCCCTCATCAGCAGCACGATCTTGAGCTGGTCGAGAAGTACTACGGCACGCCATCCAAGAGAAAGCCTGCTATTGGCTACGATCTTCTCGACAGGTCAATCCAGAACTACCAGAAGCAGAATCTGGGCCAGCGTAAACCTGGCGAGAAACCCCTGTTGTTGATTGGTCCTTCGTGGCAGTATGACAACTTGATGGATAGCTGCCTTGACGGCCTGCTTGAGCAGCTCATGGGCCGCGGTTGGCGCATTGTGGTCCGCCCACACCCAGAGTATTTGAAGCGCTATCCTGCCCGTATGGAGGAGATTCTTGCTCGCTACGCTGACGCGGACCCAGAGGAGCTCTCCTTTGAGACCGACTTCAGCTCCAACACTTCGGTTCTCTCGGCTGACCTGCTCTTTACTGACTGGTCGAGTGTTGCCGAGGAGTTCTCGTTTACCACGCTCAAGCCGTCGGTCTTCATTGACACCGCAATGAAGGAGAATAACCCTGACTGGAGCAAGATTCATTCGGATCCATGCGACATTACGCTCAGAAACGAGATTGGCCGCAGCTTTGATCCTAAGGACCTCTCGGGCCTGGGCGACGCGGTTGCGCAGATGCTTGAAGAGACCGACAGCTGGTCGCACAAGATTGAAGAGATTCGTAACAACATGATCTTTAACCTCGGCCACGGCGGAGAAGCCGCAGGTAAGTTCATCCTCGAGCGCGTTTTGGCGCACCAGGAGGGAATTGCGGACGTTGATGTCGAGAAGACCTACGACGCCGAAACCACAAGCGACGCCGCAACCGAGGGCAACGCCAATGCCGCAGGCGACGGTGACGCCGAGAAGGACAGTGATTTCCGTGCGTAAAACGGCCACTTCATCTGTGAAGACACCAGTCAGCGCCGCCGCTCACAAGACGCGTTCACTCTTTGTGCATGCTGCATTGTATGTTGCAGTGCTGACTCTAGTCTGGTGGGCACTTCTGCCAGCAATCGCTCAGGCCTACGTTGATCCGTCAGTTATGACCTACACCATCCAGGCACTGGCAGCGGTCGTGGTGGCACTTTCAGCGGTCCTCGGTGTTGCATTTAGACGTTCTCGTAAGGTGCTCTTTCGTCTGCTCAAGATTGACGAGAACGCAAACAAGATTGTTGAAGGTGCAGTACACAAGGTAGATATAAAGGGCGCTGAAGCAGCAAATACTCAGATGAAAGAAATTCTTGCGGCAGAAGCAATTCGTCTTAAAGAGCAAAAAGAGGGCACCCTCAAACCTAAGGGTCGCATTGGTGTTGCGTTCCTTGTCTCGTTCTTCACCGTCTTTACTATTTTGGTCGTAGCCCCACTTGAGTTAGTGGCTAATAGTGCGCGAGACCTTTCTTTTAACCTCAATGATGTTGCAGGTCCTGTTATTCTTGCGGGTCTTGTCATCACGCTCATTCTTACCGCAGTCCTCTCCCTGCTGCGCAAGCGAGTCTTTAATGTTGCCGTTGCATCTGTGGGAGCTATCGGTGTGGCGTCATACATTCAGGCAGTGTTTTTGAATGGTGGTATGCCGCTTGCTGATGGACATGCAGTTATCTGGTCAGACTTCACAACCCAAATGATTGTTTCTGGTATCATCTGGCTGGCAATCATTGCAGCTGCAGTGGTCTTCTCGCTTTTAAGAGCACGCCAGTTTCGAACAAGCCTTCTAGTAACCGCAACAGGTCTTATCATTGTCCAGGCAGTGGGTGTTGCAAGTTTATGGGGACCTGCTGTAGCTGCTTTCACAGATGTAAACACAAGAGAATCTCAACAAATTTATGCCACAAGAGATGGTCTCTTTAACGTATCTTCCAAGAAGAACGTTGTGGTATTTGTTTTAGATACCACTGACACTGCCTTTGTACAGAAGCTTTACGATGAGTACCCAGAGACATTTGCGCCTCTTACGGGCTTTACTTGGTATAGAAACTCCGTGGGATCAATGATTCCTACGCGCTACGGTATTCCATCGCTGCTCTTTGGTTCTCGTCCTCAGCCTGGTGAGAATTTCAACGATTTTGTCTACAACTGGGCACAAAGTGATCAATATCTCAAGGATATTCAGGATGCTGGATATCAAGCAGGTTTGTATACAGACCAGTTGAACTACTCTCACTACAGGGACACGGCGCAGAAGTATTCCATCAACTACCACGAACCCCGTGGTCGCGGCATAGATAACCAGCTTGACGTGCTAGGTGCGCTGTGTATTCTCTATAAGACGGCGCTCTGTAGAGATATGTCTTGGGTGTTTAAGCCTCACTTCTGGTATTACACCGAGGACCTCAATATGCGTATGCGCAAGCCAGCCAACCTGGACGAGGTTGACCTTTCTTCCCAGCCTTACACCGAGGATGACCTCAAGTATTACCAGGAGCTTCAGCATTACGGACTTTCGATTGATGACAGTGCTGGTCAGAAGGGTTCATTCCGCTTCATCCACCTTATTGGCTCGCATCCACCTTATATTCTTGATCGCAACGTTGAGCGTACTGAGGATCCAAGTAAGCAAAACGTTGACGAGCAAACTATGGGCGCATATAGGATTGTTGCGCAGTATATTGCTGAGCTTAAGCGCCTTGGGGTGTATGAGAATACATCTTTTATTGTCACCGCTGACCATGGTAATTGGTATTCAACTGAAAGAGATATTCAGACACCTTCTGCCCCAGTTATCATGTATAAACCAGCTGGTCAGACTGCTGAAGAGGCCGCTCAGCCTATGCAGGTTTCTGATGCGCCTGTCTGGCACTATGACATTTTAGCCCAGACGCTTAAGGACATGGGCGCTGACCAGCAGATGCTGTCCAACTACACCACACCGCTTGATGAGTCTTATGAAGGAGAGGCTCGTCCTCGTTACTACATCGAGACACTCTCTGATGGCAGGCGAGATACTTTTGTCAGGGAGTTTGTCGTCAACGGCGATGCCAACGATATGAAGAATTGGAGCCTCACGGGCAACGAATGGTCTGTTGAACCATGGCACGACTAAACTAGGCATCTGGTAAGAGAGTCTGGCAACAGCCCTCTGGCGAGAAACCCGGTGCACTTGGCAAAAAACTCGGTGTACCCGCCGTCGAGAAATCCAACTACAAAAAAGCCGCGTCTACACGACGCAGCTTTTTGCTAACCAGTTATGCGAGCTGTTCTGCGAAGGCAGCTTGCTCGTAAGCTGGGACTACTGTGGCAAAATCCAGGTAGGAAGACCATCAGAGAAGATACGTGCGAGGGGGTACGCCTCTTTAATAGTCAGTGTTGCAACAACGTGATAAGGGCCTTCTGCTGACGCTTCAAATACCAGCACAAGGGGTTTCTCGCCATCAGAGGTGGGAAGCGCAAGGTAGGTGCAGCACTTGGACGGATTGTAGAGCTCAACAGCCATGCGCCATCCACGTTTGGCTGTTCGTAAGGCGTTTTGCACCAAAGGAGAGTTGTCATCAAATCCGCAATCAGAATCAAAGAGCAGGGGCGAGGCAACTGGGACGGGAAGCGAGAAGTCAGCGTCGGTATGTATGAGCTGCTGCTCGTTCTTTCTGTAGACGTACGCTGCGGAAAGGCAAGCTTGCGCTGCCTGCAACGAAGGAGCGTCGCTCAGATAGGTGGTGCAAAGCGCGTTCCAGTCGGAGACAGGAGCCTCATTCATGACTACGTCAACTGGGTTGACTGGCAACTGCTTTGCTGCAGCAGGAAGTTTTTCCCATGAAGCAATGCTAGATTTTGGCAGTCCGCGAAGCACGTCAACTGTCTGATCATGTAGTTCATCTGCGGAAACACTGAGCTTCAAGAGTGTCCAGGGGCGCAGAGCTCCGCGCTTAGACTTGCGAATAGTAGCGGTAATAACGTCGTCTGTCTGCGGTTTCTTATAACGCGTATTGAATGTAAATGTACCGCCCTTTGAAATGAGTGCGTGAGAAGACTCGGCAAGTTTGAAGTCTTCTTCTAGCTGTTTGAGGACGTTGGCGTCGACAGGAGCCATCTGATACAAAATGCCGAGAAGCTCGTTGTTAACGTGGACGTCTTCCTCAAAATTGGCAGGGTATGTTGGGATGGGGGTAGGAGTCTCATTCTGATTGATTACCTGCGTAGAAGCTTGGGGCTCAGAAGTTGTAGTGCTAGAGGTAGAACTTGTTGCACTCATTGCCTGCTGCAATATTGAAGGAGCAGCCTCGAGCGTCTTCTCTTCATCGGAGCCGTCGTAGGGGTTGTAGGTTACGGTAAGCGAGATGGTTGGCTCGGGTACTGTTGGTTCGGCCGTTTTAGACTCTGTAGCTGACGTTTCGGTTTCGGCAGGTTCTGGAGCGGCGTCATCGGCAGATTCTTGCTGGAGGTCTTCTTCAGGCACCTCATCAGCAGATTCCTCTGCGACCAGTGCTGTTTCTGCAACAGATAGTTCCTCCGAGCTCTCTGCGACAGGCAGCTCCTCTGACTCCGTCGATTCTTCCTGTGCAGGAAGTTCCTCAACTTCAGGTTCTGTCTCAACTACCAGGTGTTTCGGCTTGAGAGCACGAATGGATTTAGCTCCACGACGACGCTTCCATGGTTTGTCATTGCTTTGCACCTCGACGTTTTTCTCGCCAGCAGCAAGGGCAACCTCAAAGGTATTAAAGGTCAGAAGCGTTGCGTAGACATAACCCTTTTTAAACGCCGTGATTTTGATGAAGTCGGGGCATGCTTCCATAAGCGCGCGGATGTCGTCAAAGCCAAAATCCTGCGGCGCAAGGTCATCTTCAATCAAGACGCCCTCAACGGTAGAAAGGGGAGTTTGTTTGGAGATGCCAATGGTTGCTTTGAGTAGTTTATACAGGTAAAGAGCGTGTTCTTGTTTTATAACAGCCATGATACTCCTGAGATAGTAGTTAATGGACTACATACTACTTGATTTTGAACAGACAAAGATACTGATTGCGCTCAGAAAGTCGTAATATGTGGCAAAAAGCGCCAGCTGGACTGATAGAATAAAGCTAGATTGAAGGGAGCCCACATGATTGGTCGTTTTATTAAGAGGGCTGCAGTTAGAGCTGCAGGTTTAGCAATTACTCAGTATGCCGCAAAGGCAGCACTTCAATCCGAGGCTGGAAGAAAGTTGCTTGCCACAACGGCTTCTAAGGCTGCCAACTTGGCTGGCAATATCGCTAAAGAGCAGCTTACAGCTGGTTTTAATGCTCACGTAAGACCAGCACTTCCAAGCGCTGATACTATCCAATCGTCAGTAGCTCGTGCTCAATCTGCGCTTCGTTCAGCTCAGACTTCTGTTTTGGCTGCTCAGACTCAGCTTCAGTCTAATCTAGAGAACCGTTTTTCTCGCCCAAAGAACAAGCTTTCAAAGCAGCTGGCAAGCACTGCTGAGTCGCTTGAAGAGATGGGGGAGACCCTGGCTGATTATCAAGACGCTGCTACAGACATTGCAGTTGCAGATGCTGTTGAGGGAATTGCTGCTCAAAATGGACAGAACTCTGACGCTCTGTTAGCCTCTACCAAGAAGCGCAAGACGTTTAGAAATGCGGCAATTGCTGGTGGCGTTGTGGCTGGTGCTGCTCTTGGTTTAGCTGCATACGGTGCTTATTCTATTGCTCCTCGCAAGCAAAATGACCGCCTGCTCCTGGAGCGTTGGCACGAGATTGCACGTCATCGCTATGCTCACCGAGGTCTCTACAACAACGAGGCAGGCATTCCAGAGAACTCCCTGCTTGCCTTCCGTGCAGCTGTCGAGAAGGGCTTTGGCTCCGAAGTTGATGTTCACCTGACCGCAGATAATAAGCTGGTTGTTGTTCACGATTCTGCACTTGATCGTCTCTGCGGCGTGCAGAAGATTGTTGAGGAGTCCACGCTGGAGGAGCTTCGTGGTCTCAGACTGCTTGCTACTGACGAGCAGATTCCAACATTTGAGGAAGTCCTTGAGGTTTATGCATGGAGTGGTTCCGGTGAGCTGCCTGCGCCTTTGATTATTGAGGCTAAGACGCGTAACAATAACGCTGAGCAGCTGACAGAAAAGATCATGCAGGCTCTTGATCTTCGCCCTGTTCGCGCCTGCATCGAGAGCTTTGACCCACGCGTTTTGCAGTGGCTACGTCAGAACCGTCCTGAGATGCTTCGTGGCCAGCTCTCAGAGAATTTCTTGGTTGACCGTCAGACTAAGCACATGAACATTGCTACGCGAGCCGGCGCTACAGCTCTCTTTGGTAATTCGGTTGGTCGTCCAGACTTCATTTCTTACAAGTTTGAGGACCGCAAGAACCCCTTTGTAAAGCTGGCTTGCAATACCATGGGTGCACACCTTATTACTTGGACCGTTAGGAATGAGGAGGACATGATTGCCTCCGAGCTTGAAGGTGCGCCTGTCATCTTTGAGGGATTTATCCCAACTCCTGCGTCGCTGATTAATTAGTCTTTCAATTGGCGAGAAGACCACCTGGCGAGAAGATCGTTTGGCTAGGATTAAGGTCAAGCCTAAGACCAGAGCTACGGCCAGGAGTACGTCTAAAATTCTCTGTTTATCTGGGACTCCACGGGTTTCTCGCCCGTGGAGTTTCTTGTGAAAAATTCTTTGAAATTGTCGTATGAATATATGTACATATATTAATTTAAGGAGTAGACTAGGCGTAACAACAACCCAAGGAGGAGCTATGGGCTCAAAGACAAAGGTGAAGATTGCTCGCATTGTCTGTTCTGCTGTTTTGTTAGGTATTGCTTACGCGGTTGAACATGCATTTAAGCTGCAACTTTGGCAGGCACTTTTGATATACCTGTTGCCTTACGCTGTTGCGGGATACGATGTTGTTCTAGAAGCATGGGAGAGCATCACTGAGGGTGAGTGTTTTAACGAAGACCTGCTCATGACCATTGCTACCATTGGTGCCTTGCTTATTGGTTTTGTGCCTAACGGCTCTCCTATGTTTGATGAGGCTGTTTTTGTCATGCTGTTCTTCCAGGTAGGCGAGGTGTTTGAGCACCTTGCTTCTGACAACAGCAAGAAATCAATTGCTAATCTTATGGATATCCGTCCTGACAGCGCAACGGTTGAACGTGACGGACAGCTGCTTACTATCTCTCCAGAAGAAGTTGGGCTAGGAGAGATTATTGTGGTAAAGCCTGGCGACCGTGTCCCTGTTGACGCAGAGATTGTCGAGGGTTCTACCAGTCTTGATACCGTTGCTCTTACTGGTGAGAGCGTGCCTCGTGATGCAACAGTGGGGGATAACATTATCTCGGGCTGCGTAAACCTTTCTGGTGTGGTACGTGCCCGCGTTACTCACCTCTTTGAAGACTCTACTGCTTCCCGCATCATTAAGCTGGTAGAGAGCTCAAACCAAAACAAATCCAAGAGCGAGAGTTTTATTCGTCGTTTTTCTCGCGTATATACTCCAGCTGTTGTTTACGGTGCCATTGCGCTGGCATTTTTGCCACCACTGCTCTCGGGAGACTTTGTGGGCAACGCATCAATCTGGATTGTAAGAGCACTGACCTTCCTTATTGCATCTTGTCCGTGTGCGCTGGTAGTTTCCGTGCCACTGGCCTTCTTTGGCGGTATTGGTGCTGCTTCGAAGGAGGGCATCCTAATCAAGGGCTCTGCGTACATTGATATGCTTTCTACCCTTGATACCGTTGCCTTTGACAAGACCGGTACGCTGACTGAGGGTGTTTTTGAGGTTCTGGCTGTTCATCCTCAGGCCATTGGCGAGAAGGACCTTCTGCACCTAGCTTCTCACGTTGAGATGCACTCCACACACCCCATTGCTGCAGCTCTTCGTGCTGCTTATCCAATCGAGGACGATGACTGTGTTATCACGGACATCAAAGAAATTGCTGGTCAGGGCATTTGCGCTAACGTGAATGGTAAGAGTGTTGCTGTTGGCAACAGCGCACTTATGGAGAGCGTAGGAGCTTCTTGGAAAGCGTGCGAGAACCACGGAACCATCATTCACGTGGCTGTTGATGGGACCTACATGGGCCACATTGTTATTTCTGACCGCGAACGAGCTGATGCTCCAGCAGCAATCGCTTCCCTCAAAAACGTTGGCGTTTCTAAGGTTGTTATGCTCACGGGCGATAAACGCGACGTTGCAGAAGAGATTGCAGCTAAGATGGGTATCACCGAGGTTCGCTCTGAGCTGCTTCCACAGGATAAGGTAGCTGCGGTCGAAGGCCTTCTCGCCCAAAAGACAGCTGGTAAGTCCCTTGCTTTTGTCGGTGACGGCATCAATGATGCACCCGTTCTTGCACGCGCTGATGTAGGCGTTGCTATGGGCGGTTTGGGGTCTGATGCTGCTATTGAGGCCGCCGACGTAGTTCTTATGGACGACAAGCTTTCTAAGCTCTCAAAGGCCGTAAAGATTGCTCGTCATACCTTGGGTATTGCAAAGCAAAATATTGTGTTTGCTATTGGAGTTAAGGTTGCTGTTTTGATCCTTGCAGCCTTTGGTTTGGCTCCCATGTGGCTAGCGGTCTTTGGAGACATAGGCGTTATGGTGCTTGCGGTTCTTAATTCCACCAGAGCTCTGAATATAAAGTCGATCAAGTAAAAGAGTCAGGGCTGCTGGCCTAAAAAAGAGCGCTCGCAAAGGAGCGCTCCTACAAAGGTTGTTTTGGCAAACAGCTGTTTCTACACATAGCCAATTACAAATTATTGAGCCTTCTTACGAAGTCTACGAGCACGGTTTGCAAGATTGCGGACCGTGCTTTCCATTCCATGAGGAACGTAGGTTAGTGACTCTAAATCTTCTGGAAGGTAGTCAACAAGACTGACAGGCTCTGTGGGTGTGAAATCTGCTGGTACAGGACCTGGAGCAATCAGGTAGGCATGAACCTTAGCGCCTTGGGCGCCAAGTTTTTGTTCGTACTCACTAGGAACATCGTGAGGAAAATCTGTCTGTGCATCTCGCGTTTTCCAAATAAAGTTGTAACCAGCAACTTCAACTTGCTCAAGAGAAAAATCAAAAAGTGGCTGACTGTCCGTTTTAAGACGAACAACGCCCTCTTTAGCCAAAACATTTCTATATTGCATAAGACGCTCAGCATCAGTGAGACGCATCTTTGCCTGCCTGATTCGAGGAAATGGTGCAGGGAAGTTGAGATAAATAACAGAGACCTCTTCTGGCGAGAAGTACTCATCTATCTTCATGCCGGTACCAGGAACTACGATGGCGTTAGGCACTCCTGCTTCATACATTGTTTTAGCAGCATATGAAATACAGATAGGTTCTGTATCAATGGCTACAAAAAGCACGTTAGGATTTGCCTTAGCTTGAGCGGCAGTAAAAGATCCCTTGCCGCAGCCAAGGTCTACACGGACCTCAGAGAAGGGAACATGTCCCTCAGCAGTAATTGGCGCACACGCAGAAGCCCACGTACCTCTCAAAGCCTCTGGATGAGGCTCAATGACGCTGGAATACGCCTCTAAGCGCTCTTCCAGAACAAAGTTTTTAGGCAAACGTGCATGTAGTGCGCGCAAAGCAACTCCTCAACAAGTGGGCAAAATCAGCGTTTTTTACAGAAGCTGATCAAGCGTTTCTCCGTACGAAGGTAGGAATTCTGTCATAAAATCGCGCACTTCTGGAAGAGAATCTGCTAAATCTTCAACAACTCCACGAGTTGAGGCTTCAGCGGTAATAAATTCTGAGTTTCCAGACTGAGCCTCCTCAATACACTTAATGAGCGCTGCAATCTTATCTGCAGCTTTAATAAGCTTTCTAAGATAAGCTTCACTCTCTGAAGCCTCAGCGCTGTGAGTAAGCACCTGAGCATAGGCGTCTTGCAGGTCTTCTGGCAGTGTGGAGAGAATGGTTTTCTCGGCACGTGCCTCTACCTGATGATATGCATCTCTAATCTCTGCATTAGCATACTTTACCGGCGTGGGCATGTCTCCGGTGATAATCTCTGATGCATCGTGATACATACCAATAAGAGCTGCACGATCTGCGTCAAGATTTCTGTGATAGCGCACATTTGCAATAGTTGCGAGGCAGTGAGAAATAACGGCCACGTCAAGGGCGTGTTCAGCAAGGCTTTCTGAGCGAGAATTGCGCATAAGCGACCAGCGTTCAATGTAGCGCATGCGAGAAATAAGTGCAAAAAAGCTGGACTGCGACGAAGAATTCTGAGACATTGCCCCTCCTTAATTTGTTTTCTCAACCTTACCACGGATACCGGACAAAAACTGTTTTGACACAACTATGCAATGTAGTCATAGCAAATATGAAGTAATCAAATACTTTAGATGTTTATATGAAATTATTGATATCTGAACATCCGTTCATGGGTATTTTTGCTCCGCTTACCGGCAACCATGGCTAACTTATTCCAAAGGAGTTAACCCGGGCTTACTATGCAAGTAAACCTCGTCCGTTTAAAAGAAGTGAGCGGACAACAAAGGAAGGATGGGAAACATGAGTAAGTATGCTTTTGTAGGCGGCAAGCTCGTTGACGGTACTGGCGCTGCTCCAGTTGAGGACTCTCTTGTCCTTATTGATGACGACAAGATTACCTATGCTGGTCCTCGCAAAGAGGTCCCAGAGGGATATGAGGTACGTGACGCATCCGGTCATACCGTAATGCCTGGTCTTGTTGATACACACCTGCACTTCTCCGGCAACCTGACCGACAACGATAACGACTGGGTTATCGAGTCCGTTGCTCAGAAGCAGGCATGCGCAGTCAAGCAGGCTTATGACGCTCTTACCCACGGCCTTACCACTGTCGTTGAGATTGGCCGCAATGGTATTGCTATCCGCGACCTCGTTAACATGGGCATTATGCAGGGTCCTCGTATCTTTGCTACCGGCCTTGGCCTTTGCCGCGTTGCTGGTCACGGTGACTCTCACCACCTGCCACTGCAGATTTCCAAGGACGGACACCCTTGGGGCGACCAGGTAGACGGTCCATGGGAGCTTCGTAAGGCAATCCGCCGTCGTCTTCGTGAAGAGCCTGACGGCATCAAGATCTGGGCAACCGGTGGCGGCATTTGGCGCTGGGACTCCGACCGTCTGCAGCTCTTCTGCACCGAGGAGATCAAGGCAATTGCTGACGAGTGCGCACTGGTAGGCATTCCTCTGTATGCTCACTCTTACAACAACTTTGACGCTGCATATGACTGCGTCCGCTTTGGTTGCAAGCAGCTCATTCACGGCTTTGAGCTTGACGAGCGCACCATGAAGCTTATGGCTGAGCAGGGAACATACTTCACCCCAACCATCGGCTTCCTGCCAACTTGGTACGGAACCTATCCACCAGACTGGACTCCAGAGCTTGACGCATTCCCAGGCGAGACTGTTGTCGAGAAGGGCCTTGCACGCACCTATGCTAACCTGCGTAAGGCTTATGATATGGGTATCACCATTACCATCGGTTCCGACTCCTTCAGCTTTGTCACTCCTTACGGCTACGTCACCATCGATGAGATGTATGACTTTGTCGAGAAGGTTGGCATCTCCATCCTTGATACTGTTGCAGCTGCTACTTACAACGGCGCAAAGATGCTGGGCAAGGAGAACGAGTTTGGTGCTGTTAAGGAAGGCCTCTCTGCTGATATCCTCGTAGTCAAGGGCGACGTTGCTAACAACATTCGCGACCTCACGCCTGAGAACATGGACGTCATCATGAAGGAAGGCAAGATTATTGATCGCGGTAGCTTCTAAGCTTCCAGCTCGATAATTTGTAACGCGAAGGTTGGGCCCTGACTCACTTAAGCGTCAGGGCCCACTTTTACAGTCAAGAAGTTTATTCTTTGATATAAAAGTTTGACATTTGATAGGAGCTCACTATGTCTGAACCAAAGCAGGTGAAAATTGTGCTGCTTACCGGCTATTTAGGCGCAGGTAAGACCACTATTTTGAACCACATTCTCTCTAATACTGAAGGTATTCACGCAGCAGTCATTGTCAACGACATTGGCGAGATTAACGTTGATGCTGGTCTTATTAAAGACGGCGGCTACGCTAAAGAAGGCGACGTTATTCCTCTAACTAACGGTTGCCTCTGCTGCACCCTTTCTAATGACTTGGCACTTCAGTTGGGTGATTTGGCCGATACCGAGGAGTTTGACTACATCATTATTGAGGCTTCAGGTATCTGTGAGCCAATCCCTATTACCTATAACATTTCTGCATTCTGCAATCAGAGCCAGCATGCAACTAACCACTCTCACCTCAACCTTGATAACATCGTCGCAGTTGTTGACTGTGCTCGCATGTTTGAGGAGTTCCACAACGGCGCCGATCTTCTCGACCCAGATATTGAAGAGGATGACATCGAGAACCTGCTTATTCAGCAGATTGAGTTCTGCTCTACGCTGGTACTCAACAAGACCGATCTGGTTACTCCAGAGCAGCTCCACGAGCTCAAGGCGCTTGTTCGTGGCCTGCAGAAAGACGCCGTTATTGTTGAGGCGGTCAACGGTGACATTCCAATGAGCGAGCTTATCAATACGGGCCGTTTTGACTTTGACAAAGCTTACGCCTCCGCTGCCTGGATGGATGCAATGGAGCATCCTGAGGAGCACGAGGACCCAGAGGTTTTGGAGTACGAGATTACTACCTTTGTGTATCGCCGCCGTCAGCCATTTGACCTGGACAAACTTAACCAGTTTGTGGCTAGCTGGCCAAAGAATATCATCCGCGTCAAGGGTAGCATCTGGATTTCGCAAGACCCCGAGATGAGCTACGTATTTGAGCAGGCTGGCAAGCAGGTCCAGTTCTACGAGAATGGCATGTTCTACGCATCGCTGCCAGAGGATGAGCGAGAAACCCTTCTTGACGAGAAACCCGAGCTACGCGCAGAATGGGATGATGAACTGGGCGATCGTCAAACTAAGCTGTGCTTCATTGGCCGTCATATGAACCATGAGGAAATTGAAGCCGGTCTGGATGCATGCCTTACTGAATATGCTCCTGACGAGTTTGACTACTAGCGTTTTCAGCGCCAAGAGCTCCGGCGCTTGAGACGAGGGACCCAGTTTATCCGGGTCCCTTTTTTAGGTTAGAGGTGCCTAATGACCAAGATTGAGCAGCTTAAAGACTGGATTCAGTCGTCAGATAACATTGTTTTCTTTGGTGGCGCAGGCGTGTCAACGGAAAGCGGTATTCCTGATTTTAGGGGTACTAACGGTCTGTATCGCCAGGGCGGCATCAAGGTAGAAAACATGACCATTGGCCTGGGCCAAGACGGCTATGACATGGGAAAAGAAGCCTACGACCTGGGAAATGGAGTAACGGTTGACCCCGATAACGAGGAGTCTTTTGCCTACAGTAAGGCGCCAGATTTTACGCTTGAAGAGATCTTCTCGCTCGATGTGTTTTTTGATTACCCCGCAGCGTATTACACGTATTTTAGAAACTCTCATCATTTGGGGGAGGCTCAGCCAAACATTGCTCACAAGTGGCTGGCAGACTTGGAAGCTGCGGGAAAGTTGCGCGCGGTGGTGACGCAAAACATCGACGGACTGCATCAAGCTGCTGGTAGCAAGCGTGTGTTTGAGCTCCATGGCAACGAGACGCGTTTTTATTGTCCCGAGTGCGGCCACACCTACACGCTTGATCAGATTGAAGAGCAGTCGTCTGTGGTGCCGCTCTGTCAATGCGGCGCAGTTATTAGGCCTGATATCGTCTTTTACGGAGAGGGCCTTGATATGGACACGGTTTACGGCGCGCTGAATGCTATCTCACAAGCGGAGGTTCTTGTAGTTGCAGGAAGTTCGCTGGTAGTGCAGCCTGCCGCTGGTCTTCTCGACTACTACGAGGGCAACAAAATGGTCATTATCAACGATCAACCCACACCGTACGATGGTCGCGCCAATCTGGTGATCAGAGACAGAATAGGAGCCGTCATAGAACAGCTCCTGTAGAAAAACGCCTACCCGCGAAAGTGCAGGTAGGCGTTATCATTTCAATCAATGGCGAGAAATCCGACGCGCGAGAAACCCGACGAGCGAGAAAGTTGCGCAGTGGAAGCTCGCATAAGGCGCGACGCGCGAGAAACCCGTGTTAGTTGGCGGTTTCCTCGGCGAGCGTCTGAAGCGTTGCCATGAGAGATGGAACAACCTGCTTCTTACGGCTGACAACACCTGGAAGAACAGCAATGTTGCCATCAACCTTTACGTTAAAGGCGCGCTCGATGACGTTGGCAGCATTTGCACCGTAGAAGAGCATCTCGGTGACCTGGCTCTTAACATCGGTGAACATGTAGAAGACCATTGGAAGCTCTTCGGACTTAGCGGCAGTCTCCAAGAATGGTCCAACAAGTTCCTCTGCAGCTTTGCGGCTGGACTCGGTCATGAAGGAGCCCTGGCCAACACCAAACTTTACGCCGCCACGGCTGAATACCTTGTAGTCACCGTGGAAGACTTCTTCTGCAGTACGACCAGTGAGGTCTGCTCCAGCGTCAAACATTTGCTCAGAGTAAGCGTCAATGTCTTCTCCGCAAATCTCTGCAAGCTTCTTACCAGCAACAATATCGCGCTCGGTGCAGGTAGGGGAGCGGAATGCAAGGGTATCTGAAAGAATTGCAGAGAGCATGAGGCCAGCAATATTCTTTGGAATCTCGATGCCGTACTCGTGGTAGAGGCCATAGATGATGGTGCAGGTGCAACCAACAGGGACGTTTCTAAAGGTAATTGGGTTGGAAGTCTCAATGGAGCCGATGCGGTGGTGATCAACAATCTCCATAATCTCTGCCTGCTCAAGACCATCAACTGCCTGAGTGCGCTCGTTGTGGTCAACAAGAATGACATGCTTCTTACGAGGATTCAAAAGACCAGGACCGCTGATAAGACCAGCAAAAGTTCCGTTCTCGTTGATAACAGGGAAGAAGCGGTGCCTTGAGTTGGTCATTTCCTTACGAGCATCATCAATTGCGGTGTTGACGCTGAACTTAAGGATGTCGTCAGTGAGCATCTTCTCACGTACAGGCATAGACATGATAAGCAGGCGAGCTACCTCAAAGGTATCGCGAGGAGTGCTGATAATAGCGCAATCACGCTTTTTAGCCAGGTCAATGACGTCCTGAGCAATTGGAGCATCGCAAGAGACAATAAGGCAGGAAGCGCCGTGCTCAACTGCGATAGTCTGGTTCTCATGGTTGCCAGCAACAACAATGATATCGCCAGCGTCAACAATCTCTGAAAGGGCGGAAGCGCTGGTACCAACGCGAATATTGCCCTGCTTAACAACGCCCTGAGGATCACCAAGAACCATGGTGCCACCAAGCGTAGAAACGATATTTGCATAGCTTGTCTTAGCCTTAGAGAGCAGGTTTGGCTCGGAAAGGCTCATGTTTGCATTTGCAATATCTTTAACGGCAATCAGGCCGGTAAGCTCTTCTTCCTCATCAGTAACGCAGAGTGTATCAAGCTTAACGTCCTGCATGAGCTGCCAAGCAGCATAGAGGCTCATTCCAGCATCAACTTTTGGCTGAGCTTGAATTTCTGCATCTTTGATCTGAGGAGTAACCGTAGTAATAAGCTGTGGCTCTTCGAAGCCAAAGTGATTTAGGACAAACGCAGTCTCACGGTTGAGTGAGCCAGCGCGACGAGCTTCATAGATAGGGTTATCAATCTGATTTTTGAGATACGCATAAGAAATTGCAGCACAAATGCTGTCTGTATCTGGGTTCAAATGGCCAATGATATTTACTTTACGAATTGCTTCTGCCATCTTCGCCTCCCTGATAATGTCGATGATGTAACTTTCTAATTAGAACACACTTTAGTAAGCACATTTTGTTTCTTTTTTAATACCACCTTGTAGTGTACCCCTCTCTCTTTTTACTTAGAACAGAAAATCGCAGAAAAACAGCGGGCGTACCTGTGAATCTGGTAAATGTGTATAGGACAAATGACAATTCAAAAGTTGAAGGAAATTAGTACAATGAAATAGTTAACAAATCGATTGAATTGGAATACCTAGTGAGTTCTCCTACGCGTTTTTCTGCTAAAAAAAGAAACGCTCGTCATATGGTTAAAGCAGCGCACGTCCCTGAGCCTTCATCTGAGGCAAGGGAAGTTGCACCTGTAGAAGCACCTCAGGCTCCCGTAGAGAAGGCTGATACTACGGCAAGTCCAGTGGCCTCTCTGCAGACTGCTTCTGAGCAGCTTTCATCTGCTTTTACGTCGTTTGCGCAGCGTAAGCCTGCAGAAGTGTCTGCTGCACAGCCTGCAGAAAAGTCCGTTACACAGCCCGCAGAAAAACCTGCAGAAAACATGCGGTCTAAAGTTGAGCCAGAAAAAGAGAAGCGTCAGAAAACGCCTCTATCTGCCCGCAAAAGCATTCGTGTGGAGAAGCGTCCTCGCAATCAAGCAGATCCAGAACCAGAGCAGCGTCATTCTCGCCCGGTGAGTGCGGGCAGAAGAAAGCTCGAGCTGGTAAGCGTTGTTGCAATTTTGGTGCTTGCGGTGCTCTCGATTGTTCTGGTTAACCGACCAAGTCAAAAAACGCTGGTATTCGGCGACAATCAGGTGACGTATACCGGCACTACCATTCAGGGAAAGATGAATGGTCAAGGCAAGATGACTTTTGAGAATGGTGATACCTACGAGGGAGAATTTGTCGACGGGTATTTCCAAGGTACGGGAACGTATACTTCAAAAGATGGCTGGACGTACGAAGGTCAGTTTGTAAAAGGCCAGGCAGACGGACAGGGAAAGCTCACTACGCAAGACAACATTGTGTACGAAGGAACTTTTAAGCAAGGGATTTATCAAAGTGCGAATTAAATGGTTTTCGCTTGTACGTATAACAGGACTTGTTTTAGTCCTCATATATCACTTTTTTAAGGACGCGCTTCCAGGTGGCTTCATTGGTGTCGACGTATTCTTTACGTTCTCGGGCTATCTCATCACGGCTCTCTTGATTGACGAGTTTGCTCGCTTTAGATCCATCGACGTCATTGGTTTCCTGCGCAGGCGTTTCTACAGAATTGTGCCGCCGCTTGTGTTTATGGTGCTTGTATGCATGCCGTTTCTTCTGCTTGTGCGTACCGAGTTCATTTCCGGTATTAAGTATCAGATTGCCGCAGCTCTTGGCTTTGTAACTAACTACTTTGAGATAGTTCTGGGCAACAGCTATGAGAATCAATTTGCTCCTCACGTGTATCTGCACACCTGGAGTCTTGCCGTTGAGATGCATTTTTATGTGCTCTGGGGTTTGTGCGCCTGGCTGCTTGCTTGCATGAGCAAAACAATTAGAAGCTATAAGGTAAAGATTGCTGGAGCTTCCCTGGTGCTGTTCGTTGTTACTTACTTGGCGATGGCCAACGGCGCCCAAAACTCCACGAATCTTTCTATCCAGTATTTCTCGACGCAAACGCACGTGTTCCCCTTCTTTATCGGTGCGCTTTTATCGTGTGTTGCAGGAATTGCTCAGACGGGCGAGCTCTTTGACCAGCTCGAGCAGAAGCTTTCTACTCAGCTAACGCTTGTGGGCCTTGTGGCAAGCTGCGGCGTTCTTGTCTTCCTGAGCGTCTTCATGCACTTCGAGGATCTCTTCACGTACACCTTTGGTTTCCTTTTTGCCTCGCTCGCAGCAGCCGCAATGATTTTCTTTGCTCGCATGTTGCATCAAAAAACCGAGGGTATCAACGAGCCTGGCATCGTTTCTTTTGTGGCAGATACCAGCTACGGCGTGTATCTGTTCCACTGGCCTTTGTACATTATTTTTGCCGAGAAGGTCGATCCAGTCCTAGCTGCACTCCTAACCCTGGTGCTTTCGTTTGTATTTGCAAGCTGCTCGTTCTATGTACTTGAGCCAGCGCTGGCAGGGAAGTCTCCGGAGATCTTCTCGCGCATCAAGCTTGATGGTCAGAAGGTTTTGCGAGGTACCGGCCTTGCGCTTATTCCTTTTGCTGCGGCCGTTGCCTTTATTGCGCTAACCGCTCCACAGCTTAGCGATTTCCAGAACGATCTGCTGCTCAATGCTTCGTTGCAGGAGCAGAGTACCATGACCATGACTCGCAAGCATGCGGATACCTCGCAGGCAAGCAACTACAACGTTGTTGAGGGAGTCACCTACATTGGCGATTCTGTTTCGCTGCGCGCTCGTTCTTACCTGCAGGATGCGCTGCCCGATGCTCAAATTGACGCTTCTGTTAGTAGAAACGTGGCGATGGGCGTAGATTTGCTGCAGTCCGCAATCGACAACAACACCCTCTACCAGGACGTTGTTGTTGCCCTGGGCACCAACCCTGTTGGCGGCTCCGATGCGGTTGATAAGATTGTGGACATGCTACCGCGTGGACATCGTCTGATTTTTGTCACTCCGTATGACGGTAGAAACTCCGATCCAAATGCTGGTGCAAATGCTATTCGCGCACACGAGCTTGAACTCGCTCAACAGTACGATTTCATTACCATTGCGGATTGGGCACAGATTGCTCAGGATAATCCTGACATTTGGGCAGGTACTGATTACGTTCACTTTGGCTCTGATTCAGATTCCATTAATCGTGGTGGCACCCTCTACGCGCAGATGGTCAAAGATGCCGTAGATAAAGCAAATCAGGGCCACGTAAAACCATAAAAGCCTACGTCAAACCATAAGCTCACTTAAACCACAAAGGGCCACGTCAAACAAAAAAGCCTACGTTAGCCCACAATTTTGTTGCCATTCTTCCTACTCGTTCGTAACGACGCGGTTGAATGGCAATTTACAGTGCGGTTGTGCTATATAGCTTGGAGATTTGGTGTCCCTTGCGATAAACCATCCGAAGACGGCTATCTAACGCGAGCCATGATCACATTTAATGGGTCAATTCATTATTATGTATAAATAATGACAAATATTCGTAATGATGAATAGCTATATATAAATAGTTTAACTACCACTATTTTCGAGCCTCTAGCTACACACCTATGTCGGATAATCTGCTTAATGCGAGGCAAAAAACACACTTAAGTCCAATAATCTGCAAGATATAGAGGTTTTGAGTGCAATGTATATGCCTTTTGAGCAGATTATCTGACATAGGTGTGTTTTTGCATTCCACGTCGCACCCTCGCGTCTCGCGTCGCACCCTCGCGCACCACATCGCACCCACGCGCACCACATCGCACCCTCGCGTCTCGCGTCGCACTCTCGCGCACCGCATCGCGCCCTCGCGTCTCGCGTCGTGACCTCGCGTTTTGCAGACGTATCCTCTTTCCCGCTTCTCTACTGTGGAGTCCTCGCAATATTTCATTAGAATGGACTATGTGAATATTTCATCTGACAGCCCCTTAAGGAGGAGCACATGGCAGAGTTTGTCTATCAGATGTACAAGGCTCGCAAAGCTGTCGGCGAGAAGGTCATCCTTGATGACGTCACCGTCGGCGTGTATCCTGGCGCAAAAATCGGCGTCGTGGGTCCAAACGGCATGGGAAAGTCCACCCTGCTTAAGGTCATTGCCGGCATAGAGGACGTCTCTAACGGCGAGGCAAAGCTTACCCCAGGTTACACCGTTGGCCTGCTCCAGCAGGAGCCGCCGCTGGATGAGACCAAAACGGTCAAGGAGAACATCGAGCTTGCCTTCGGTGACCTGCTTGCCAAGATCGCTCGCTTCAACGAGATCGGCGTTGAGATGGGCAACCCTGACGCCGATTTTGACGCGCTCATGGCAGAGATGGGCCAGCTCCAGACCGAGATCGACGCAGCTAACGGCTGGGATCTGGACAGCCAGCTCTCTCAGGCAATGGACGCTCTCCAGTGCCCAGACCCAGATTCTCCCGTCATCCATCTCTCTGGTGGCGAGAAACGCCGTGTAGCCTTGTGTCGTCTGCTTCTTGAGGCACCTGACCTGCTGCTTCTTGACGAGCCTACCAACCACCTTGACGCTGAGTCGGTGCTCTGGCTTGAGAAGTTCCTGCACGATTACCCCGGCGCCGTCATGGCCGTCACGCACGACCGCTACTTCCTCGACGACGTCGCCGAGTGGATCTGTGAGGTTGACCGCGGACAGCTCTATCCTTATGAGGGCAACTATTCAACTTACCTGGAGAACAAGGCAGCTCGCCTTGAGGCTCAAAACCAGCAGGACGCCAAACGTGCAAAGAAAATGCGCGCTGAGCTGGAGTGGGTTCGTTCGTCTCCTAAGGCTCGCCAGGCAAAGAACCGCGCGCGTCTTGATCGCTATGAGCAGATGGAAGCAGAAGCTCGTGCATCCAAGAAGCTCGACTTCACCGAGATCCAGATTCCTGTGGGTCCGCGTCTGGGCCAGAAGGTCCTGGAGGCCGATCACATCCACAAGGCCTTCGGCGACCGCGTTCTTATCGACGACCTCTCGTTTAGCCTGCCAAGAAACGGTATTGTTGGCGTGATTGGCCCTAACGGTGTCGGTAAATCCACGCTGTTCAAGGCTATTGTTGGCCAGGAGGAGCTCACTTCTGGCACGCTTGAGATTGGTGAGACGGTTCAAATTTCTTACGTTGACCAGCTGAGGCAGGGAATCGATCCAGATAAGACTATCTGGGAGGTTGTCTCTGACGGCAATGATTTCATCAAGGTGGGAGACACCGAGATTCCAAGCCGCGCCTATGTGGCCAGCTTCGGCTTCAAAGGACCTGACCAGCAGAAACGCGCTGGCGTCCTTTCTGGTGGCGAGAGGAACCGTCTAAACCTTGCCCTTACGCTTAAGCAGGGTGGAAACCTCCTGCTTCTGGACGAGCCTACCAACGACCTCGATATTGAGACGCTGGAAAGCCTTGAGGATGCACTTGAGCGCTTCCCGGGATGCTCAGTGGTAACCAGCCACGACCGTTGGTTCTTGGACCGCATTGCTACGCACATCCTTGCGTGGGAGGGCGACGACGAGAACCCAGGCAAGTGGTTCTGGTTTGAGGGTAACTTTGAGGCTTACCAGGCTAATCGTATTGAAAAACTTGGGCAGGAGGCTGCTCGTCCTCATCGCATTCACCGCAAGCTCACCCGCGACTAACGTATAGGTGGCGCAAGCGCAGCGCATTCAAATAGAAGATAAAAATAGTAACTATTTTTATCATTAAGATTTTGTGCAATCTGTTTAAGAGACTAACAACTGGGTATCAAAAATGAGAAGCCAAAGAGCTTCTCATTTTTTATGAGAAAACATTGTTATGAGGAAAGAGAAGAACATGGCACTTGACACAAACGTTGGTAACATCCTTAATCAGCAGATCAACAAAGAGTTTTATTCCGCTTATCTGTATCTGACCTTTGCAGATTTCTATGAGGAGCAGGGCCTGAAGGGCTTTGCAAACTGGTATGTCATCCAGTCTCAGGAAGAGCTTGCTCATGCACGTATTCTTCGTCGTTACCTGCTTGACAACGATTGGACTCCAACCATGGAGGCAATCGCAAAGCCAGACCTTACCTTCTCCAAGGTAGTTGAGCCAATCAAGGCAGCGTACGAGCACGAGCAGTTCATTACCGCAAGTATTAACGAGTGCTACGCCGTTGCTCAGAAGGCAAACGATTTCCGCACTATGCAGCTGCTTGACTGGTACGTTAAGGAGCAGGGCGAGGAAGAAGCAAATGCTTCCGATCTTCTCAAGGCAGTAGAGCTCTTTGGTGGAGATCCAAAGAACTTGTATGACCTTGACCGCGAGAACGCTGCTCGCGTCTTTGTCGCACCAACTATGCCAATGTAGGCAGCAGCTTAGACGCTACAGTGGAGTTTCAATAGCCTCTGATTTGTCCGAAGAGGCGCCTGATAGCTCAGCAAAGATGGCACCGCCTATGATGCAGGCGGTGCCTATTATTTTGAGAAGACCAAAGGGCTCGCCAAGGATAAGTGCCGAGAAAATAACTGCAGATAGTGGCTCAAGGTAGCCAAAGACTGCCACGCGCTGAACAGGAATCTTGGTAAGTTGTGGGAAATACAAAAATGATCCAAGGCCTGTGTTAAAGAGACCGATGGTCAGAACGGCCAGCCAGTTTACCGACGCTGGATTTGCGGGCAGTTCAATGCCATGGAATACAACAGTAACCAGAGCAACAATAGCGCAGCCAATGCCCAGTTGAATGCTGGTGCCTTCAATACCAGAAACATCTTTGAGCTGCCTGTTACAAATAACCATGACGGCATAAAGAACAGCAGAGAGAGCGCCTAGAAGAAGACCAACTGGCGAGAGGTTCAGTCCAACTCCATAGCCAATAATAAGGGCAGCTCCAATAACAACTACAAGAAAGCCAAATATCTTTTTAGCAGTGAGTTTCTCGCCAAATAAAAGGGGAGAGAGCGCCATTACAATAACGGGACCGCAGTAATACTCAAGTGTTGCAATACCAACGCCTACCAGGTGATACGCCTCAAAAAGGAAGGTCCACTGAAGACCCAAGGCAATGCCTGATCCAATGAGTGCCTGGAAGTCCTTGGGGTAGTTTTGAATGGTAAAAGCTTCTTTATGCACAAGTTTAACCGCGAGCAAAAAGAGCGTGCCCAAAAGCATACGGAAGAAGACAATTTGATAGCTAGGAAGATTGATAAAGCTTGCAACGATTCCGTTAGAACCGCAGATGATAAGCGCAATTAGGTAGAGCACGGTAGGTTTAAATGTGGCGTCTCTCATCGGCTACTCGCAAATTTCTGTATCCACGGACTGTGGAATTCTGTCGTTACAAATTACCTGGTAGAACAGTTTTTCTTGCTCTCGTTGATCGGAGGTCTGACCAAGCATCCACATAGTTTTTGCAACCAGGGCTTCGGTAGTCATATCGTCTCCAGAGAGAACGCCGGGCATATCTTGATAGGTTCTACCAACTTCATATACACCCAGGTCAAGACCCTCTTCAGGAACTTGTGTGGTAATAACTACAGTGCGACCAGACGCAATCCAATCGGTGATAGCTTCCTCAAAAGAGCCGTCGTATGAGGGGATGCCACCAATACCAAAGGTTTCAAGCACAATAGCGTCGTAGTCATTCTTCAGAAGGTAGAAGATAGATGGATTAAGCTCGGGGGTCAGTTTAAGCACAATGACACGTGTATTAAGCGTTTCATAGGTGGTAAGACCGCCATCTACCTGCTCTTGATTTGGAGCACTACGAATAATCTTGTTGCCACGGATGTGGGCAAGCGGTGGATAATTCATGCTCGTAAATGCATTGAAGCTCAGGGTGCGCTGTTTATGAGCGCGGGTGCCGGCAATAACCTCGTTGCCAAAAACCACCACAACTCCGGCGCTTCTGTCGTCAAGTGCGTAGAGAACGGAGTGGTAGAGGTTGAGTTTGGCGTCGGTAAACGGATTTGCCATTGGCTGCTGAGAGCCTGTGAGCACAATGGGTTTCTCGCTATTTTGGATGAGGTAGGAGAGGGCAGCGGCGGTATATGCCATGGTATCGGTGCCGTGAAGGATAATAAAGCCGTCGTAGGCATCGTACGACTCAATAATGGCGTCTCTGATCTGGAGCCAGTTTTGAGGGCGCATATTGGTGCTGTCGATATTCATGACTTGTTTGAAATCAAATTCGCAGAGGTCATGAACAAGAGGGACGTTGGCTAAAAGCTCTTCTCCCGAAAGTGAGGGAGCCAAGCCCGATTCAGTGGAAACAGAAGCAATAGTTCCTCCTGTTGCCATCAGTAAAAGTTTCTTCACGCGTCCCCCATGAACTCCAATTGTGCAGACTTTACAGAAAATCAGTCTGTATAGCGCTTTATTGTAACGGGATAGATCCTTTTCAAGGCGAGAAAAGCAAAGTCGGTGTATTCTTTTTTCGGTAAACGAATCTTTTAGCAAGGATTGTTGATGGCAGAGAACAACCTCTTTGGTTTTGGTAAGAAAAAGCGTCCAGCTCAAGTTCCACCTACTGTCTCTCGTAATGGGGAGTCTTCTACTTCTCCACGTGCGGTACGAGGTCGTCACGCAGCTGTTGGAAGCCGTGCACAGGCGCAGCGTAGGATGACGCAAGATCGCCCAACAAATCCCGTTAACCATGCCCGTGCAGATGCCGCCCGTGCACGTGGTCGAGCAAGAACTGCTTACGGCAATCACTATGGCACGCTCAACCCCAGAGATGAAGCTCAGGCAGCATATGCGGCCAGGAGACGTCGTTCTTCTCGCATGAGGCTGGGTCGTGTGGCGCTGGCAGTATTGCTTGCAGCCATCATCTTGTGGGTAGTGTTTACGCTGGTAAGTTCATGTAGCCCAGGAGGCGCTTTTGCGCATGCTCAGGCGCTTGATCCTACCGTTACCCTGACTGGTTCCGTGAAGGTCGGATAGCCTTACAGGTTGCGGCGTGACTGTGGAGCACTCAGCAGTTTCGACGTGTAAACTGCTATTTTGGACTCTTGCTTGTAGAGACGCGTGAGAAGTCCAAATTCAAATCAACTGAACCGGTAATACCGTCAACTTGTCCTGTTGAGGTGTATTGCCATATCAAAAAGTTAAAGTTTACGTCTGGCTGATCAACGTATTGTGCCAGCCAAATAGGCTCGTCAAGCGAGACCAGGTCAAAGCGATTTAGATCAACTTTGTTGCCATACACAATAACGCGGTATCCCGCTTCTTGAATAGTGGTGCAAAACGCGCGCGCAATTGCGTTAGTTTCTGCGGGGGAAAGGTTGTCGGCGCGGCCGCTGTAATCGGGAGAAGGCTCCAGATCAAACGCAACAGGAAGAGCAAGCTTTGTAACTCCTGCTTCTCTTAGCTGCTGCAAAACAAAAGCAGCTTCCTCACGAGCTTCTTCTACGTTAATAGCCTGCGAGAAGAAGTACACACCTACATCAAGACCAGCGCTTTGCGCACCCTTTAGGTTGGTCTCAAACAGCTCATCTGCGCGAATACCACCCTCGGTGGAGCCGCGGTAGCCAATGCGAAGCATGGCAAACTGAATGTCATCGGCAGCAACAGCTTCCCAGTCAATAAACCCCTGGTGAGAAGAGACGTCAACGCCCGTGCGAGTGAGCTCTTCTCCGTCCACCACATAATGTGCGCGTCCCGTTGCATCATAGGTGAGGTTTTCCCACTCATAGGGGACTTCGTTTTTGATGATCAGTTTGTTGTCAAAAGAGAGGGAGAAAAGTCCCTGGCACGATTGCAACAATGCCAGCACAAATACAATGGCCAGCGTAATGAGTCCCCATGTGACAACAGGATTGTTCTGGGAATTTTTCTCAAGTGTATGCATCGCCCGCTGCTTACGTTTTGAAGCGTTTGCAGAAGCAGGTGTGTTTTTAGTTTTAGAACGAGTCGTATAGTTTCTCGTTTTCTTGCTTTTATGTGAGCTGTTAAAAATCACTGGTGAAAGAATTGTCCTTGTTCAAAAATTGGCTCGCAACACACGTTAATGCCCAGCTTGTGATAGATGGACTCGTCATCGCTTGGAATAATTGACGAGAAATACGCGTCGCATCCACGGAGTAGTTGCGTGGCATCAACGGCTTTTCCGGCCAATGGGTTGGTAATTGAGCTGATAGAGAGCGCAATGAGCATCTCGTCGGCGCAGAGGCTGGTGCGAGCTAGCTTAAAGTTGTTCTCTTTTAGCGTGCAAATAGGCCTTAGGACCTCATCTGAGACAATAAACGTCTTCTTCTCAATACCAACTACGTATTTGAGGGCGTTGAGCAAAAGCGACGCTGGCGCACCTAAAAGCTCCGAAGTCTTGCCGGTAATAATGGTGCCGTCAGGCATAACTATAGCACCCGCAAGCTTTCCTGTCTCTTCTGCTTTGTGCAGACAAGCTGCATGAGCTGGCGAGAAGTTCTGGTCAACGTTAACGTCTTTCATCAAAAGATTAATCTTTGTGAGTTCACGCTCACCCATGCCCGTACGCTCGAGTTTCTCGGCAGCCCTAAACCACCTGCGTACAATCTCTGCTTTGGAAGCTTCCTGGCAAACCTCATCATCAATAATGCAGTTGCCAACCATATTGACACCCATATCGGTTGGAGACTGATATGGGCTGGTACCTGCGATTTTCTCCATCATGGCCTTGAGCACAGGAAAAGCCTCAACGTCGCGGTTGTAGTTAACGGTAACCTTGCCGTGAGCCTCAAGGTGATATGGATCGATGATGTTGTTGTCGCCCAAATCTGCCGTAGCTGCCTCGTAGGCAACGTTTACGGGGTGCTTGAGCGGAAGGTTCCAAACAGGGAAGGTCTCAAATTTTGCGTAACCCGCGCGGACTCCACGGGCGTTCTCGTTGTAGAGCTGCGAGAGGCAGACAGCAAGCTTGCCTGAGCCAGGGCCAGGTGCTGTTACAACTACCAGAGGATGCGTAGTCTTGACGTACTCGTTTTTACCATAGCCCTCCGCCGAGACAATAAGGTCAATGTTGGAAGGGTAGCCCTCAATGAGGTAGTGACGGTATACAGCAATGCCCATGTTTTCTAGGCGCGCGCGATAGGCCTTTGCCTTTGGCTGACCAGAGTACTGCGTAATGACAACGCCGCCAATGGCAAGGCCGCGAGCACGGAAGATGTCCATAAGCCTCAGCACGTCATCGGCATAGGTAACACCAATATCGCTTCTGCGCTTGCCGTTTTCAATGTCGTTTGCGTTGATGGCAAAGACAACCTCTGCCTCGTGAGCAAGCTGCTGAAGCATCTGAGCTTTTGCATCTGGAGCAAATCCAGGGAGGATGCGAGAAGCGTGGTTGTCGTCGAGCAGTTTACCGCCAAATTCAAGGTAGAGCTTGCCGCCAAATTCACTGATACGCTGGTGGATTCGATCCGCCTGCATAGTGATGTACTTCTCGTTATCAAAGCCGATACGCATGCGTCCTCCTGCCAAGATTTACTGTAGAAATTGTATCATCAAGAGCAGACTTCCTATACGCTATAAGCTATACAGAAAACAAATAAACAACCAAGGAGTTGTGTATGGATAGCAAGTTTTCACAAACACCTTCTCGTGGCGAGAAGTTCAAAGAGCTGGCACTGAGTGCTTTGCGTGCATTTGGTTATGGTTGTCTTACAGCAGCTGGAATGAGTGCTGTTATCTTCGCATTTGCGTACTTTACCAGCGGTATGGATATGTTTACGGGCATCGACTGGGTGCGCCGTGTTATGTACGTCATTTCTTCTTTGGGAATTATTGCTTGCGGCGTTGGTCTGCTCTTTAGTGGAAAAGAGTACGAGGACCGTCAGATGGGCTTTACGCGCGATATTGATGACCCCATCAGCCTTAAAGAAGGAAAGCTTGATCCTCGTATTTCAAAAATCGAGACCAATCACCTTTCTTGGCAGGCAGCAATCCTTTATGCCTCAATTGGTATGTTTGTAGTTACCACTATCTTTGACGAGGTTATGAGCCATACCTTCTTGATGTAGGTATTCTCGCTAGTACAGAGATAACTCACTAGTACAGAGGCAGCTTTCTAGTACAGAGGCAGATTGCCTAGTACAAAGGTAGAGCGCCTAGTATAAAGGCAGCTCGCCCGTTAACGGATCAATATCTTCTGCAGCCAGTGGCTCAAATGCCAGGCAGGTAAATGTTGGTTCTCCATGGAACTCGGTAAAGCCCGCGTCCCTAATAAGGGCCACGACAAAACCACGAGCTTTTCCCTCGACAGCAAGCTCAAGCAACGCTTCTTCAGAATCAACGTAGACACATACCTTTGCAACGCCAGCATCAAACCAGTTAGTGATTGCAGAGGTATCTTCGTCAGCATGGTCCAAATAGACCCAATTCTGATCATCGGTAACACGAACCTGATCAAGTCGACGCTCTTTTGCAAGTGCCATAAGCGTGGCTTCAACACACGCATGACTTGCCTGAGCAGCAATTTTCCCTTTTCGCATCTTAAGATCGCGACGAATGACAATCATTTGTTTTGATTTATACGAAGAGCTTGGCATGAAAGACCTTTCTAGAAACTGAGTGCTAAGTGTACCATTCACAGCTTTCCGATTTTTGTCGCAAGAAAATCCTGAAGAATCAAAAAGACTCTCTAAAACCAAGAGCGGCGAGAAGAACGTTGAATGTTCAGCTTGTTACATCAATAAGTTAAATAACGGCACCTGTGTAGAAAGTTGATTCTTGTCTATGTTGCTAAGGTTGACTGAGGAGGTGTCTATGAGAGAGTTGGTTATTTTTGTCATGTATATCTGGGCTTCAATATCGGATATGCGAAATCGCACTATTCCAAATAGAATCCCTATTTTGCTCGCTTTTTTATGGCCTATTTGGCTTGTGGCAAATGAAAAGCGCACTGAGTTACTGATGAATGCATTATGGAGTGAGCTCTTTGTTATATGTGTAATGGTTACAGTAGGTATAGTTACAAAATTTATAGGTCATATGTCTTCTCTGGGAGGGGGAGATATTAAACTTATTCTCTCAACATGCCTTTATCTTGAAATAAAAGAGACATTTGTCTTTTTATTTTTAGCAAATATTTTAGGTGTTATGTTTTCTTTTCTGTTCTTTATTTGGCGTAAATTTTTAAAGAGAGAAGACAGAAATAAAAAAGAAATTACCAGTTCAGATAGTATATTTATGTATACATTTCCTTTTGCACCATTTCTTGGATTTGGTGTGGCACTTGCGCTATTTTTACGCTAAAATCGGGAAGTGTTATATGAATTTAAAAAATTCTTCTAATTCCCGAATATATAAAAATTTTTTTCTGCTATCAATAGTTTACACGTTGCGTTGAGAGATTGAGTTCCCCCAACACTCAATTTCATCGCTAAATGGCCCCGACCATTTAGTTTTCTCGATATGCGAGGCAACGTATGCCATGGAGGCAGGACGACTACTAACGTGGTCGCACACATGTCGCCCTGCCTCATGGCAATCTCTTTAGAGCTGTTCGCTCTCTCTTTGATATACCCATTATTTCAAGTGCTTAAAAGAAAAAATTACGGAAACTAAGCTATTTTCCTGCGGTTTTATACGTATCAGAAATCAGCTGCATGGATCATCCAAAATCTTAAAAGCCAGATGGCGTATAGAACTACCTCCCATTTCTTATGTCCAAGAAATGGGAGGTAGTTCATATGCGGGTGATTATGATTCTGCAGCGTGTTAGCG
>NZ_JDFG01000020.1 GCF_000565075.1 Atopobium sp. BS2
AATTCTCAAAGCAAGTGCAACGTTTGGTGATGGTAGACTTCCCAAGGGCACTTCCAACCCAGACGCTTACGTGGCCTCAGATTGAGCTCATTATATACTGCCTCAATCTCTCTATCGCTAATCGATGAGAGGTCTGTACCTTTTGGAAAATACTCTCTGATGAGACCGTTGGTATTTTCATTGGTACCTCTTTGCCAGGGATGATGTGGAAGACAGAAGTAGATACTTACTCCAATAGCTTCTTGAAGTTCTGCTGCTCGAGCAAACTCAGATCCACGATCAAGCGTTATGGTTTTTACTACCTCACCTCTCAAAGCTTGCTGTATAGCTACATTGACATCAGCACTAGACCCTGATGCAGCTTTGCCACCAACAAGGTAGCCGCTCATACGGTCAACTTGTGTGACCAGGCGTGGCCCTTTGGCCTTACCGATGACGGTATCACCTTCCCAGTCTCCAATGCGTTGGCGATCTGCAACCTCTTTTGGTCTTTCGACAAGTTCATGAGTTATCCGTATTTTTCCTCTGCGCTCTATGAGGTGTTTTGTATGCCGTCGTTTACCTCGGTGTCTAAGTCTCTACGTACAGACTGTACACCTGGAAGTTCACAGTCTAGTTTTCCGAGTGTATGGCTCTATATATAGTGCTACAGCTGACAGGAGCGTAGGAAAGTTCTAAGTGTAGTCTGCCTGCAATCTGCTCAGGTGAGAAGTGGCGACTACAGATAAGAAAGACAATACGTGCACGAAGGCTTGGATCATCGAGTAGGGTGCGTTTCTTGCAAGCCTGGCGTCGAACATCGGTCTTTCTCTGAGCAGTCGAAGCCCTATAGCACAGATGCGCCACTCCAATGATTGTCCAACCGTTTCTTTTAATCTCTCGTGAAATACTTGATTTGTTTCGACCGAGCTTACGAGCAATCTGGCTTATACTTTCATGATTTTTCCACCAGACCATAATGTCTTCGCGCTCTTCAATGCTAAGATGGCTATAGTGACCCATGGAAATCCTTTCAATGATCGTTGTCGTAAGCGCCATTGTAGACCCATGGGTCACTACCTTGTCTTTTGTTGTTGCACTTGCAATGAGAATTCAAGGGCCAAAACCACCTCTTCCCCACCCAAAGCGAAAATCCACCTGCATAAAAGTACCCGGCTATTCATTTTCATGAATAGCCGGGTACTGAACGCCTGAGAAATACGCCCTACCACGCTACGATCTGCCGCGCTACGATCTGCCGCGCTTACGCCTCCAAACTCTCCAGTTCAGAGAGCCAAAGCGAGCTCGAGGCGTCGGACGGCATGCGCAGGTCGCCACGCGGAGACAACGAAACCGAACCAACCTTTGGTCCGTCGGGCATCGCCGAGCGCTTAAACTGCTGCGAGAAGAAGCGGCGATAGAACACCTTTAGCCAGTGCACGATAGTCTCGTGGTCGTAAATCTCCTGGTCAGTACCTGTGCCAAATGCGCACTCGGCAAGACGCAGAACCTTGAGCGGGCCACTTCCGTGACGAAGCACGTGGAATAAGAAGAAATCGTGCAACTCGTATGGGCCAACCAGGTCCTCCGTCTTCTGCTCAATGGAACCGTCTGCCGCGGATGGCAGCAGCTCAGGAGAAACCGGTGTGTCCAGGACGTCGCGCAAAACGTGAGCAATTTCGTCCTCGCCCTGCTCCTCATAAGCGTCGGCGCAGTAATCGACAAGGTACCTGACCAGCGTCTTTGGTACCGAAGCATTTACGCCGTACATGGACATCTGGTCACCGTTATACGTTGCCCAACCGAGCGCCAGCTCGGAAAGGTCGCCCGTACCAATGACCATACCGCCCACCTGGTTGGCAACGTCCATCAGAATCTGCGTGCGCTCGCGAGCCTGGGCGTTTTCGTACACAACGTCGTGAACATCCTGGTTGTGGCCGATGTCGGCAAAGTGCTGCAGCACAGAATCCACAATGGAAATCTCGCGCAGGTCGGCGCCAAGCGACTGCACCAGCTCAATAGCGTTGGTGTACGTGCGGTCCGTGGTGCCAAATCCCGGCATCGTCACAGCTACAATGCCCGAGCGGTCGTATCCCAGCTGGTCAAACGCTCGCACCGTGACGAGAAGAGCCAGCGTAGAGTCAAGTCCTCCCGAAATGCCAATAACCGCATGGTCAGAGCCGGTATGCGCCAGTCTTGAAGCCAAACCGTGAGCCTGAATCGACAGAATCTCCTCGCAGCGTGTTGCGCGAGCGTCATCCATCGCGGGCACAAACGGATGTGGGTCAACGTACCTGGTCAGGGGCGTGCGGATTGCAAGCTCGACGCCCTCGCCCTCGCTGTCGTGGCCGTGACCTGCGGCGGCGTGCTCGTTGCCACCCTCGCCGTCAAACTCCAGCGAGAAATACGTGGTCAGGTGCTTGTAATCCTCCGGCGTCGGAGCAACCTCAAACGTCGACGTGCGCCTGCGGTCAGCCGCCAGCGATAGCACGTCAATCTCGGACACGGCAATACCCTCGCCAAACACGCCAGAGTCAGCGAGCACACGGCCATTCTCGACAACAAGATCATGGCCCGAGAAAACCAAATCGGTCGTAGACTCGCCCTCACCAGCACTTGCGTAAACGTAGCCGCAGATCAGATGCGCGCTCTGTTGCGCAACCAGCTGACGACGGTACGCGGACTTGCCGGCCAGCGCGGGCGACGCGGACAAGTTGCAGATCAGCGTGGCGCCGGCGACGGCGTGCGCGTTTGACGGCGGCATGGGCACCCAGAGGTCCTCGCAGATCTCCGCGCCCACGACCAGCTCAGGGATGGTGTCGCACGCGAACAGCTGGTTGGTACCAAACGGAACCTCGCCCAGCAGGCCAAAGTCCACGCTGGTGACCGTCTTGGGGCCAGAAACAAAGTGTCGGCCCTCGTAAAACTCGTTGTACATGGGCACGTAGCGCTTGGGCACCAGGCCCAAAAGCTCTCCCCTAAAGAGAACAGCGGCGCAGTTGTAGAGCTTGCCAGCTACGCGAACAGGCAGGCCTAGCAGCAGCAACGCGTCGACGTCGGCCGTGCGGGCAGCAATGGAAACCAAGCCGCGCTCGGCAGCGTCCAGGAGCGCATCCTGCCAGAACAGGTCCTCGCAGGTGTAGCCCGTGATGCAGAGCTCGGGCAGTACGACCACCTTGGCACCGCAATTACCTGCGGCTTCTTCGATGGCCGCCAGGCAGCTCTCCACGTTAAATGCCACGTCGGCCACGCGGACGCGCGGCGTGATACTTGCAACTTTGATGAATCCGTCTTGCACAATAGCCTCCTTACATGCCGCTTGGGACAACGGGCGCCGCATCCGACGACCACGATCCCAGCTGCGCGTTGGGGTTTGCGTCCAAGGTCAATGGCGAGAAACCCTGCGTACGGTAGCTACGAAGCGCGCCGACGGCAATCATTGCGGCGTTGTCGCCGCAAACCGACATCGGAGGCACCGTTACTCGAACGCCCATACGACCAAAGGTTTCCTTATATGCAGCTCTAAGTGCGGGGTTTGCAGCTACGCCGCCACCCACGCAGAAATCGGAGACGCCCGTCTCCTCAACAGCAGTTTTAGCCTTTGCAACCTGCACGTCAATAACAGCCTGCTCAAACGAAGCAGCCAAATCGGGCAGATTGATTGCTCTACCTGCGCGATTCTCGCCCTCAATGTAGGTAATAACGGCTGTCTTCAGGCCAGAAAGGCTGAAGGAATAGTCGCCGCTGTGCATCATCGCGCGCGGGAAGTGGATGGCCTTAGGATTGCCCTGAGCTGCAAGTTTGCTGATTACGGGGCCACCTGGATAGCCGAGGCCAAGCGCCTTGGCAACCTTATCAAATGCCTCACCCACAGCGTCATCAATGGTGGAGCCCAGGACCACGTAATCTCCCCAGGCACGCACGTGTACCAGCATAGTATTGCCGCCCGAGACCAGGCTGGCCACAAACGGCGGCTCTAAGTCCGGCGTCTCAAACAGGTTGGCCAGCAGGTGGCCTTCCAGGTGATGAACGGGAATAAGCGGCAAGTCAGTGGCCACGCAGAAGCCCTTGGCAAACGCCACGCCTACAACAAGCGCGCCGACAAGGCCTGGACCTGCAGTAACACCAACGGCGGCCAGGTCAGACGGCACCAGCGTGTCGCAACCAAAGTGCGCGCCCGCGCGGGCCATGGTCTCTTCGAAGAGACCCACGATAGCCTCGGTATGCTTGCGAGAAGCAATCTCGGGCACGACGCCACCAAAGCGGGCATGGAAGTCAATTTGCGTTGCAACGACGTTTGCGCAGACCACGCCGTGTGAATCCATAATGCACATGGCAGTTTCGTCGCACGAGGACTCAAGGCTGAGAATCAAATCCCCTGCCTCGCGCAGTGCCGCAAGCGTCTCTTCAGAGCGCTCACCTGCAACAATAGGCCACGGACGCACTGATGCGTGAGGTTCAGGGTTTCTCGCCTCAAAGCCAGCACCAACCGCCAAAGGCAGCTGCGCCGTCATCAAAAGCGCCGCGCAATCTGGACCGTAATATCCCGGGCGACGACCAACTTCAGCAAATCCCAGCTTGCTATAGGCGCCCTGAGCTGGAGCGTTATCCTCCTCCACCTCAAGGGTAATCGCAGACGCACCAAGCATCTGAGCGTCGTACGCCACGCGTTCTACCAGCTTGGATGCGATTCCCTGGCGGCGACGCTCGGGCGCAACCACCACTTCTTCCACCTCAAACTCGGCTCCTGCCAGGCGACCGCCCGCAAAGCCAATAACCGTTCCGCGGTCGTGAGCCAGCCACCAGCTACGCCCAACGCCCGAAAGCTCGTCGTAGAACGTCTGCTTTGACCAGGCCGAATGCGCAGCGTCAGCATACGTTGCCGCCTCAAGCTCCGCCACCTGGTCCAGATCGTTCATCGTCATCGGACGAAGCTGCAGGTGAATATCGGCCAGCGCATCATCCACGCCGGTCAGAGCCACCGTTGTCGGCTCCTTCAAGCCCAAACGTTTGCGCTCCGACTCCTCCGCGTCCGAAAGTCGCGTGTAAATGGGCAGCACCAGCGCCGGATCGCCCGCACCTGCCTGCTGATACTCGGGCATGCACACCGCGCGTACCAGGCCTTCTCCTGTTGGAAACCACGTTGCTTCATCGGTGTATGTCGAGAAACCCGCGCGCTCAAAACGCTCACGGTACTTCAATAAGCCATTGCCTGTGAGCGTGAGCTGGTCCTTATCAGTCCTGCTCGACCACTCCTCCACACAAGCGTCTGCCTTGAGGACGGTCTCCACCGGGAAGGTTCTATGTACTCCAGCATTATCCAGCTGGTAGATGCCCGGATAGACCTCGCCGCGCATAGCGTCTGCAACAACGCCAACGGTGCCGCGCACGCCCGCCTTCCACGCGCTGAACGCCATGGCGTCAAGCGCACTTGCGCCGTAAAGCGGCAGGCCAGAGCCGCATGCAATGCCCTTTGCAGTTGCCACGCCAATGCGAACGCCCGTGAACGAGCCAGGTCCTCTACCTGCGATTACAGCGTCAACGTCGGCCATGGTCAGACCAGCGGCGTCAAGCGCCTCCTGGACTGAACCCACAAGCTCCACGTTTGCCTGGCGACGGCACAGGTGATCCGTTGACGCCAGTACTTCAACGTCAAACCCGCCGTCTGCGGCTGCCGCAGCGGCATCGCGCCTGGTCAGACGTGCGACCGTACACGCCAGCATGTCTGTAGACGTATCAACCGCAAGCACCACGTTTGTTTCATTTTTTATAGCAAGCATAAACACTCTTCTCGGCGTAAAAACGCCTTGTATCACGCCAACATTTCTTCTTGTAACTCTATAACTATACGCCAAGCCACGCCCGCAAACAGCGCGAGTCCCAACCCCGCAAAACTTTTACGCAGCGACTTATCTACCGGCGCGTTTATACGTCGCAACTTAATCAAACCTTGGCTAGCGAGAAACGCTCTGATGCCTACACCATATACACAAACCTGCATAAATAGCTTGGAAAGATTGCTACAGAGAATTTACAGTTTCAGCCCTATTACTCTAGACAATCTTGCTATTTAGTTTATAGTTAATTCATCAGCGCCCACCCAAGGCTACGCAATGCGTCCTGAAATGCGGTGGGCCTTTTCATAGCATTGGGATTCACATGGAAAATAAACCTTTTAAAAGCATCGATGAGATGTGTTGTTTATTAATTCAAGACCGTGGACTTATCTGCCCAGATGATAATGAACTGAGGAAATTTTTAAGTAGGACAAATTACTATCGTTTCTCTGGATATGCTCGTGATTTTCAAGAAGATCCGGAGAAAGGTAAGAACTCGTTTGTCGGCAATACTTCTTTTCAAGATATTAATAAACTTATTAACCTAGATGCTAAATTACGAATTCTGCTGACAGAGCAATTAAGTGTTATCGAAATCGCAATTAGAGCAAAGCTTGCTCACGAATTTGGTAATGAGTACGGTTCAAATGCTTACTATCTTGATTGCAAAGCCTATACGGATCACAATTTTGCAAAAAAATTTATAATTCCGGGAATTTTTTCAGATCTTGATCATGACAAAAGCCGAATCATTCAGCATTATTCAAAAGAGAGTTTCAACACACCATACGAAAAATATCATGATGTACCAATCTGGGTTGCTGTAGAGGTCCTCTCCTTTGGAAGAATTTCTAATATGATTAGCTATTCAGATAATATTGAAGTAACCAAAAGAGTAGCTAAATCTCTCGGTGTCCAATGGAAACCTTTTTCAAGTGTTGTTCATTCTTTACATGTACTAAGAAATTTGTGTGCACATCATCGTCAACTATGGAATAGACCCATGCGCATCCAATGCCCAGTTCAGAAAAAACTTCGCCCAAAAGACATTAGCTTTGACCCCAAGAGCGTTTACGCTCACATACTAATGGCCAACTACTACAGAAAAGCCATCGATGGGGATACTTCGGTTGCCAGAAGAATACAAGAACTTCTCGATAAGAACGATGTTTTTACAGAAGGTATTTATTTACCTCATCCAAAATAGCCACATCTAAAAAAGCCTATATACTTATATCAACATGACCGGTTCCGCTATAGCTTTTGCATAGTCCAGGGCCGGTCCTACTTTTTTCTATCCCAAACTGGTCTTCCACAATCCGGTCAAGCTGTGCCGAAATGCACGAGAACTCTTTGTTCAAATCAAGCGTCTGCACAGAAATCTTATTACCGCTTATGTGATACACGTCGTCAGGAGCCAGCAGCTCATTTGTTCGCGCGTACAAAAGCATGCCTGAAACCTTCCGGTCTGCACCTTTTACCTGGGCTTCTTTGTTCTTCACATACGTATATATCTGATACAAATTACCCGAATGCACCTTATGCGCACCAAAATTTTCCTGAAGCGAATGCTGATAATACTTCGCGTCAATAATTAAAATCTGATCCCCATACGAGAGCGTAATATCCGTCTGCATGTCCGGCAAAAGCCCAACGTATCCATCGTCCAAATCCCAAGGAATTTGCGATGCTCTAGCAGAAAAACCTTTCACATGCTGGGCAAACTCCTGCGCGTAATATTCCAGAATGAACTTCTCGTACAACCTATGCATTTTTTGCTCGTCAATAAAACTTGCCAGGTGATACTCGCCATCTTCAGTGGTCATAAGCATACCTTCAACAATCAACTGGCAAATTGAGAGTAGCAACTGATACGTGCGGTTATTGCGCTGAAAACGAATATCCGCCCAGCGAACCTGTTTTAAATCAACCTCATCAATGTCCGAAAAGAAAAGCATTTCTCGCTTAAGAGCCACTTTATACTGCGACGTTACATCCTTCTGTTTGAGCAGCAACAGAGCCACGGACTTTAAAATCTGATTGAATAGGTTGTTTTGCGAAAGCTCATCAAAATCGCAGGTAACTTGCGCGCGCTGAGCAAGACGGTTCCTAATGGTCCCCGGCATTTCAATTTTGCCTCGAACAACCGCTAGATCCTCCACACAATTTATGTACTCGCGATACAAGCCCTGCTTGAGCTGCAAACCAATTCCCTTGGACAAGATGGCCGCAAACAGGTTATAAATCGAGTCAAACGTCTCCTTCTGCACGTCCTCATACACAGATTCCCGCAGCGTAGTGAAGGCGTACGACAGCATATAGTAAATATTTTTTATGAAGATATGCCTATCTTCGGTCATTGAAACACTCCATGAAGGATGTTCTCCCAGCGCTGGTATTTCTCATGGTCGTCAAACCAATACTCGCCCAGCATTGGCAAGATGTCGTAATCCACAACCTCCTGCATCCATTCATCGGTGCAGCTCAGCTCATCGCGACCGCAGAAATAGCTGTGTCCAATGCAAAATCCTCTGCCTAGCGATCTATCTGACGCAATCTCCAAGTTCAGCTCAATCACCTTGGCGAGAAGATCGTTGAAAGTTTCATTTTTAAGTGACTGCTGGTACTGGATAAAGCCCTCAGTCTCAAAGCCAGGCTCCATCTCAAAGAAGCTAAAGCGACGACGCAAAGCGTAATCAATCATTGCCAGGCTTCTGTCTGCCGTATTCATCATTCCGATAATGTAAAGGTTCTCTGGGACCGAGAACTTCTCGTCATTGTACGCAAGTGTAGCTGGTGTACCTCGATAATCATTCTCAATGAGCATCAAAAGTTCGCCAAAAATCTTGCTCAGATTGCCGCGGTTAATCTCGTCGATAATAAAGAAATACTTTGCGTCAGGATCCGCCTCTGCCTTCTTGCAAAAACGATAGAACACGCCTTTCTTGAGCTCAAAGCTTGCCCCATTAGGCTTGTAGCCCATCATAAAGTCTTCGTACGAATAATTCTGGTGGAATTGTACGAACTCAATAGCGTCCTCGTTCACGGCACCTATCAGCGAATATGCAAGTCTTTTTGCCGAGAAGGTCTTTCCAACTCCTGGTGCTCCCTGCAAAATGATGTTCTTTTTATTTAGTAATACGGCAGCTAACTTGTCATATTTCTCTTCCGACATAAATACTTCCTCCAAAAATTTTCCCTTGTTATATGGAGGAATACAAAACAACTTATCATCAGGTGGAGTTGGAGGAATCTCTTTATAATCCTTTGAGAAATACGCAATATCAGCCGTTAGAGTCACAAAATAAGGATCGGGATAGCAATCTTCTGTTAAAGCAGAGGTAAACATCTTAATGAGTTCGGAATCTTCAGAAATTACATCTCTAACTTCATTATAAAATTTCGTATACGTCCTTATATTAGTTGTAGATGCCCCTTGCTTAAACTCGTAATTGCTCTCTAACCTATCCGATAAAGCTTTTACTTGTCTAAACTTATATATGTAATATATGTCTGGATATCTAAGCCAAAGATAAGTTGTGATGGTTCCCTCTTTTTGATAATGCTGCTTCCCTTCAGGACCATATGTTTCAAGCAGCTTATCTGACCGTGCGATAAACCCATTGATACGCTCAATTAAATCGATATTCTCGTCAAAGAGCTGCATAAACATAGAGCGAACCTCTTCTGGGTTCTGCTCGGCATAGAACTCAATCATCTTACGAGAAAAATCATAAGAAGTAGTTAAAAGATTTTCCGTTTTAGACAGCGACTTACTCAGCATCGCAGGAAAATCCTGGGCGTTTATATCCCAGTTATCCTGGAAGCACTTAATTGCTTCCCACTTATATTTTTCTTCCTCCCAGTGAGAAGGAAAATTCTCTTTGTACTGAGTGAGGACCTCATCAAGAGATTGTCTATCTATCATTGCTGCTCCCTTTTAGGCAAAAGCCAGTAAATCTTTCTGGTTGCTCGCATACATTGCCAGACCAACCTGTGTCATCGCCTATCATGTACTACCAGTTAAATTGCGCTTTATACTGATAGTATCCTCCTAATTGGGACTCATATTTTTAACTTCTTACACATTTCGGCGAACAGAAAAAGCAGCTCACCCAAAGCTGCCTTCAACGCACACTATGTCTCCACGGCACTAGACTGCGCGCTCTGTCTCAGCTCCCTTTTCCTCCTTGAGAAATTGCATATCCAGAGCCTTAATAAACGGCAGGTAGATTGCCATATCAATCAAAATCAATACGAGCTGAAGCAAAGCACCCTGCCATCCGCACAGAAGAAATCCCGAGATCAATGGAGGGGTACTTCCAGGCAGCATAATACCGTTGCACAGAGGCACCAAGCCGGCGCTCATTGCGGACCACGCAATTAAAACGTTAACAACCGGCGTAAAAATCAGAGGAATTGCCATGATGGGATTCAAAACTATCGGCAGTCCATACATAACCGGCTCGTTGATACCAAAAATACCAGGCACAATAGAAATCTTTGCAATGTCTTTTGCACGGCGAGAATTGCAGAAAAAAAATATCACAATCAACAGTGAAAGGGTTGATCCTCCGCCACCAAACAGCGCAAAGAACGCATCAAACTCTCGATTGATAATGTTGGGCAGTGCTGTTCCAGCTGCAAAAGCAGCCTGGTTTTCCAGTGTAAGCGCGGTCAAAATCGGCGTAAAAATAGGGCTCGTAATGTTTGACCCGTTAATGCCAAAGAACCAGAAAATACCCTGGATGACGTAAGCAATCGCCAAGGCCCACACGGTTCCGCCAAGCATGGTCAGTGGAATCTGCAACATCGAATAAATGCAGGTAAATGCATCTCCCCAAGGGGTAAGTGCAAACAAAACGCTAATCGCCCACACTGCGGCAAACGTGAGCGCCATCGGAACCAGAGCACTAAACGCAAGCGAAACAGACGTAGGAACACCCTCCGGCATCCTAATAACCCAGTTCTTCTTGATAGCAAATCCAAAAATGGACACCGACAAAAAACCTACGATAATCGCTACAAACACACCCCTCGCGCCGGTCCACGCAAGAGGAATGCTCTCCACCAAAAATGGCTGAGAAGCTCCCTGGGGCAAAAACTCAGTCACCTGAGGCATCAAAATAAACCAGCTGACGAGCGAAACCATACCAGCAGAAACTCGATCCTCTAAACCAAGTTGATCAGCAAAGTTGTAGCCAATCTCGAACGACAAAAATATTGCCATAAGCGAAACAGTGCAGGCAGAAGGAATGGCCAACAGCGAGAAAAGCGACTTGCCCTGAATCGTAGTGGACTTCAAGAAATCAACCCACGCAGGAATTGGCAAGTTGCCTACCAACGTAAACATTGATCCGATAATAAGGATTGGCATGAGCATGGCAAAAGAGTCGCGCATAGTAAGAAGATATTTATTCTTACTCACCAACTCTGCCATTGGCATAAGCTTTTTCTCAAGGCCTTGCGCTACATTCATATAGTCCCCAAAACAGCACGTAAATCCCTACAAAATTCAGAAATGAGAATCTTATAACAAATGCAACGCTAGCCGTCTATCGCAAGGTCATTCACATAAAATTCACCTGCGGACAACACCAAACCCATTCCAAATACCTTAAATTTGTTATTAAAAACCTGGCGAGAAGATCACTCCTCTCGCCAGGCGACTAATTTTCCATTTCAGCATTGATGTAGCAGCCAAACAACCCCGCTAGTCTCTAACAAATCCAAACGGGAATTCAGGTTTCACATAATCCAACAAGAAAAGTTCGTCTTCTGGGATACGTCCTACAACATTACGGGTTCCATCATCCTCAAAATCTCTTAGAGCAACTTCAACTTCTCCCAGGTAATGAGACAGATTGTCATTCACTACTAATACATCTCCGCGCTTAATATGACAATTTGCGCGCTCGCGAGCAGGAATTGAAGTGGAATACTCAAACATCCTAGGCACTGAAGAACGCAGATAATACTCAGATGCATCGCCACGTGTTACGTGGTTGAACTGATACAAAACGTTCTTCTCGACCTCAGTTGCACCAGAATCAAATTCAACCTTGAACGTTACCTTAGTAGTATCTACGGCGGCTAGTGCGGCAAGTTCCTCTTCAGAAGCAAAGCAATTGCCAATCATAATGTCGTCAATAAGGCCAGTTGCCAACAGGTGTCTTGCCTGCAAATCAATTGAACGAGTACGATCATCTTCGCAGGTAGGAAGACCATCATAAACCGGCCATGGACCAAACGTATTATCCTGCTGACTCGTCACAAATGCCGCCTGAGTTAAACCCATACCAAAATAATGCTCGGAGAATTCAATAAAGCGTTTCTCGCTCAAGCCAGAAAATCTCTGTGGATAAAAATTGTGACAAACGCACATATTGCGACGATATGCGCCACGCTCAATAAGTAGATCAAGCGACAGCATCTGACTGGCATTAAACTCAACCGCAATGCCATAAGGATTTCTTGTCAGAGCAATGTCCTGACGGTCTCCCAAATGCCCATCAAGGCGAATAATATCAACGCCCATCTTGGCAAAAACAGAAATATCAGTTGCCGTTGCCCCTAAGTGCTGGAATACGCGCGGGTTGGTATCCACTGCAACCGTAAACCCATACCCATGAGCGCGGTCCATAAACTGTGAAAACTCAGCTACTGTCTCTTCTGGTGATTTATCCACAGAAAGTAAGCATGTGAAAATGCGCGAGAAACCATAGTTACTTGCTAATGCCATATAGGCATCATCGGCTTCAGGTGTTGAGTGCTCTGGATAAAGAGAAATTCCAAGCCTATGCATCACTTCCTCCAATCAAGCATACAGACTGATACCTGGCACAGCGTCTTAGCGTTGCACCAGGTACAGCTCAAATACAAAAGTTTTACAGCACGACAGAATCAAGGTCGATAGAATCAAAGTCTTCCAGCTCAGTAGAAGATTCCTCGGAAGCTGCGGCTTCTTCCTTCAGATATTCCTTATCCAACGTCTTGATGAAAGGCAGATAAATAAAGATTCCCAGAATAATCAAGAAGAGCTGCAGGACAGCGCCTTGCCAACCACTCAGCAGGAATCCAGAAACCAGAGGAGGAGTAGTCCAAGGAAGCATAACGCCATTGCACAGAGGTACTAAACCAAGATCCATGATGAAGTACGCAATAATGATGTTGACCACTGGAGTGAGGATAAAGGGGATCAACATAACAGGGTTAAGAACAATAGGAAGACCAAAGATAATTGGCTCGTTGATACCAAAGATACCAGGAGCAACAGAAATCTTTGCCAGATCTTTAATACGCTTGGAATTGCAGAACAGAAGCATTGCAATCAGCAAAGAGAGCGTAGAACCGCCGCCGCCAAAGGTTGCAAAGAAGGTCTCGAACTCACGGTTAACAATGTTAGGAAGTGCTGCGCCAGCAGCAAATGCAGCCTGATTTTCCAGCGAAAGTGCGGTAAGAATTGGTGTGTAAATTGAACCAGTAACGCTGGAGCCATGAATACCAATAAACCAGAATCCACTTGCCAAAACATAACTAAATGCCAATGCCCAAACAGTTCCACCAAGTGAAGTCAAAGGAGCCTGAAGGATTGCATAAATGAAGTTAAAGGCATTGCCCCATGGGGAAATGATAAAGACAATTCCAACCAGCCATACGGCGGTAAATGCAACGGTCATAGGGATAAGAGCGCTGAATGCACGGGCAACAGTAGGTGGAACGCCCTCTGGCATCTTAATGGTCCAGTCTTTTTTAATGATGTAGCCAAACACGCCTACTGCAAAAAATCCCACAATCATGGCAATGAAGACGCCTTTTGCACCCGTCCATGCAAGAGGAATACTGTCTACCAGGAATGGCTCTACGCCTTCTTCAGGTGAAAACTCAGTTACCTGAGGCATAAGGATGAACCAACCTACCAAAGAAACAATGCCCGCTGACGCGCGGTCTTTAATACCAATGTGCTCGGCAAAGTTATAGCCAATGTTAAAGGCCAGGAAGATTGCCATGAGCGAAACAGTACATGCGGAAGGAATAGCCAGCAGAGCAAACAGCGATTTATCTGGCTGAACCATCGTAGTCTTCAAAAAATCAATCCACGCAGGAATTGGGAAGTTGCGAAGCAAAGTAAACATAGAGCCAATAATCAGGATTGGCATGACCATTGCAAACGAATCTCGCATGGTCAGAAGGTATTTATTTTTACCAATCATTTCAGCTAGCGGCATAAGTCGCTTTTCAAATACATCCATCGTTTTCATAGAACCCTCCAAACTAACAACTCTCCATTTTTTATAAAATCACAGATAAAACGTATAGCGAGAAACCCTATGCAGTAGAACCACGCTTAATCAAAGAAATGGCCATCTTAAGCACACGCTCGCCGTTCAAGTTGCCATAATCCGCTGACTCAATAACGCCAACAGGAATTTTTGCTCCGTATTTTGCGTTTACATCGTCAAAGCTAAAACGAACCTGAGGTCCCAGTAAAATGCAGTCAGGAGTGTCGTGCTCTACCTGGAAATCAATCGCGGTAGAAGAAAATGCCTCGACCTTTACTTGAATTCCATGGGCATCAGCAACCTCTTGCATCTTGTTTGCAAGCATACTTGTGGACATACCTGCACTACAAAACAAATCAATCTTTTTCATACCTACTTCCTTTCATTCACCACTGCTCGTAGTTACTTGCTTACAAAGCTCAACGATTTGCACTGCTAAATCGTGTGTGGTAAGAGCACACATCAAATGATCTTGTCCGTGGACCATCAGCAAAGATAGTGGCTTGTTATCCTGTCCAATAATTTCCTGCTGAATCCGTTCCATCTGAAACTCATGCGCTCGATTTAACGATTCTGAACTCTGTTTCAACAGCTCATCTGCCTGGTCAAACTTTCCCAAACGAGCGCACTTGATTGCTTGTATTGCATAGCTTTTTGCATCCCCACCATGCACAACCAAGTTGGTGACAATAGCCTCTACCTCTCTTTCATCCATTCCTATCCCCTCTTTCTCAAACCATCACCTGACGATGTAATCTGACCAACAAAAGTTGAAAAACTTTGATGCTTTACAAGTGAACAAATTTCCTCTTTATCCATAAGAAGGGACGCCATGTTCTTGTTAAATAAACGGGTCTTCTCGTCTTCTGAACAAGAAACTGAGATTAAAAACACAGCAGCTACGTCATGACCATCCCAATCAATTGGGTTGTCCAATAAGCCAACTGCCACACAAGTACGATTGGATACAGGCCTTGAGGGATGAGGAAGTGCAACCAAGTTTCCAAAGGCAGTCATTGCTAAAGTTTCGCGGTCAAAAACAAGAGCTCTGAACTCATCTTCAGAAACAGAGATGTTTGATCTCTCAATGCTGCATAATTGACTAATCAAAAAGTTAAGTACTTCCTCCTTGCTCCTATACGCAAGATGTGGGAAGAAAAGGTGTTCGTTGAATTGTTTAGCAAACTCTGCTCGTTCATCTCGACGCAGTAAGTCTTTAACTACCTGGTCTTTATTAATATCATCAAGCAAGAATCCCGAATAACACACGGGAACTGGCAAAGGAGATTCAATCTCAACGGTAGAGAACACGTAATCAATATGCGAGAAATCAATCGAAGAAATCTGGCTTAAATTGCACGTAGAAATTGTCCCGATATAAGGCCCAAATTCCTCTTTAATACGAATTCCCAAAATCTTTGAGGTACCTAGACCTGTTGCACAAACACACAACACATTCTTTTTTGGCAGTTCAGTACGCTTGCGCTCCAAAGCCAATGCAAATGCCAGAGCCAGATAAGCTACCTCATGCTCAGTTAACGTTGCTTCGTACTCTTTGGCCAAAATTGTTGACGACTCCATGGCCATTAAATACGCCAGAGGCATTCGATACTGGATGTCAGTAAGCAGCGGATTCTCTATCTGCAGGTTATAGTGAAGACGAACTGAGAGCGGCACAATATGTCTAGCTAAACCCATATGTAGCTCAAGATCATTTCTGAAATCAAATCTAAAGCTACTCCATACCAAATCAACCATCTGGCGAGTTACGGCAAATACATCATCAGTAATCACTAGATTTGGAGATTCAGAAATATCTTTAAACATCTTTTTAGATGCCAAGTGAACTGCTATATAGGCAACCTCTATCTGAGGAAACTCAACATCAAACTCAGATGACAGGCGATTTACCAGCTTTTGCGCTACGGTATATTCATACGAGCACTGAATTCTCTTAAGCGAGTCTTCCTGTCCTACAACATAGCGCTGTTGCTTAATGCGATTAATTGCAACCACTATATGAATGACAAGATTTCTAATTGCAAAATCATTCAAGCTGACATCATGATGTTCAACACACTCAACTACCAGCTTTGTTACATCAGTAATAAGTTCATTATTTTCTACCGTGGCGTGACAGCTGCCCGAATATTCTTCGTTTGTTACCAGACTTGCCAGGCAGAGTCGCTTATTAAATTCAGTACCTTCAATCTGAATTCCATAATGCGATTTACGCATTATGTGCAGGTCAAATCTGGCGAGAAACTCTTCAGCTTGTTTTAAATCAGCCGAGATAGTCTTACGAGAAACGTAAAGAATCTCTGATAACTCGTCTACCGTGACCCAATCGCTTCGATTAAGCAGATCGTCCAATATATATGCCACGCGTTCATTAGAAGTCTGAGGTAACTGATCTTCTTTATTAAGCCAGCAATCCAAGAGCTCAGGATTAAGAACTTCAAGATGATAACCCTGACCCTTTATTGTTGTAATTTCAGCAATACCTGAGAGTAATTCTTTTGCACGCTTGATATATGCACGCACGGTGCGCTCGGAGACGCATAAGGACTCAGACAGCGTTGATGTAGAAACATCTTCCTGTTTTGCCAAGCACGTTATGAGACGAACAAGTTTGTCATCCATGACGCACCCTCCTTTTTAACAAATTATAAAAAGGGGCTCTGACGTTTCCATTTCCAATTCCGCCAACGGTAAAAGGAAATCAACTTCACATAACATTATTTAAATCTGTTATTAAAAAACCTGGCGAGAAGATCGCTCCTCTCGCCAGGCGACTAACCTGTCAGTTCTTTGCAGTTGCAGCCACAACCACTACTTCTTTGTCAGTCTTGCAATGAGCTGATCAACCTCGGCATCAGTCATTCCAGCGTCGGTCAGATACTTACGAGCACCAGCCGCGTAATCTAAACCGTCAAGCGAGCCACCCAGAGGCTGCCCACCAACACAAAGAGCAATGTCATTGAATTTAACCTCTACAACAGCATCGTAGCGAGCTTTGTCGTTCTTCTCGCTAATACCGTAATAATTGTCATAAGTGGCCATATAGTCATCGCGCATTTCCTCATACGATGCACCACAAAGACCTTCAAGCAAAGCGCAAGTAAAGCCCGTGCGATCCTTGCCTTCCGTGCAGTGAGTAAGATACGGTCCCTCATGCTTAATCATCTCGCGCAAGCCTGCAACCAGACGCTCAGCATACTTTTTACTACGATAATTTGCATTCAAGTCCAAAGCAGTAACGTTTCCGGCCTCATATAGTCCCTTATGCCAAGAAACATCGTAATCGGCTTTCTGGTAATAACCCTCAATCTCTTCATTGCTATCAGCAAGATCCAAAATGTATTGAACGCCACATTTTTGAGCAAGCTCAGCAGCGTAAGGTGCACGATTGTTCTGGTTATCAATAGGTGATGCCGAACGATACATCACATTCTCTGCCATGTTTCCGCCCCTCATAGCACGGAAGTTAGCAAAGACCTCGTCACTTGCATAGTCGGAACGATTTTTAGTGTATGTTGCGCCAAGAGCCTTTTGAACTGTTGCGTATTTTTGCTTCTCGTGCAGAGTTACGGTACCGGTATCGCCCTCTTTAAGACCGGCGGTTTCCCACAGAGGGTCTCCGTTGTTCACGCATACGTCAATATGAGGATATCCGGGATACCCGCTAATCAAAGCCTCACCAGTCTTAGTATAGTAGCCGTTATAGTACGGAATATCGGTAAGCTTGTAGCCGTTGCTAAACGTAACATCCACGCTATCGCCAAACTCAAAGCCCATCTTATTAAAGTCCTCGATGGTAATATCCAGATAAACACCACCAAACTTGGTCTCATGCGTAGCAGCAAGCGCCCCTGTTGTAAGTTCTTTCTGCTGCGTTTGCTCCGCGGGCTTGTTCTCTTGCTGAGAAGGTGCAACGTTGCACCCTACCAACATAAACGAGAGCACCAGAGCCATGAACATACTCAAAACCGCAGTAAACCGCTTCTGTAACTTTTGCATTTCTCGCCTCTTTTCTCTTGTTTCTGCATGTCAAAAGCACAGTGCTTTAACTATATGTCTGGCGAGAAACCCCACCTGTTAAAACGGGTAGGGTTTACATGAACGGTTAAGTTTTATCGGTGGGTGGAGAAAGGTGATAAGGTCATCAATTTAAAATATAAAATTAAAATTTCTCATAAATTCAAAATTATCAATACAATCAATATTAAATTGATCACAGACATTAGGGATTTTAATTTTATTCTTTGAGTTACTGCTTACTTCATTTGTAACTAAAACATAATTGTTCAATTTAGCCTCAGCACACAGCCATGCATCTGCGCGAGACTGATTCTCAAATTCCGCAATCGCTTCTTTTGTATACCCAGCATTTTTTGCCCAGTCTATAATTTCTAAATAGTCAGGCAAAATATTTTTAGATGTTTTCATTGGCTTATATGACTTTAAAGAGTCAAACCATTTTTTTAAAGCATCGTCTTTACGCCTAATTTCATCAAGAACAGTTTCATGAATTACAACATCCTTATTAACAATATGTGACTCCATCTTATCCCAAAAACTTGGAAAGAGGTCAAGCGGATAAGCCTTCATTCCATAGATCCAATAATTTGAGTCGAGAAGATATACGGTAGACATCTAAGATACCTTCTCAAAAAATTTATTGAAACTATTTATATTCATGCATGTCAAATCTGCCGCATCGCGATAACTAATAAAACCCGAATTAACTGCAGACCATATGGCATCGGAAAAAACATTTCCTAAGCGATATTGCTTAGTTCTGTAGTAATTTCCGCCACTATTAGTTTTTTTAATAGGGCTAAGCGTAGATTTATATTTTTTATACAGCTCAAAAAAACTCTCACGATTAACTAAATCTAAATCAAGAATACGACGTGCAACTACAATAAAATTGACCTTAAGATGCTGGGCGATTATTTTAGTTTTATTGTAGATGTTTGTATTGGACTCATTCCAATACTTTAAAATTAAATCAGCAGGAACTAAAAATTCTGCAGCGACGCCATTACAAAATTTTTCAATGGAATTACTATCGGATTCTTCTTCGTCATTAGGATTGCTAACTCCTGTTTGAGCATATGCTAAATGTGCAAGCTCATGAACTAGTGTAAAAATTTGTGCAGTTTTAGCATCTCTTCCATTAATGAAGATTAACGGAGCTTTTTTATCTGCCAAAACAAAACCACGAAATTCACTTACATTCAGTGGTCTAGAAGTATTATCTTTTACCACTCCATTTACAATAACGGCAATGCCAAGACTTTCTATCTTATCTTTTAAGAATTTAAACGCTTCATCCACCGTTTTAAATTTTGTTGCCCAGTCGTTTTCCAGCTTTAATAAAGAATGGAGCTTACTAGATAAGCTACTAATATTTTCTTTATCCATTTCGAGTGCCGCAAAAGATCCTACGAAATTAACATCTTCATATTTCTCATGAGAGAAATAATCTTTCATCCACTCTTGGCGTCTTTTCATCAAACTAATTGTGTCATATAGCTCAGGACTGGGCTCGACAGTAGATACATCATCTACTGTTCTAAAATCTGCAATCTGTAAATTAAAGTCAGGCATTTGATCAGAGAACAAGTCAGATAGGCTTACATGCGTGAGTGCCGCAAACCTCTTCATTTGATTAATTGTGGGAGAATGAGTGCCTTCGAACCACTGATCAAATTTAGGAAATTTTTTTACTATCTCGTCTTTGTTTATATTACTGCGCTTCGCAGCCCATAAACAAACTTCTTTATTTAGTTGATTCTGCATTCACACCACCCCTCCCTCAAGAAATAGCTAATATGATAAACACCCTAATGAATGTATTTATAGATTATTTCATGATATAACAATAACACTTTAAATATTCCCTCAAGGCATCATCCACTACATACACATGCGTTCCGTAGATGCCTCGAGTAAGAAGAACGTAGTAGATGTTCTTGATGTATTGGGTTAGCTGCTCAGCAGTTGCTCCACCCTTACCCTTTTTGTCAAAGTAGTGGTCTTTATCGCCAATTAGTCTTCCGGTTATCGGATCTAGCTTTAAATCTGGACCAATAATTACGTACGAGTAGCTTAAATCATACCCCTGGGCTGTATGAACACATCCGACTTCCTGAGCATATATCGGATTAGCCACTCCATTACCAACCCAGTTAGCAAGCATAGAATTCCATCTGAACGACTTGTCTCCTATAACAATATCTTTCAGAGGGGAAGCGACTGGTTTACCTTTTGTTTTCCAATCCCATGCATATCCAGCAAGCATTCTTGTCAGATTATGTTCTGATAATTTCTGTTCAAAACTATCTGTGAAATCATCTATTGAGTCATGAAGGACAAACTCATAGTTATCAAATGTTCTTCTCGCGGGGTGTTTATCATTCAGAATGTCTGAAATGTAATTCAGGTATTCCGCTCCACCTTGAACTCTCATTTGATTTTCTAGTCTAATAGGATGCCTAAGGGCATCTCCAAGTTTTTCTTCAAACGAGTTAGGGTCGATATCCGCAGGCTTAATTGACTGTGATGCATCGTAAAAGAAGATTGGAAGTTTAGTGAGCTTTAATGCCCAATCTAACTGTGTGGATTCTTTTGGCAAACCAAGCTTTTTATTTACTTCATCATAGCTGCCAAAAGCAGTAATCCCTCGACGTGCCGTTAAACGATGTGACTCATCAATGAGCAGAATATCAAATGGTTTCTCTACCTCGGGGTTATAGCCAAATTTGGGATTTGCCAAGTCATTGGGTCCAATAACATCCCTTGCATTGAGTCCGCCAACGCCCTTTAACGACTTCTTTAAAGTTGCTCTTAAGGAGGTCATAGGTTCAACAATTTTGATATTCAAGTCTTTGAACTTCTCGTCATCACGAAGAGCTTTTAATAGATAGATAGCAAGAATCGTCTTACCTGTACCAGGCATTCCTTGGACAACGATAGGTTTGGCTTTTGACAGGTCAGATTCAATTGCAGAATAAATTTTATTAAGAGCAACTCGCTGATCAACCGACAAGCTTTTGTAAGGAGAGTATTTAAATACTTCCGATTCTTCAATTTCGCTGATAGTCTTATCTGCTAACTCCATCCTACGGAGCTCTTCCCAAAGATCATCAAACATTGATTCATACTTTTCTTTAGAAAAGTAATTTAAGTTGCTATGACCTTCGTTTTTATTAGTGAGCTTATAGACTCCATCAGCAGCCATAAGACCAATCAGACGATTTTCATAATCCTTAATAACTGACTGGTTAAACTCTTGATTAAAAATAATATTTACACTGGTAAATAAATCCTTTTCGGAATTTTTACTATGCTGAGACATACGCTCACTAACACTTGTGGTCTCACCCACATAAGCACTTTTTTGGCGAGGATTATCGTTAGCCAAAATATAAACCATTGGCCAGTTTTGAACTTTATCATCATCCAATTGAAGAGAAGAGATTTCAATTCCTTGAGTCGGAGTAAATCGACACCGGTCAACAAAAAACGGAGCTCCTTGAGGAGACTCTGCATCTGACTTTGTATCGATTACTTTCATACTCCATCCCCACCCAGAAGTTAACAAATTGATTGTACTGCTAACAGGGATGATGCAACTACCTTAACTCTCTCTTGTACCTGTAAACACAAAGTCTCGGTTAGCGATGTGGGCGATGCCTTGAATGGTGTCGCCTTCAACGGAGCCGCCTACAGCAAAGATAACAGGACCCACAAAAGACTCAAGCTTGCCGCCAAAGGTAAACGAGTTGTCGGTAACCTTGCCGTTCTCAATATCAATCTGGACACCCATGGCGGTCAGAGAGCCAGTGAGTTTCTCGCCAGAGGTAATGAGAACAGCGGTACCCTCTTTGGCTCCAACGGGAGAATCCATTTGAATCTTGTATGTTCCGTCGATCATGATGCCTCTATTCTGTCCAGATGTTATACCTGGTGTTTTATTGGCTTGCAGCCAATAAACTGCGCTAAAACCAGCTGCTGGTGGTACGCCTCTATTCTACCTAAGAAGTGTGAGGGATAGATGTGGTTTCTCGCCAAGGGGTGATTTGTAGGAATTAAATGAAAGTTGGAAATTTTCCGAACGAATGTTTGACGGAGAGTTTCTGGGGTATAGGGACGGTAGATAAATCGCGCGGCACTTCTCGCCACGCTTGTAGAAAGGAACGTCCTATGGACATTTCACAGGTTAAGAAAGTTGTAGTTGCTGGCGGCGGCGTTTTGGGCAGCCAGATTGCATTCCAGACCGCGTATCGCGGCTACGAGACCACCATTTGGCTGAGATCCGAGGCTTCAATTGAGCGCGCTCGTCCAAAGATTGAGCACCTCAGAGAGGTGTATCTGAACACCCTCGAGGCTATGAAGAGCGATCCTAAGGCTTACGCTTACGGCCTCATTGCTCAGGACGAGATTACTCCAGAGAAGCTTGACCAGCTTAAAGAGCAGGTAGAGCGCGCATACAGCAACCTCAAGCTTACTTCCGATTGGGACGAGGCTTTTGGTGACGCTGACTTTGTTATCGAGTCTGTCGCTGAGAATCCAGAGCAGAAGATTGAGTTCTACACCGAGCTAGCCAAGCACCTGCCCGAGAAGACTATTGTGGCAACTAACAGCTCAACCATGATTCCAAGCATGTTTGCTGCAGCTACTGGTCGTCCCGAGAAGTACCTGGCTCTTCACTTTGCTAACGAGATTTGGCGCAACCCAATCGGCGAGGTCATGGGTCACGCAGGTACCGCTCAGGAGAACTTTGACATGGTCGTCGCTTTTGCGGCAAGCATCCGTATGATTCCGGTCAAGGTTCTGAAGGAGCAGCCTGGCTACCTGCTGAACTCTATGCTGGTACCTCTTCTGGTCTCCGCAGAGCAGCTCTGGGCTAACGGCGTCGGCGACGTCGAGGACATCGACAGGGCTTGGCGCATTGGCACCGGTTCGCCAAAGGGTCCGTTCCAGATTCTGGACATCATTGGCCTGGTCACCGCATACAACGTTGCTCTGATGAATCCTGCAGCTAAGGATCCTGAGTCCGTACAGGGTCGCATTGTTGCCCTCCTCAAGGAGAAGATTGACAAGGGCGAGACCGGCGTTGCCGCTGGTAAGGGCTTCTACGAGTACAAGTAAGGGCATACAGGTAGAAAGCAATTTCAACCCGGCATCCATTTCGTGTGGATGTCGGGTTTCTTGTGCGAAAGCGCTGCTAGTGGACGGGGCTTCTCGCCAGGCGGCGCTGGAAGTCTGGCGGATGCCTAGGGGCGCCTGATTTCTGCAAAGAATCTGTAAGTTTTGCCTAAAAGCATCAAAGAAACTGTGGATTTGCCTGATTTTGTAAAAGAATCGGTGGCTCAAATACAGATTCTTTGCACATTTCAGGCGGGTTTTGAAGTGTATCTGGTCATGAGTCGCCTCCCCGCCGTAGAATTGTTATAGTTTCGGTGCTGAAGTCCATGGGAGGCGTGAGTGGTTGAGTCTTTCAAACTATTCGTTCGGACCTACACGTATTGGGTAGGGCTCATCCTCGGCTTTGCGATAGTGCCCGGTTCCCTGCTCTTCATCGGTGGAGTCGCCCCGGTGAGCACCCCATTGTGGCTTGCCCCTCTAGCAGGACTGCTATTTTTTATCATTGATAGGCCATCAACATGGGAGACGCCGCTCTGTCGAGCATTACTGATCCGCGTATTGGGTACAGGGGTTGCGGCCATCGCGTTAGTCGCTTTTGATGCAGTTGCTTCCACCCAGTATGGATCTCAACATTGGAGTGAGACGCTCCTATCTCTCGGTCTCGGCTGGATTGCCTTCACGGTCATGGCAGGACGGATGCTCATGAGGAGCTCAGCCCGATTTGCCACGCCTACTTTCACGAACAGGGATGCGATCCGTACGTACACGACATGGATTGGAATCTTCTTCGGGATTTTCTATATCCCCGCCACGGGGCTCGCCGCAGCTGGCACTCTTTTGATGGTATTTCCACTTTATGGAGCGTTTCTCACCGGCCTGGTTCTTTTGATTGTTGACCCGCCACAACGATGGCCACAACGGAGAGTGAGAGCACTGTGGACACGACTCTTGTCAAGCGGGGCAGCAGCATTACTACTTGCTGTCACGAACTCGTTCTATCGCAGTACTGACACACACGAGATTTTCGTTGGGGACTGGCTGGGAAACCTGCTCTTCTGCGTAGGCGCTTGGGCACTTTATGCCGCAGTGGCTGGGGCCGCGTATCTTATGCGTGGCCCCAGCCACGAAGCATCTGACAACTCAGTAGATGAATTCAGCTAGAGCTTGTCCTTTGCGGTTCCTCCGTCGCTTGCAAGTCCGATGTGATTCAAAAGCCCTTCTCGCCAGATGACGAGAAGGGCTTTGTTTGTGCGACGATAACGTGCGACGGGCGTGCTGCCGTGCCCCATGCACGCTAAAGCACGCCAGAGCTCGAAGAGCTTACTTCAAGAAGTCCTTGACGGATGCAAGGACGCTCGGGGTATCCAGGCCGTACTTAGCAAGAACCTGAAGTGCTGGTCCGGACTCGCCATAGGTGTCCTGAACGCCAATGACCTTGACAGGAACAGGAGTGTTCTCGGAAAGTGCCTGGCAAACCGCACTGCCCAGACCGCCGATAACGGAGTGCTCCTCAATAGTCACAACCTTGCCGGTCTTTGCTGCAGAAGCGGTAATCAGCTCAGTATCCAGAGGCTTGATGGTGTGGATGTTGATGACCTCAGCGTTGACGCCCTCTGCGGCCAGCTGCTCAGCAACCTCAAGAGCCACAGGAACCATAAGGCCACAAGCTACCAGCGTAACGTCAGTACCCTCCTTGAGAACAATACCCTTACCCAGCTCAAAGTGATAGTCAGGGTTGGTGTTGAAAACAGGAACAGGGAGGCGGCCAAAGCGCATATAAACAGGACCGTCATGGTCGTAAGCGGCCTTAACAGCGGCCTCAGCCTCAACAGCGTCGGATGGAATGATAACCGTCATGCCAGGAATGGTACGCATAACAGCAATATCCTCATTGCACTGGTGAGTAGCGCCGTCCTCTCCTACCGAGAGGCCTCCATGGGTAGCGCCAATCTTGACGTTTAGGTGAGGATAACCCACCGAGTTTCTGATCTGCTCAAACGCACGACCAGACGTGAACATTGCAAACGAAGTTGCAAAGACCTTGTGACCCGTAGCCGCAACGCCGGCTGCCATGCCAATCATATTGGCCTCAGCAATTCCGCAGTCCACGAAGCGCTCAGGATACTCCTCGCCGTACTTGCCGGAACGAGTTGCCTCTGCCAAGTCAGCATCAAAGACAAGAAGATCGTCGTGCTCTTTACCAAGCTCTACCAGGGCTTTTCCGTAAGCCTCTCTGGTGGCAATTTTCTGTACATCTGCCATGTTATGCCACCTCTCCCTCAAGCTCTTTAAGTGCCTGCTCGTATTGCTCCTGGTTAGGAGCCTTACCGTGCCAACCTACCTGGTTCTCCATGAAGGAGACGCCCTTGCCCTTTACGGTGTGGGCAATGATAACGGTTGGCTGACCCTTGACGGTGCGAGCCTCAGCAAATGCAGCTGCAAGCTGATCAAAGTCGTGTCCATCAGCTACATCAATAACGTGGAATTTGAACGCCTTGAACTTCTCGTCAATTGGCTGTGGTGTGTTGATCTGATCAAGCGAGCCATCAAGCTGCAGGTTATTGTTGTCAACAATAAGCGTGAGGTTATCAAGCTGATGGTTGCCGGCAAACATGGCAGCCTCCCAGACCTGGCCCTCTTCGATTTCGCCGTCGCCCAGAAGTGCGTAGACGCGGTAGTCCTTGTTGAACTTCTTGCCGGCCAGCGCCATACCAACGGCGGTGGAAACGCCCTGGCCAAGGGAGCCGGTACTCATGTCAACGCCAGGCGTATCGTTCATGTTTGGGTGACCCTGAAGGCGTGAGTTGAGCGCGCGGAAAGTCTTGAGCTCCTCCTTGGGGAAGAAGCCGCGCTCGGCCAAAACGCCGTAGAGCGCTGGGGTAACGTGCCCCTTTGAAAGCACAAAACGGTCCCTGCAAGGACAGTTTGGCTTGGTGGGGTCTACGTGCATCTCCTTGAAGTAGAGATACGTTAGGATTTCTGTTGCAGAAAGCGAGCCACCGGGATGGCCGGATTTGGCCGTAAAGACCTGCGTGAGGATGCTTTTGCGCACCTCACGAGCAACCTGTTTAAGGTCGACGTCCATGTAATTTCCTTTCACGTGCTACGTGCGAGTCAGCGCTTACAGACCGAACTTCTCGCTAAGCTTTTCCTTCATCTCATCCTTATCAAGAATGTTGGAGAGAATGATCTTCTCGTCCTCTGGAATGTCAGCGATAAAATCCTCAAGGTCGCGAGCAACAATAAAGAGGTCAGCTGCACCGGGAGTAACGTCGGAAACGGTTGAGTGCTCAACCTCGACGCCGCTCACGCCCAGCTCATTCAAGACGTCCTGGATCTGCATCTCAACCATAAGACTAGAACCAAGTCCACTTCCGCAACAACAAAGAATCTTCTGGATAGCCATAAAAGCCCCTTTCAATTCACCACGTGTGATATGTGGGTTACGTGGGTTAAAAAGTCGGGCCCCATCCAAGGACGAAGCCCGACCTAGATACCTAAATTCTACTCGCATTTTCTGCAGCAACTGCGATGTTTAGCTGCAATTCTGTGAGCGGATGCTACTCGGCCTTCTTCTCCTCTGCCTTCTTAGGAGCAACAAGGTTGAAGAGAATTGGGAGGCAGAAGCAGACAACGCAGATGCCCGTGAGAACTGCGCCCTGGACGTTCAGAGCAACGTTACCAAAGATCAGCGCCATGATAGAGAAGTCGGCGTCGGAGAAGGTAGCGGAGGTGAAGCCCATGAGGGTGAAGACTGGCATGCACAGTGCAGGCAGGAAGGTAATGAGCAGACCGTGGACAAAAGAGCCAGCGATGCAGCCCTTGATGCCGCCCTCTGCGTTACCAAAGACGCCTGCGGTTGCGCCGCAGAAGAAGTGAGGAACAACGCCTGGGAGGATCAGGGCAATAGCTGCGATCTGTGCATTAATGACACCAAGGATAAGCAGGCCCAGGATGCCGCCAACGAAGGAGCTCAGGAAGCCGATGATAACGGCGTTTGGAGCATAGGTGAATGCGATTGGGCAGTCGATTGCTGGCTTTGCACCAGGGACAAGCTTCTGAGCAATACCCTTAAATGCAGGAACAATCTCGCCAATGATCAGACGGACACCGGACAGAATGATGTAAACACCACCAGCGAAGGAGAGGCCGCGGGTAAATGCCCAGACAATCCAGTTAGTGGTGGTCTCGGTACCAATGTTGAGCAGGTCGCCGAGGTGCTGGAGACCAGCATACTGTGGGTTAGAAACAAACTCTGCAGCGGTAGTTCCTGCAGGTACCAAGGTTAGAAGACCGCGACTGACAGCAACGCCGGTGATAACCAAGAACATGATGATCATGGTCAGACCGATGGAAACAGTGTTGTCGCGCAGGAAGATGAGACGCTTGGAGAACTTGATATTCTCGGTGCTATTCTCGCGATCGGAAGCAAAGAGCTTACCAACCATACCAGCAAGCCAGTAACCAGCTCCGCCGAAGTGGCCAAGTGCAACGGAATCGCTGCCGGTAACCTTACGCATGGTTGGCTGGCAGTATGCAGGAGACAGAACCATGATCAGAGCAAGCAAGCATGCGCCGGAGATGTAGAGCATCCAACCGGAAAGGCCGCCGACGTGCAGGATGATGGCGAGCATAGCTGCCATGTAGAGGGTGTGGTGGCCGGTGAGGAAGATGTAGTTAAAGCGAGAAAAACGTGCGAGGACAATGTTTAGGACCATGCCGACGCACATGATGATTGCGGTTGCTTGGCCAAACTCGCCAAGTGCCAGGGAAACGACAGCCTCGTTGTTTGGGACGACACCCTGCATGTCAAAGGCAAAGTTGAAGATTTCACCAAAGGCCAGGAGGGAACCGGTCTGCAAGAAACCTGCACCTGCAGAAAGAACGAGGAAGCCGACGATGGTCTTGAGGGTGCCCTTGATGAGGTCCTCAACTGGCTTTCCCTGAAGTGCCAAACCTAGCAGGGCAACAAGACCGACTAGGATGGCTGGTGTTGATAACACATTGACAAAAAACTCAACAACAGGCATACAAAACCCCTTTCAACAAAACGCGTGTGTGCAAGCGCGTAGAAACGACGGTGCGCGCGTTGCCTTAAACGTAGTGCTCTTCGTCTGATTGTAATCCATTTGTGTTTATTTTGTGTCGATTTATTTATGTTTTTGTAGGCCTAAACATTCACAATGTTCATTTGATAGAAAAATGAAGCTCAAAACAATAAGAAAGTGTACTCATAGAGCTGTCATGTAGATTTTTAAGGAACGGTTGATACAAGGTCCAGGCGATTATGTGTCCGCCTAACCAAAAACGTATAAACAATCTCAAATATGCACGAAAACTAGTCAAGAAATTGATATGCCGGAAAGTGGCGTCTGATTTGGGTAAAAAATCCGTTTAGTTGGAGATTTATTTTCTAGCTCGGCGTTTTGGCACTTACGTTTTTCCAGTTGAGCTTTTTTATAAAAGTTTCAATCAAAATTGACCGAGAGTTTATGCTGGTAGATGACCTGCATAGAATGCATACGTTTTTGTATATTCCAACTAAACGCATTTTTTACCACTTTGACTGCCAAAACGCTTATTTCGCGGTAAAAACGGTGGAAGTTCACTGATTATCAGGAAAAATGGTCGGGTTGACTGGATTTGAACCAGCGACCTCTCGGTCCCGAACCGAGCGCTCTACCAAGCTGAGCCACAACCCGTTATGTTTTGCCTTGTCCGATGGGATAAATCCATCAAACATTTGCCGCTCTATGTTACCACTACAACTTGCAGGTAGTGGAGAATCCTCGCCAACCTTTTGCTTGAGCTGCGGCTGCAATTGCGTCGGCAGCATCCTGTGATTCGCAAAGTGCAAAAGAGCTGCTACCTGAGCCGGAAACCTGAGCGCCAAGAACGCCAGACTGTGCCTTTAGCCACTCCTCTACCTCGGCCACCTGTGGTTTTAGTGATTTTGCTGCTGGCGCAAGATTGTTGAAAAGGAGGCTTGCTACCTGCTGAATAAATTGCTTACTTGCATCGTGATCAGAAGTAGCACCCTGGCCAGCGTCACGCAAAAGCGCGGACAAATTCTCGTAGGACTCTGGTGCAATTGGTGACGTATCAAACTGGTCGTATGCCTCTTTGGTAACGACACCTGTTTCTGCTGGTAAAACAATGGCAAGAGGAGCGTCAACAGTAGACGTATAGGTTTCTACCAGCGTATCCCCAGCGCCAAGCATAAGTGATGGTCGCGGATCCAAGAAGAATGCAACGTCTGCGCCAACAGCCTTGGCTACCTCAACTACCAGTGGGTCTAGCGGGTCAACGCCCCAACGCTGGGCCAACAGATAGAGCGTCGCGGCGGCATCGGCGGACGATCCGCCCAGGCCGGCCTTCTCGGGAATGTGAACCTGCACGTCAATGGAAACATCTGGGGAAACTCCCAGCTTATCGGCGAGAAGAACCGCGGCCTTCCAGGTTGTTGTGCGCTCGGGCAACACGCAGAGCTGCGGCTCATGTGTAACCGTAAGCTCCGGCGCGTCATCGACAACAACAGTGTCGTACAGCGCAACGGGAACCATGAGTGAATCTACTTTATGGTATCCTCGCTGGTCTTTCTGAACGTGAATCCCCAAGTGAAGATTGACCTTGCAAGGAATTTTGATGGTTTGGCGTCCAAAATTGGACAACGAGGCAGCCATGAGTGTGAGCCTAGTCGAAGTGATGCGGGCGCTTCTGAACTACTCTTCAAACTCGAAGTCAAACAAACGCTCACCGGTCTCAAAATCAAAAAGCTCAACAGTGCCGGTCAGAACGTCAACGTACTGGTAGGACTGGCGGGCAGTGCGACCGCGGCGCTCGCCAACCTCAACGATAAAAAGAGATGGATGCGCCATGACCAGGGTGCCTGTGCGCTCAACAATACGAGAACGTCCCATGTTGGCCTTGACCTTGAGTTTTTGGCCCTGAAGTGAGCTGAGCTTCTCGTGAATCTCGTCTACACGATTAACTGGTGGAATCTCGTTTTCCATCAATCCTCCAAGTCAATCAGTACGTTTGCGGTGCGACACGTTGATGTGTCGGAGATTTGTACCGGTCGACAAACAATAGTCAGAATTTCCGAAACTCCACTATACGAGGTAGAAAATAAAATCTCAAGGTTTTACAACAAATGTCACGGGAACAACATCAGTCGATCGGTCAGGTTTGCGTCAAGATCGCGAGAAGATCGCGAGAAGATCGTATCAGGCGCGCGTCAGATTTGCGTCAGGTTGGCATCGGACTTGCAACGACAGCGCGTCAGAACCCCAACAAATTTATGACAAATAGGGGTCCTCTGATAAAATTAGTAACTAACTTCAAAACACAAGGAGGCCCAATGACTGAGACTCTGGGATATGCCATCAGTAAGACCTGGTATATCGTGCTTATTTTTGTTGCTCTTGCTATCGGAATCGCATTCCTTTCCAAAAAGAAATCATCTAAAGCTCTTGTTGCTTTATCAGCGCTTTGCCTGGTATTTAGCGTAGGGTCGTTCGCATTTGGTGGATTGACTGTTTCTGAAGCACAGTCCAAAGGCGCTTCATCTGAACAGCTCAATTCCATGAACCTTATCGAGCTTGTCCAGGCTAACCAAGCCGCACCAGCTCAGACCTCTGTTAATGATGTCAACGAGCTCTACAACAAGATCGTTTACGTCTATCAGTACGGCTCGCCTATTTCGCAGTCGCTCGCGAGCGACAATCCCTTTGTTCACCATGATCTACCTTGGGTAGCAGCGACTCTTCCAGAGCTGAAGAAGGAGTTTGACAGAAACGAAGTAGTCTATGTGTCAACAAACAGTCAGATTTTCAAACAACTGCACATCAACCCTGGTGAAAACGCCGTCGAGCCTTTTATATTCTTTGTTACTTCGGTCAATCCAGCTGGAAGAATTTTCCCACTTACAACTGGCGATATGTCTCGTACTGGCAAAAAAGATGGCGATAAAATCACGGTTGGTGACAATCTTGAGTTTACGCTTCGCACGGTTCATACCGATCAGGGAGACTATGTGCTTGGCCTTAACTACCAGGTCCTTTTGGCTATCAGCAGTTACTACAAGGACTATTAATATTTTTCGGAGTTCCAATAAATGCGCGATTGTAGAGCGTCACTAAACACGCAGGTACAACGCTTACGCACGATAAACTGCTACAAAAAAACTCCCATTCATGTGGATGGGAGTTTTGTTTTCTCGACAGGTGCTTTTTTAGAAGCTTTGGGTCAACCAGACTTTACTCAGCTGGGCAGAGCGAGAGGGCGGCCTCGTCAGCAATAACGGTGCAGTTAGTATGAAGCTGCAGGATAGAGGCTGGGCACTGAGGCGAAACGTTGCCGTAGCACATGTCGTAAACAGCCTTAGCCTTGTCCTCACCGCTAGCCACAATCAGAATGCTGCGCGCGAACATGATGGTCTGCGTACCCATGGTGTAGGCCTGACGAGGGACGTCCTCCATGCGCTCAAACAGGCGGCTATTTGCCTGAATGGTGCTCTCGGTAAGATCAACGCAATGCGTACCCTTGGAGAAATGGTCGTCAGGCTCGTTGAAGCCAATATGACCATTGTGGCCAATACCAAGAAGCTGCAGGTCAGGATAGCCAGCCTTAGCAACAAGCCTATCGTACTCGGCGCAAGCTGCCTCGACGTCAGGATTAGAGCCGTCGGGCACATGAGTGTTCTCAAGATCAATATTTACCAGGTCAAAGAGGTTTTTGCGCATGAAATAGTGATAGCTCTGAGGATCGTCGTGAGAAAGACCACGGTACTCGTCAAGGTTATACGTAGAAACCTGCGAGAAGTCCAGGTCTCCCCTCTTGCACCAATCAGCGAGCTGAGCATAGGTGCCAATTGGCGTTGAACCAGTTGCCAGACCAAGAACACAATTTGGCTTCAGAATAATTTGTGCAGAAATGACATTTGCAGCTTTTCTACTCATGTCCTCGTAATCGCGAGTGCGAACAATCCTCATGCTTTCCTCCAAGACAGAAGTCACAGTTACATTTAGTTTAACATTTGAAACAAAGAAAAAAGTAACCGGTCGGCGAGAAGAACAAATATCTCGCTGACCGGTTTTGACCTGTTATATGGCGTGTTTCTGTCGCTATTCTGTTGCGATTCTGTCGCGATTCTGTCGCGATTCTAACGTAGGGCTGACGCCAATCTGACGCGGCGGTAGTTTTCTGTCTGGAATCTGTCAGGAATCTGTCGCGATTCTAACGTGAGTCTGACATAGCGGCAGTTATCTGTCAGAAATCTGACGCAAACCTGACATGACCCTGACGAGAATCTGACGCGAAACCTACGCCGTGCCTATCCCAGAATCTGCTTGGAAAGATCCTGCAGAGCGTGGAAACGATGAGATATAGCGTTCTTCTCGTCAGGCTCAAGCTCTGCCATGGTTTTACCTGGAGCATCCTCTGGCCAGAAGAGTGGGTCGTAACCAAAACCGTTGTGACCCTTTGGCTCATGGCCAATAACGCCCTCGCAGTCACCCTCTCCTACCAGCACAGATCCGTCTCTGTAGACCAGAGCAACGGTGGAGTGGAAGCGAGCAGTGCGATCCTCATCAGCAACGTTAGCAAGCTCAGCCAAAAGCTTCTGATTGTTTGCAGCATCATTGCCATGCTCGCCAGCATAACGAGCAGAATAGATTCCAGGAGCTCCGTCCAGAGCGTCAACGCAAATGCCGGAGTCGTCTGCAATAGCCGCTACGCAATCTACCTCGTCAAGCGCAGCCATTGCCTTAATCAGAGCGTTGTCACGGAACGACTGGCCATTCTCCTCTGGATCAGGAAAATCGCCCAGCTGTCCAAGCGCTACAAAGCTCATACCAGGCATTACCTTAGAGAGGATAGCCTCAATCTCAACAAGTTTGTGAGCGTTGCCTGTTGCAACTACCACGGTTGTATTTGGATCAAAGGTCACAGCGTTAGAACCCTGATTTTCACTGTTTTGACTCATGGTTACTCCCTAAATCCAGTCACTTGATTTTGCAAGTCAACAAGGTGAGCGATGCCAGCTTGACCAAGGTCGAGAAGCTGGTTGAGCTGCTCTCGATCAAACGGACCGCCCTCGCCTGTTCCTTGTACTTCAATTATCTGTCCAGTTTCTGTTCCAACAAGGTTCATGTCAATGTCCGCATGAGAATCCTCGGGATAGTCAAGGTCCAGCAGCGGCTTGCCATTCACATATCCCATAGAAATCGCAGCTACCTGACCTGTGAGAGGAAGTCTGGGGAGAATGTCCTTCTCGACAAGTGAGTAGAGTGCGTCGTGGAGTGCCACCCAAGCACCCGTGATACTGGCGGTTCTGGTGCCGCCGTCTGCCTGAAGGACGTCGCAGTCCAGCGTGATGGTGTACTCGCCCAGACGGTTGAGGTCGACAACGGAGCGTAGCGAGCGGCCGATCAGGCGCTCAATCTCCATGGAACGACCCTTGCGGTTGGCGCGCTCTCGCTTGGTGCGGCGGTTAGTTGACGCAGGTAACATGGCATATTCGGCCGTGACCCAGCCCGCGCGAGAACTGCGTCGCCATGCAGGGACGCCCTCTTCGACGGTAGCGGTGCACAGGACACGCGTGTCGCCAAACGTGACCAGGCACGATCCGTCGGCATTCTTCATAACGTTGCGCTCGAGGGTGACGGGGCGCATCTGGTCCCACGCGCGATCAAACGAGCGCGCGGGCTCCGTGGCGGTTCCGGTCTGCGCGGCGGCTCCGGGCTCCGTAGCTGCGTCGGTCTGAGCGGTGGCTCCGGCCTGCGCGGGTTTCTCGCCAGAAAACCTGCCTTCTACCTGATTATCCATTGCACTCCTAAGAAAAAACGCGACACCCGAGGGCGCCGCGTGAGGTTCCATGGTGGGCGATGAGAGATTTGAACTCCCGGCCTTGTGCGTGTAAAGCACCTGCGCTAGCCGCTGCGCCAATCGCCCGTGACTGTAGAAGTTTATCACAGCTTCCACAATTCTTCGGCGGCAATTATGAATTCACAGGTTTCATTTGTTCAACTTCAGCACGGACTGCCACGCCATCTAGCTGAGCGAGTGGTGTTGAAGTCTGTTTTGCCAGAGCACATGCCGTGCCCATAGCATCTCCCATATCAGTGACCGTTGGAATAATGCGAACACTTGCCTGCATCAAAAACGTCGTAGAGATGCAGCGACCAATAACGCCTAGGTTATTGATGTGTTTGGTGACCATCGACCGGAATGGAATCTCGTAATAGTCACCCTGCTCGTAGGTATTTTTGTGGAAGAGTCCGCCCTTATTGGAGTGAACGTCAATGTACCAATCGCCGCGAACAAGACCGTCGTCAAATCGAGTCTGGTTGACGTAATCTTCCTCGGTAAGCATTGTCTGACCTTCAACACGCCAGCTCTCACGAACACCTAACAATGAAGCCTGCTCCATAAGGTAGCTTTGCTCAAATCCAGGCATCATGCGCTGTAAAAACGTAACTAATCGGCGAATGCGAGCGTGCGCCTCAACTGTTGCGTTAGAACGCGCAGCTCCCGAGGTGTTTGTACGCATGCTTGCAATATGCGGACAGTTTAGCGCCATGCAACCTGGCTTTCCAGGAAGCGAGAAAATCTGGTAATAGCGCAGGTCCTCTTCTTCAAGAATGCCTGCTTCAATTCCCTCACGGAACTTTGGCTCCAGCTTAAAATTCTTACCTGCAACCATCGCGGACTCAAAGAAATATCCTTCGACCAATGGCGAGAAGTGATCATCAAGTGAGAGCACGTAATCTCTATAGCGCTCAACATCAATTCCACCCATGGTAAAACGCAAGCTGCAAACCTGATTGATGCCGTCCTCATCACCAGCTGCAACTGGTACCCCAGCGGCTCTAGACAAAACTGCATCGCCTGAAGCATCAATCCACGTTTGAGCTGATACAGCAATCAAACCTTCAGTTGAAGCAAGAATTGCATATGTGATGGTTTTCTCGTCACCGGCATCAGATAGAACCGCAGCTACGAGAGACGTGTCATAGAGGATTTGTCCACCTTTAGTGGTGTAGAGCTGCTCATACACTTCTCCCAAACGCTCAGGAGCAAACCAGATCATGGTAGTGTAATCGTCACGCGTAGCGTCACCTGAAGCCAAGAGCTGCTGCTCGATGGTAGAAAGAACTGGCAGATGGCGCACATATGACGGCATCATAGGGCACACAAGCGCTCGTGTAGCAGAGCCCCCAAGCAGATTTGACTTGTCCACAATAAGTGTAGAGAGACCCTCGTTGACGCAGCGAATTCCACAAGCAGATCCAGAAACGCCGCCGCCAATAATGACCACATCAAAGCTTCCAACAACAGGAATCTGTAGGTTGTTCCAGGTAATCTCTTTATGATTCATTGTTTCCTCCTGTGCCAGAAATGTTATGTAGCAATTCGTAGTAAGTATTGGTAAACGCATGTGCTGCAATTTCAGATAGTGCGTGAATGCCTGTTTTTCCCAGCTTACAAGGACCAATAGTAATAAGCGGAACGGTGTATTCTTTGCTGGTTAATCCAAGTCGCGTCGTCTCCAAGACATGAAAAAACTCATGCATCAGAATGAGATTTTGAGCTTCATGCGGCTCGAGTTGATTTTGTTTTGCCCACAGCACGCACGACTGCTCATAGAGCGTAATTTCTTTTGTACCAGAAACATAATCGCTGAAATATCGCTGGTTTCCATACACACAATCAATATCTTTTTTTATAATTGTCATGCTTGCATCTTTGCAGATTTTAAAGAAATCACTTTGACCGTTTGATTCTTCAAACACCATATGCGCAGCGCGCTCACCCTTTGACCAAGCCAAATCAATCACGCGCTCTTTATCCTCTTCAGGAATTCGAGCAGCAAAGCGATCCCACGAGAGCTCTTTACGTGCAAGCTCACGAGTTGGAAACGGAAACCGTGAAGCAGAGCCAACAGTAGACTCTGCTTCAAGGTTCACCGATTTTCTCGCCAAAGTGTGATCTGCGTTCTGCATGTGAGTTTAATCGCCTAAACGAAGTGTAGCAGCGATGATAACAGGCTCGTCGGACGGATAGCCGCCCAACTCCACTGCTGCAAGGCTCAAAATCTGCTCAAGAGAAGTCATTCCGGACAGATCGATGACGCGCTTGCCAACTACTACATAGACATTTGGCAGATTGGCTCCACCGTCGTTATAAACGGTCAAGTCCTCTACCAGGGCTGTTACTCCCTTGCGCCAAGAGCTAATAGTCTCTTGAAGCACCTCAGCATTTGGACGCTGAAGTCTAATAACACCCTCGGAATCAATAAGACGAAGAGCTGTGCGTTTCTTGGTGAGAAGACCAAAGAGCTTCTTTTCTGTAGTGGTTGCAGTGTAAGCAAAGAGCTCAGAAGAGTGAGCAACCTCGGAAACGTTATCTGCACCCTCGCCAAGGTTCTCTACTACAAGTTTTTTAAGCTCGTCTGCACTCAGACGTGTAGCATTAACGTCTTTACTACGCAGCTCAGTGGCACCAACAGCAATCGCGCGGACAACGTGGCACTGGGTATCAACCTCAACCGTAACCTCAACAGTTCCAGGAGCTGCTCCCATCTTAATAGCACGAGCTTCTGCTTCACGCCTAACGCTGACAATGTCATCGTCGGTTGGGTTAGTAACACTGCGCTCAACCATGTCTCGGACCATAGCAAGAGCAACGCCAATAGTTGAGATAACAGGAGCATTCTTAGCAATGCGGAACGTATGACCCATGGTCTTTGCCAAGTGTGGCACTACCGTAGAAGCTCCGCCGCCACCGCCAACGTAAACGGTTGTGCGAGGGTCCATGCCGTAGTCTTTCATAAGCTGTTCTGCTACAGCACCGTTCTTCTTTGCGGCAAAAGCAAGGACCTGAGCTGCTGCATCTTCAACGCTCATGCCCATATTCTCTGCAAGAGGAGCCCACGCCGCACGAGCAGCTTCAACAGAGCCGTATGCATAATCCCCCTCAGGAACAAAGCCTGCAAGGTTTGCAGCGCCAGCCATGGTCAAACAAACGCGAAGTCCACCATCGCACTCAATAGCTGCGTACTCAGGATCTCCATCCATAGGACGAACAGCAACCAGGCGTGGATTCACAATTTTTTCTGCGTCGGTGTATACCTCGTAATCCAAGTTAGCAATGTGAGCAGAACGAGGTCCCACGTCAACGGCCTTGCCATCAGAAATCTGCACCATAGAACCGCCACCAATACCAACGGTTCTCACATCTAGTGACGAGAGGTACGTCTTGTGGCCACCAACTTCTGCGTATTTGACCATAACCTTGCCGTCTTTAACGCAAGAAATATCGGTAGAAGTGCCACCAACCTCAAAGAATAGGCCGTCGGTAAGCTTCTCATACATCAAAGCGCCAGCTACACCAGCTGCAGGACCAGAAAGAATGGTTAGGATTGGACGATGACGGACCTCATCAACAGTCATAACACCGCCGTCGCAGCGCATAACCATAAGTGGTGACTCAATGCCTGCCTCGCGAATACTCTTGTCAGTCATGTTTGCAGCTTCAAGCATCTTTGGCATGATGGAAGCGTTAACAACTGCTGTACGAGTACGAATAGCCAGGCCGTAAAGCTTAGAAATGTCATTTGTAGCCGTAGCAGGAAGTTCTCTATCAGAGCACTCTGCAATAACAGCATTCTCGTTAGTTGGATCATCTACGCTAAATGCCTCGGCGGCAACATAAGAAGTTGAACCGTCCGAGAAAAGCTGCTCGATTGCGCTCTTAATGCCAGCTTCAACATCAGAAGAGGTGTCTACAAAAGCATTTTTGGTACGCAGGAATTTACCGGCAGCAAGTTCAATATCGCCAACATTGGTGTCACTCTTACTCTTGGCTCCCTGAAGACCACTACCAAGCGTTACGATACCAACCTGTGCAACATCGCCCTCAAGCAGGGCATTTGTTGCTTGGGTAGTACCGTGAGCAATAAAGACAACATCTTCAGGCTTAATGTTGTGCTGCTCCATAACACCATGAAGCACCTGCACAATACCTGCTGCAACACCTGCTTCAGCGGTGTGCGTAGTAGGTGTTTTAACCGTGCCGATAATTTCGTACGTATCATTGTCGATGGCAACAGCATCAGTAAATGTTCCGCCAACGTCGATTCCAATACGAACTTTCACGTTTCCTCCTTGATTTACAGCAATCCATCAGCTGCAAAGATAAAACGAGGCGAGAAGACCACAACAAGAGGGTCTTCTCGCCCCAAGGTCAGAACTTAGAAGTACAGAACACCAGACAGAATTACACCAAAGATGGAAACTGCCCAGAGGTAAGGAAGCATCTTACGAGTAACGGTGTTAACGTCAACCTCGCAGAAGTTTGCAGTCCAAACGTTCTGAGTGTTGGTTGGGTCGCCACCTGCCTGGATGCGCTCTGCAGCCAGGAATGCGCCCATGACAGCAAGAGGATTCAAGGTGTTCAGGCCAATGATAAGAGCTGCGATACCAGAACCAAGACCAAACATGTTCATAGGTCCACGATACAGAGCCAATGGCGAGAGGACCGCGAAGAAGACGATGTATGCAATAAGGTTCTGTGGCATGATGCCAAGCAGGAATGGGTTAAGAACTGCCTTAACCGTTGGGTTGGTAACTGCAAGGTAAAGGATACCAATGCCAACCATCAGGATAATTGCAGGACCAGCGTCGGTTACGCCGTCATAGCAAGTCTTTGCAAGAAGGTTCATTGCCTTGCTAAAGCTCTTGGAGGTAAACAGCAGGCACCACAGAATACCAACGGTAAATGCTGGGGTAACAGGAACCTTCAAGAAAGCAACAAGCACAATAGGAATGAGTGGAGTAAGCATTGCAAGACCACCAGCAACACCGGTGAGCTGCTTGGAGTTGCTCTGCTCAGCAACTGGAGCGCTGAAGGCAAACTTAATGCCATTACGCTTGAACTCAACAACAATCATAATCAAAGTTGCAATACCAGTTGCAACAGCAAGATAAACCTCAAAGCCCTGAACCTGAGCAATGTCTAGGTTGAAAAGCTTTGCGAAGGTTGTCCAGTTGGCAATATTGAGTGCCAGACCAGTGGTAAATGACATCAAGAAGATACATGCTGCACTAGCTGCGGGAACACCAACAGAAATCAAAATTGGCAGGACGATTGAGCCAACCATGATGATGGATCCCAAGCCAGAAAGTGTAGTAAAGAGGACAGCTACTGCAATAGACATAATCAAGGTGATTACCAGGGGCTTATCGCCACCAAGCTCTGCACTTTTCTTGATAATTGTCTCGGTAACACCAGTCTTGTTCATAAGCTGACCCAACCATGCGCCAAAAATAACAGCCATGATTGCGGCGCCCATGCGGACGGTGCCAGCCTCAAATACTGATGTCAGCCAGCCAATTTCTTTTCCGTCGCCGTCTTTTCCAAACATTGGAACGCCTGCGATGACACAAATCAAAATGGCCATCAGTGGCAGGGCAAGCAGAGTTGGAATCTTCTTAGTCATCATCAATGCAGCTACAGCCACAAAGACCAAGAGGATCAAAATACCCTGAACCATGTTTCCTCCTTAGGAACACATTGTTTGATAGCAAGTGCAGCTATCTTTCCTTCAAACAACCTACACGTACTTCTATAGATGCCTCAGCACCATGTTGACGACTTTGATGAGCAGACAAAGTCGAGAAACACCTTTGTTCCAGCGCGGCACATAGCGTACTACTTCCCTACATCTACCTTGCTGGCTTCTTACGCAAGCCTTGCTGGTTTCCTGCACATAACCTGCGTAAGTCTTACCGATTTACTACGTAGAACTTGCTGGACGCCAACCAGAAACAAGCACCCGTTTCCAAAGCTGGACAGTTTCTGGACAAAGACAAGCAAACCTTAGAGCAGAAACAGCATCTATTAATAAGTTTGTTGAAGTCATTCTTGTTACGATTAGTTTTGGAAATGCTTCAAACTGAGCAAATTTTTGCGCCAAAAAGGCAGGAGTAGACAACGCCTTATTTAGCGTATCTTCCTTAATCAAAGAAGTAGAGATATCTTCTTCGGGCACAGATACAACCACAGCATCAAGAGAAAATAGACTCTGAACCGTGCTGATAAGGTTCATTAACTTATCAAGTTGCAGGCCGTCTACGCTCACAAGTTGCTGAGTAATGTCTGCGTTTAATCCTTCTTTCATAGGAAGAGGGGTGTTATTGCTGACAACTTGAGCTACAACTCGAGTTCCAAATGAGAGATGCAAGTATGAAGAAACATCCTCAATGTTGTTTGAGCTTTCTACTTGAGAAAGAGCAAAGTCACTCTGCTCAAATTGCTTCACCGCTACCCTGAAGGAACTCTCTAACGCTTGTACCAGGGAAATTGTTGCCGAATCATGACCCGTTGAATACATGACGGAAAGCTCTGATTCAAGTACATCGCCCTCAAGCAGAACTCCAATTCCCTTAAGAATTGAGCCGTCAACAATAAACCTTGTAAGAGCAGTTTTAATACTTTCAAGTAGAGTTTCTCCCGAAGGAGCCTCTTCTGACAGCGTGGTACGAGCGTACTCGTTAAGAGCCATGTCAACGAGCACAAGTTCCTGACTCTGGCGAGAAACCCGAACAAGTCCCAAGAGACCAAACTCTGGAGCAAGTTGCAGAAGCGTCTTTGATCTACCAGCGGTTACTACGCGCTCTGAGCTTTCTTCAACCATTTTTGACTGAAGCAAATCTTGAACAATAGTAGTAACGGTACTAGGAGAAAGAGATAATTCACGAGCCAATTCAACACGAGACAGAGCGTTTTTCTCGCACAATGCTTTAATAACGGCACGTTTATTGGAATAGGCAATATCTTTAGTGCTGACAATTGACATACGTGTCCCCTCCTCTCCATTTCTGTCTGTACTACCTTATTTCGACTCTCGAAATAAGTCCATCAAACTTGGAAAGGAACGGGGCTAACGGTATGAAATTATCGCCAAATGGTCATGCTGAACAATTTGGTAAACGGCGCCAAGCCCTTACGCCAGCTCTTCCAGAATTCGACGCATTTCTTTCTGAACGCCCTGCTCGGTGTTGGGTGCAATGACCTTGGAGGCAATCGTCTTGAGTGCGTAGCGAGCGTTGTCCATAACGTACGCAGTGCCGGCATAACGCAGCATAGCGTAATCGTTCATAGAATCGCCAAACACAGCAATCTCGTCACGAGAAATGCCATAGTACCTGCGAATCTGCTCAAGTCCCGTAGCCTTGTTCACACCACGAGGCACCACGTCAATCCAGGTCTCTCCAGAAGGCATAAACGAAAGTCTATCGCCCATCTCTCGCTCAAGAATCATAGCCATATCCATGGAGCGAGCCCTCGAATCGCAGCAAATAGCAGCCTTGATGATACTAACGTCAGGTGAAGGTGGATCAAACACGCGCTCGGCGTTTGGCAGGTCTTTATCCAGCTCACGCACAAACGAACTCTGATCGTCCAGCAGATACGTATGCGTGCGGTCATAAACAACCAGGTGAATGCAGTCAAACTCAGACGTCAACTCAAACAGCTTACGAATAGAAGCTGACGAGAAAACCTCGCGGTCGATGACCTCGTTCTCTACATAAACCTGCGTGCCAAGAGAGGCCACGTAGTCAATCTTATCCGCGACCGGCTCAAACAACCAACGCAGTGTATCGTAACGACGACCGGAGCTTGCCACAAAGTGAACGCCACGCTTGTACAGCTCTTCGATGAGCTCGAATGTCTCTGGCGGAACCTCGGAATTCTGGTCCAGTAGCGTACCATCCATATCCGATGCAATGAGTCTAATCATGCTAGTTCTCCATCATAAAACGGGGAGTCTCCCCTGCTTTTGTTGCGCGTACCAGCTCAAGCAAGGCATGCGCAACGCCGTCATCTGCAGATGCACCTACGTGGTGCTTTGCTACCTGCTTGACCTCTGGAATTGCGTTTGCCACCGCCACCGAGTGCGGAACTTTACTGAGGATATCAACGTCATTCTCGCCATCTCCAAAAACAAGCACCTCTTCTGGAGAAATGCCCGTTCTTTCCAGGAGAGTTTCAAAGCCAGACAGTTTGGACACGCCCTTGGGCAGCACGTCAAACCACTGGGGAACAACCGACATGGTGTACACGTCTGGGCAGGCTGCGGCCACTTTCTGGCGACAGCGCTCCATGTCTTCCTCCGTGCCTGGACACGCAATTGTTGCGGCGACAAAATCGACGTCATCGGGGACTTGGTCGACAATGCCCGAGACAAATACCAACTTACGCTCGTAATCAGCGAGAATATCTTTGTCCAGCGGGCCGACAACATATGCCGGGTTGAAGAGGTTAGTCTTCTCTGGATAACAGACCAAGAACATGTTCTTCTCGTCAGCAAGAGCATCTGCGACGCCCTGCAACGTTTTGTGGTCAAAGATGGAGAGCGAGATAGTCTTGCCCTTGTACAGCACGCGCTTGCCGGTAGACATAACTCCTGTCTGCATACATGCCTCATCGAGGCTGAAAAGACGCATCAGCTCAACGTAATCTCGGCCGGTACAAGGGCCAAAGGCGATATCTGTTTCTTCAAGGAGCGTGTGAATAGCTTTGCGCGTGAAGTCCGACACGCGTCTGTTCCCAAAGGGTACCAGCGTATTGTCCATATCAGATAAAACAAGCTTAATCACAAACGTCCCCCGTTACTGCATGCTGCACAGGTCAGTGTGGACGTATCGTACGCCGAAGCTTTACGTTGACGCAAGCGACGCGCCTCAGAGCTGATACAGTCCAAGCTGCATCTTTGTACTTCTATCTAGTTGAACTATGTGCCAAGACGTCAAAGCGATCAATCTTGAGCAACACTTGGTCTAATCCAATCATACCCGAGAGACGCACCTTTGACGCATTCGAAGTCAAAATTAGAAGATCTCTAAACCCGGAACCCCGACGGCCGCCAACCCACTCCATGCGCTTAATGTCCTGGTAATTGATGGAAATTTCAGAGCCTACAAAGGGCACTACAACCATCTCGTCATCAAAAAGCGAGACCTTATAACGACTCAAGATGTACCACGCCATAAACATGACAACCGAAAAGGACGCAAAAAACGCCATAACAATGTCTGGGTTTGGCGTAAACACGTTAACGTAGCAAAGCCAGCCGAGAATAACTGCGATTGCACTGACAAATGCCATGTCAATAATGAGCGAACGTGTGAGCGATGCGGGAGTCACGTAGGTATCGTGGTGGCTGTGGCGACGCTCGGAAATTCCAACGTTTCCCGAGTGCTCTAAAAACGCAGCTATAACGGGTGCCGCAACGACAACAATTCCAAAAAATATTGCGAGCATTGCGACCTCCCTTACTCCGTGAAAAAAAGAACAATGACCCTTCATAATTATGCTACGCTCCCGCACACCATTTATTGACAAGGGTGAACGGGAGCGTAGACGGTAGAAATCTAGCTATGAATGGCAAAGCTGCACGTCAAGTAGTCGCACGCGATGCGACGACGCTAGCCGCGGGCAGCAAACTTGGCGACGAGCTTCTCCAGAAGGTCAACAGTAACCTCAAGGCTTGGCACGGGGACAAACTCACGCACGGAGTGGGCGTTATATCCGCCGGTAGCAATGTTGGGGCATGGCAGTCCGCGGAAGGTGAGCTGGGCACCATCGGTACCGCCACGAGCGGCAACTGGCTTAGGCTCAATACCAACCTCACGATTTGCCTCAAGCGCATAATCAATCAGGAACTCGTAGCCGTCGAACTTCTCGGCCATATTGCGATACTCCTGGTGAATCTCAACGCGGACGGTATTCTCGCCATAGCGCTTGTTCAAGAACGCGGCGATATCCTGCAGGACCTGCTGGCGGTTGGCAAAAATCTGGGCGTCGTGGTCGCGGACGATGTAGCTGAGCTTGACCTCGGACGCAGAGCCCTCGATGGCGATTGGATGGTAGAAGCCCTCGTAGCCCTCGGTGTGCTCAGGGCGCTCGAAGGCGGGGACCATCTGCTGGAACTCGGAAGCCACGGTAATTGCGTTGATCATGACGTCCTTGGCGCTGCCGGGGTGAACCATGACGCCCTTGAAGTAGACGTCGGCGTGGGCGGCGTTGAAGCACTCGTAGTTGAACTCGCCAAGAGCCTCGCCGTCGACGGTGTATCCGTACGCGGCACCGAGTTTGTCCAGGTCAAGTAAGCTTGCTCCGTGACCGATCTCCTCGTCGGGAACAAACGCAATCTTGAGCGTAGGATGCGCGAGCTCGGGGTTATCGCCCAGGCGCTTGAGCAGCGCACAGATCTCAGCCACACCGGCCTTATCGTCAGCGGAAAGCAGCGTGGAGCCGTCGGAGCAAATGATGTCCATGCCCACAAAATCCTTGAGGTCAGGGACCTGCTCCTGGGTGGTTGCGATAGTCTTGCCGTTGACGACGCCGGCGACCAGGTCACCGCCCTCGTAGTGGACGACGTGCGGTTTGATGCCCGAGGCAGGCGCGTCGATGACGGAGTCCAGGTGCGAGCAAAGCATCAGCGCGGGAGCCGACTCGGCACCCTTGGATGTGGCGAAGGTGCCGGTTACGTAGGCATGCTCGTCGACAGTGACGTCGGTGCAGCCCAGCGCCTTGAGCTCCTCGCCCAGGTAGCGAGCCATCTCGTGCTGAGCAGGCGTGGAAGGGGTGACGGTGTCGTTCTCGGGGTTGGACTGGGAATCAACCTGCACGTAGCGCATGAAGCGCTCGGCGACATCGGGGAGCTGGTTAGGTGTGGTTTCAGGCATAGGTATCCTTTCTGGATCAAGTACGGCTCGGGGCAGCGCGGGCGTCGCGCGGGTGCGGGCGTCGGTGCGGGCGCGTGGGCACGTGCAGCTACGGGCGGTGCGGGCGCGCGGGCGCGAGCGCGACCGTCGTCGTTGAATGTTGTATGCATTTACTGTACCGCAACTCAAAACGAATTAAACCTACCTGCACGAACTTTGCGCGCACATGCCATAATAATTGCAAGAAACGCGAAAGACGGAGCGCTATGACAAACGACTTTTGGACGCCACAATTTCATCTCTTCCCGCCTCAAGGTTGGATGAATGACCCCAACGGACTTTGTCAGTTTAAGTCCGTCTACCACGCGTTTTACCAGTACACTCCCGAGTGGCCTGCCAACGAGCTCCGCTTTTGGGGACATGCTGTGAGCAAGGATTTGCTCTCTTGGGAGACGCTTCCGATTGCAATTTCTCCAGACGCAGCTTGCGATAAGGACGGGGCGTTTTCGGGTTCGGCCTGGATTGAGACGCGCAACGCATCGGCCGGCGACTGCGGTCACGACAACGGCGCGGCGGCCGGCAGCTGCGGCCACGGCGGCGACGGCAACGACGGTGCCCACGACGGTGCGGCGGCCAGCGAGGTCATGCGGCTCTTCTACACCGGCAACGTTATGGACGAAACACACCCAGAAGCCGACGGCATTGACGTCGGTCGAGAGGCCTATGAGGTCATGGTGACCTCTGAAGATGGACTGAATTTCTCGCCAAAGTGCGTTGTTTTGAAACCGAACGACTACCCCAGTACCTGCACAAACCACGTGCGCGACCCGAAGGTTTGGGAGCAAGACGGGGTTCTGCGCATGCTGTTAGGTGCTCGCGAGAGGGACACTGCGGCTGGTCCCGCGAAATCCGCAGATGAACGCTGCGATTCGGGAGCGGTGTTGATTTACGACTCCAGTGATTGTGGCGAGTCGTGGACGCTCCACTCGGTTATACGCGGGGCTAACGACCTGGGTCATCGTGAGGCGTTTGGCTACATGTGGGAATGCCCTTTTTTGGTGCAGCTAGATGACCAGGAGTTTCTATCTGTGTGTCCGCAAGGGCTAAGTGAAGGCGCTAGTACGGAGCCAAGCGCTGGTACGGAGTCAAACGCCGATGCGGAACCAAGTGCTGGTACGGAACCAAGCGCCGATGCGTCCAAGGGATCGCGCTTGAGCGATTCCGCTAACTTGCAAGAGAATACTTCAAGCGAGCCTCTCGACAAGTGGCAAAACATCTGGCAGTCGGGCTATTTTCCGCTTCCAGAGGGCCAAAAGCTTATCAATGTTGAAACTGTTTCCACCGATAGCTTTGTGCTCTGGGATCATGGTTTTGACTTCTACGCACCTCAAACGTTCGTCGATGATTCTGGCCGAACCATTTTGATTGGATGGATGGGCATCATCGATCCGACTTACCATAGTTATCCTGAAGGCATTGGATTCTGCCACAACCTTACTCTGCCGCGAGAACTTTCGCTGTCTGGTGATGGCGTTATCCTGCAGCGTCCTGTTAAAAAGCTTGATGCTAAGCGACGCGAATGTGTGGAATTTGTCGCCGACACTGTCGTCAAAATAGATCAACTATCTGCAGATATTGAGATTACTGGCATATCCGGAGACGGAACACTTACTCTCAACGACGCGCTTGAGCTTTCTTACTCCAAGGGTATTTTTGCCTTGAAATTCATTGACGAGGACACCGCTGCAGGCAGGACTCAACGCTCTATTAGGCTAAAGGAGCTTTCTGACCTGCGTGTTATTGTTGACGGCTCTACCGTGGAGATTTACCTGAACGATGGTCGCGTAGTTTTCTCGACGAGATGGTTCCCTGCGTCCGAGCATCTAACGTTGAACAGCACTTTTGTTGCTTCTGGCTCGCGAGCATACAGCCTAGTCGCGTAACTCGGTGGGTTTGCTTGGCATAGTCTAGCTCCGACACCAAAGGAATACTGTTTGTAGTCACGGATTGAAGCCGTTATGCATGAAATTGCATATTCCGTACGTTTTATAAGCAAAATTTTCACAGGACTCGGAAAATTGCCGTTTTTGGGACCTCAGGCGGTAAAAAATGCGTTTAGTTGGGGATGGAGAAATTTAGTTCGATTTTTTATCTTTATGTT
>NZ_JDFG01000021.1 GCF_000565075.1 Atopobium sp. BS2
TGTGGATTTGCCTAATCTTCTGCGACATTCTTGCCGTGCTTGGTTGGAGTGTCATACTCAGGGAAGTTGTTAGCCTTCATGAGGTTAACGCGGGTGAGGTACTCGTTTGCAAAGAAGACGTTTGGCAGGTTCTCACCAGGGATGTTGAGAAGCTTTGGAAGGCCAGCGCCAGTTGCAATATAGATTGCGTCAAAGCCCTGCTCAAAGAGCTCTTCTGCATCGGTGATACGACCGACAACAGAGTTGAACTCAAACTTAACGCCCAGCTCCTGAAGGCCGTCAATCTCGCGCTTAACAACAGCCTTTGGAAGACGGAACTCAGGAATACCGTAGACAAGAACGCCGCCGCCAGTGAAGAATGCCTCAAAGACGGTAACGTCAAAGCCGTTACGAGCAAGCTCGCCAGCGCAAGCAATACCGGAAGGACCGGAGCCTACAACTGCAACCTTCTTGCCGTTCTTTGGAGCGATAGCTGGCTTAGAAGCAAGCTCAGGCTGGTCGCCAAGGAAGCGCTCAAGCTGACCAATAGCAACTGGTTCGCTGCGCTTACCCATGATGCAGACGCCCTCGCACTGGTTCTCCTGTGGGCAAACACGACCACAAACTGCAGGAAGCATGGAGGACTCGCGGATGATGTCAAGACCGCGACCAAACTCCTCTGCACGGATAGCCTCGATGAAGCGAGGAATGTTGATGTTTACAGGGCAGCCCTGAACGCACAGTGGATTCTTACAATCCAGGCAGCGGTTTGCCTCTGCAATTGCCATCTCTTTAGTGAAACCCTTGTCGACAGGGCGGAAGTCTTGTGCGCGCTCTGCAGCTGGCTCTTCGTTGTCAGCTGTACGAGGTGCCTTGACGTTTGGAATGTAGCGACCGTTTACTTGTGGCATGCGCACCTCGTCTCCTCGTAAGCCTTGATGGACTGGCCTTCCTCGGTGAGGTAGGCTGCCTGACGTGCGCGAAGGTCGTTCCAGTCAACCTTGGTTGCGTCAAAGTCAGGACCGTCAACACAAGCAAACTTGGTCTCGCCGCCAACCTCAACACGGCAGCAACCGCACATACCAGTGCCGTCAACCATGATTGGGTTCAGAGAAGCGATGATAGGTGTGTCGTACTTCTCGGCAGTGAGAGTGGAGAACTTCATCATAGGAACAGGACCAACGCAGAAGACGCGGTCGACCTGCTTGTCCTGCAGAAGACGCTCGAGAGGTGCGGTTACAACGCCCTTCTCGCCAAGAGAACCGTCATCTGTGGTGATGTGGATGTGATCGTCGTCCAGAATGGAACGGAACTGATCCTCAAGCAGCAGCAGCTCTTTGGTACGAGCGCCCATGATTGCGTGGACCTCGCGGCCGGCTGCTACGAGCTGACGAGCAACAGGGAAGGCGATAGCCAGGCCAACGCCGCCGCCGATAACTGCCCATTTGCCCTCGCCCATCTCGGTAGGCTCACCCAGAGGACCAGTGACGTCCTGCAGGAAATCACCAACCTCGTAGGTAGAAAGCATCCTGGTGGTCTTGCCGATTACCATGAAGATAAACTCGACCCAACCCTCCTCAGGATTCCAATCCGCAAAGGTAAATGGAACGCGCTCGCCACACTCATTTGCGCGGACCATCAGGAACTGACCAGCATGTGCATGCTTGGCCATCTGTGGTGCCTCGATGCGGAACTTGAAGACCTTCTCGGAGAACTGAGTCTTTTCGAGGATCTTATACATTCAGCGGTACTCCTCTCCTAACACAACAAAACTGCGAGTGAGTTGACGCGCCGCACTACAGCGTGCCTTCTGGCGAGAAGACAGTGACAGGTGACGCATGTATCTCACGCATACGAGTCTGGGTAACCCGTATTCGCAAACAACATATCTATTGTACTATTTGCGCATGATTCAAGTCATGAGTAATTCATGAATGAGCATAAATATTTCGTAGAATGTTTTGCCTGCTAGCTGCGGAGGGCGAGAAACCCGGTGGGCTCGCGACGTGACGTCACGCGGAGGAGCGCGGTGACCGCTAGCTGCGGAGGAGCTGCTCCACCTGATCGGCGGCCGCCTGAGCAGTGACCAGAAAGTCTTCCAGGTTGTTTCCCTTGAGCTCGCGCAGAACATAGTCTGCCACCGGCATCTTTCCAGGAGGGCGACCGATGCCAAACTGCAGGCGCATAAAATCCCTGGTCTGGAGCTTGTCGGCGATGGAGCGCAGGCCGTTATGCGAGTTGAGTCCGCCGCCTTCCTTGAAGTTGAGTTGGCCTTCTGCGAGGTCAACCTCATCGTGAATAACCAGGATTTGTGCAGGTTGAAGGTGGTGTGCACGAGCAAGTTTGGAGAGGGGACCGCCACTGGTGTTCATGAAGTCCTGGGGTTTGGCTAGGAGTACATGGCGTTTCTCGCCAGATGCGGCTCCGGGAGCTGCGGTCTGAGCTGCGGGAAGGGTGATCTCCGCGACCTGGCAGCCCGCTTCGCTTTTCCAGTACGAAACGCCGTGGCGCTCGGCAAGGGCATCGACGACGGCAAAACCAGCATTGTGCCTGGTGCGCGCGTATTTCTCGCCAGGATTTCCCAGGCCCGCTACAAGCACAATTTTGTTACCGTGCATTGAATTTCCTCCCGTTTGAGATGTGTACGTTTATGATGGTAAGGGAAAACGACAGGTTCGACCAGCGTGAACTGAGCTCGCGGTTGGCAGTCTAGCGGCGGCGCGCGTGACGTGCAGCGATCGGCGCGCGGTGAGCAGCGTGCGGTGAGCAGCGTGCGGGGCATGCGGCGTTCAACTGAGGTGCGGAGGCAAAATGAAGAAGATTCTGGTTACCGGATTTGAGCCTTTTGGTGGCGCGAAAATCAATCCAGCTTGGGAGGCCGTGAAGGCGTTGCCCGAGACTATTGTCGGTGCCCAAGTGATAAAACTGCACGTACCTGTTGAGTTTGGCGCTGGCGCTCAGAAGGTTATCGACGCGCTTGAAGCGGAGCGTCCCGAGATTGTGCTTTGCGTGGGCCAAGCGGGTGGAAGAAGCAAGATTACGCCCGAGTTTGTGGGCATCAACTGGGCTCACGCGCGAATCCCCGACAACGAGGGCAAGCAGCCGCTCTCGCAGCGCATCATCGACGGCGCTCCCGACGCGTATTTTGCGTCACTGCCGGTAAACGCCATGGTTGCCGCCATGAACCAGGCGGAGATCCCCGCGGCGGTCTCGTACACTGCGGGAACGTACGTCTGCAACGACGTCATGTATCAGGTCCTTCACGCGCTGGCCACGAGATTCCCGGAGACTCGCGGTACGTTTCTGCACGTACCATTTGCAACGGAGCAGGTTGTCGAGAAAAACGCTGCAGCTGCCGAGAAGGGCCTCGCTGCAGGCGAGAAAGCTGGCGCTGGCGAGAAGCCCAGCGCTGCCGAGGAAGCTGCCGCTGGCGAGAAAATCCGCCAGGTTCCAAGCATGTCGCTGGAAATGATGACTCGCGGCCTGCAGGTTGCGCTGGAAGCGGCGCTTGCAAACGACGTTGACCTCGCGGATTCCGAAAGCGGAACGACCTGCTAGATTGCGCGCTGCTTACAGCGCGCCTGCGAGCGCACCGGGTTTCTCGCCAAGCGCTCTTCTCGCCATCGTGCGCCTGAAAAGTGCAAAGAATCTGTAATTGCAGCACCGATTCTTTGCAGAAATTAGGCAAATCCACAGATTCTTTTACATTTTTAGGCTTGAATTCTCATTGCAAGTGCAACAACAAAAGACAAGGTAGTGACCCATGGGTCTACAATGGCGCTT
>NZ_JDFG01000022.1 GCF_000565075.1 Atopobium sp. BS2
ATTTCGCACCTACGGAACACACCTAAGTCGGATAATCTGCTCAGATGAGGGCATTTTACACATCTAATGACGATAATCTGCATGATTGAGGTATTTTCTGCGTCATGTATACGTCTTTTTTGCAGATTATCCGACTTAGGTGTGTTTTGAACTGCCTCCTATTTTTTTGTGTCTAAGAAATGGGAGGCAGTTCACTGCGGGCTGGATGGGTTTCTCGCCTCGGATTTGATACAGAAAAAGACGTGAGAGTTTGTCTCTCACGTCTTTCTTGTTAGCTTGATTTGCGTGCACAATTTTGTTTGTGCAGCTAATTTGTGTAGTTTAATTACTCGCTGAACTCAAGGAATGCGCGATATCCGCGATAAGCCTCAAAGATGTCGGCCTTGTTTGCAATCTCCCATGGTGCATGCATGGAGAGAACGGGAACGCCGCAGTCGATGACGTGCATGCCATATTTAGCCAGCATGTAAGCAATGGTTCCGCCGCCACCAGCGTCAACACGACCAAGCTCAGCGGTCTGGAACTGAACGCCAGCGTTGTCCATAATGCGACGAATCAGTGCTACGTACTCGGCATCAGCGTCGTTGGAGCCAAACTTGCCGCCACTACCAGTGAACTTGTTGAATGCAAGACCGTGACCCATGATAGCGGAGTTCTTGATTTCAAAACTACCCGTAAAGCTAGGATCATAACCAGCAGAAACGTCACTGGAGAGCATGTAGGAGTTGGCCATGCAGCGGCGCAGGGAAAGTGGAGACTCAAAACCAGCAAGCGCCAGGACCTCTGCCATGATGTTCTCAAAGAAGAGGGAATTCATGCCAGTGGCGCCAACGGAGCCAATCTCTTCCTTGTCGGTCAGGATGGTGACGAAGGTACGCGCAGGAGTGTCGCACTCAAGCTGCGCAATCAGGGAAGGGTAGGAGCAGCTGCGGTCATCGTGACCGTAGCCCAAGATCATGGAGCGGTCAAAGCCCATGTCGCGGGCAGGACCTGCAGGAACAATCTCAAGCTCAGCGGAGAGAAGGTCTGCTTCCTCAATGCCGTAGAGGTCCTTCAGGATGTTGATGACGTTAGCCTTAACAGCTTCCTTTGACTCGTCGCCCTCTGCATCAGCGGGTTTCTCGCCATTCTGGCCCCAAACAAGTGGACGATTGCCAACAATAAGATCCAGCATCTCGCCCTCGATGACCTTGGAAGCAGTCTTTCCAAGCTGCTCAGCGCTCAAGTGGATGAGAAGGTCGGAGATGCAGAAAACAGGGTCCGTTGGATCCTCACCAACGCATACGTTTACGACGCTACCGTCTTTAAGTGCAAGAACGCCATGAATTGCCAGAGGAATGGTGACCCACTGGTACTTTTTGACGCCGCCGTAGTAGTGGGTGTCAAGGGTAGCAAGCTCATTGCGCTCCTCAAGAGGGTTCTGCTTGACGTCCAGGCGAGGGGAGTCGATGTGAGCACCAAGAATGTTTAGACCCTCTTCCAGGGATTTGGTGCCAATCTGGACAAAGATGACGGACTTGCCGCGAATGTCTGCATAGACTTTATCGCCAGCCTTGAGGGTTTTACCTGCAGCGATGGCGTCAGAAAGCTTAACGTAACCTGCTGCTTCGGCAAGCTTGATAGCGCTTGCGGCGCACTCGCGCTCAGTCTTGTTCTCGGAGATAAACTTTCTGTAGCCCTCGGTAAACGACTGGAGTTTGTCCAGGTCCTCCGAGGTGTACTTTTTCCATGCGTTTGTGGTTTCCATACCCATCCTTTCTGTAGCAAGCTCTGTCAGAGCTGCTGCTTATTGTTGCTGTTAGTTGCGCCGCCCGTGATGAGACCGCGACTTAGTTGCCACCATTGGAGCTGTTTGAGCCAGAACCACTGGATCCGCTGCCAGAACTATTGCTAGAGCCAGAGTTCTGATTGGAACCAGAATTGCTGTTTGAGCTGCCCGTTCCAGAGTTGTTGCTGGAAGAATTACTCTCAGACGAGCTGCTTGAGCTGCTCGAGTCGCTGGTCTTTTCCGAACTAGACGAGCTGTCGGAGCTGGTGGTCTCTGATTTCTTGGAGTCAGTGCTCTCCGAAGAGGAATCCTTGGAATCAGTGGACTTGCTTGACTCGTCGGTCTTCTCGCTAGAAGAGCTGGAATCGTCTTTCTTATCCGTCGAATTGCTGGTATTCGTAGTTTTTTCCGTCACAACTGGGGTTGTGCTGACCTTTGGTCCCAAGCCAGATCCGTCGGTGATATAGCTGAGGAACATTGCATAAAGAATGACGGCAGAAATGGTAAAGATAATTGAAATAATGGTCACGATAGTCAGCGCTCTTACGCGCTTGCGAGACAGTGTTGGCGTGCGATTTACCTGTGACGACTGCCCTGTACCAGAGTCAGCGCTGGGATAAAAATCGCGAGAAGGTGCATATTGTGCTCGAGGCATATATTGTGTGCCTTCAAGCGTTGTTTGGCTGCTGTTTGGATATGCCTGCTGGTTATATTCATCGTTGTCGCCAGCGCGGAATTTATGCGTGGAGCGCCTGATAACGTTCTGGTAAATCTGCGAAGCAAGCGCCGAGGCGGCGGCACCAACGGCCACGCCGATAATCGAGCCTGCAATACCAATCTGGTTTGACAGTACAAACGCAGTCACCGCGGCAAGCGATGTTGCCAAAATTTGGGTAATTGAGACGTCCTTAAGAAGGCTGGGCTTCTCGTTTGTTGCCTCATCTGTAGACTGAGCAGGCGAAGCTAATCGAGTTTTGTCTGCATCAAAGTGCTTATAGCTCACAAGATGCTCCTTTCTTCGAACTGATAGCCTACCTCATTTTTGTGAAGATGTAATGTTTCGTCGCTAAATCGCAACATCAGAGGGCATTAAGTTTCATCCAACATACAACTTCAGTGTCGGAAATGGCGAGAAGTTCTGTGAGTAACTAAGCGATTTTCTTATGCGCGTGTTTCTCGCCATGTATTTGTTAAAAACGACCGTATCAAAGGGGATGAAACAAGGTATCATTTACATGTATCAGTTTTCCGTCAAACGGAGGTTTAGCATGCTTGTAAGCGCAAAAGCCATGCTCCAGAGTGCCGAGAAGGGCCACTATGGCATCGGCGCATTCAACGAGAACAACCTTGAGTGGACCGCAGCAATCCTTGATGCAGCAGAAGAGCTTCAGTCTCCTGTCATCATTCAGTGCACCAGCGGCGCAGCAAAGTGGCAGGTAAGCTACCGCGTTGTTGCAGACATGGTTCGTCGTCTTGTTGAGGACAAGAACATCACTGTTCCAGTTGCTCTTCACCTTGACCACGGTTCATATGAGGATGCATTCAAGTGCATCGAGGCTGGATTTACTTCCATCATGTACGATGGTTCTCACGAGCCTGATTTTGAGACCAACCTTAAGCGCACCGAAGAGGTCGTAAAGGCAGCTCACGCAAAGGGTATTTCTGTTGAGGCTGAGGTCGGCGGCATCGGCGGCACTGAGGACGGCGTAACCGCTAAGGGCGAGCTTGCTGATCCTGAGCAGTGCGCAAAGATTGCTGACCTGGGCGTTGACTTCCTTGCATGCGGCATCGGCAACATTCACGGTATCTATCCAGCTAACTGGGAGGGCCTCTCCTTCGACCAGCTCAAGGCTATCAAGGAGCGCGTTGGCGATCTTCCACTTGTTCTTCACGGTGGCACCGGCATTCCTGTAGAGCAGGTTCAGAAGGCTATCTCTATGGGCATTTCCAAGATCAATGTCAACACCGATCTTCAGCTTGTCTTTGCTGAGGCAACCAAGAAGTACGTTGAGGCTGGCCTTGTTGACAACGGCAAGGGCTACGATCCTCGTAAGCTTCTGAAGCCTGGTCGCGAGGCAATTGTCGAGCGCACCAAGGAGCTCATCCGCGAGTTTGGTTCCGACGGTAAGGCTTGGAACTAACCTGCAGCATACGCTGGGCGCGCATCGAAGCGTCGCACGCTCGCAGCTAGTTAAAGAGACGGACCTGGATTTTCTCCAGGTCCGTTTTTTGTTGGGCTAGCATGTGCGAAAGACGTGCGCCTGGTACGTCCTTCTCGCGAGATACATTTGATGAGAGCCTGATTTTCTCGCCAAGTCTGAACGATTTGCCGGATTTGCTCACCATGTCTGAGTAATTTGCCTGTTTTTCTCGCCTTATCTGAGTGATTTTGTTCAGACTTGTTAAACAATTCAGGCTCGGTTTCATGAAAGAGAAGTGCGCAAGCTGCTTAATCCAGTTCGCATTTCAAACTAGTGTCAATTAACATGTAATGCTCATTTGCGTCATGCAGCATTGAGAAGAATACTCAGTTAAATTATGGAATTCTAATTTTGTCACTTATTTGTCATGAAATTGAGAAAGTACATTTATTTAAGTGGTCTAATCTTTGTAGCAGGACTTTTAAAAGATGATATTTGAAGGTGTTTTTAATCTATCTGCGGAAATAACGTATTAATCAAATATCAGTAGGTTTTTTGTTGTTTTGTTTATTTGACTTTTAGAAATACTATTTCCATATGGAATATTACCTTTCACATACATCTGCTCTACAAATTTATCGTGCTTTGCGAACACGGAGACACGAACTCTTAATGCATGGATTTAATGAGTATCTGAATAAGTTCAATTTAGATGCTAGACAATTACTGACCAAAGATGATATTCCTTATCGTGATTTGGTTAGAGCTATTAATGCCGAGTTGCTAGTAGATTATGGTATTGAACTTAAAAATCCAGTTGAAATTACTGTGAGCAATAAAAAGAATTCCTGTGCTTATGAAGGAATTCATTTTCATGTTGATACATGTGCTTCGCTTGACTCTGTAATAAAACTGAATATAAGCAGCTTTTCAGTTTTAATTTCATCTCCATTCGAATTGCTGTTTCAAATGGCTTCTAAATTGAGTCTGTTAGAACTAGTGCTCCTCATTTCAGAATTCCAAGGACGTTTTGTTATTGATGCGTCAACAGGAGAATTGCAGTCAAATTGGTATTCGCCTCTTTTCAAAAAGTCAGAATTACTTGCATATCTCAGCAAAAAGAAAGGTGCTAGATCTTTTAGAAAAGTAAAGGCTGCGGCAGATTTGTCTGTTGAAAATGCAGCTTCCCCGATGGAGGCTAAACTTGCACTTCGAGCTTTAATGCCAGTGTATAAAGGTGGATATGCTATTCCATGCGTTGAGTTAAACAAAGAATTTGAGATACAAAACATGTCAGGTATCAAATCTCAAAAGAAAAATCGTGCAATCGATCTACTTCTGTCCAGCGGTGTATCAAATGCACGAGGTACTCAAAATGTAGCACTTGAATATAATGGATCTGTTCATGAATCAATTGAGATTGCAGGTAGAGACTACAAACGAAGTAATGAACTTTTAGCTGCTGGCATAGAAGAGTTTGTAATTAGCAAAAATGAATATGACGACATTGTTTTTATGGACAATCTATTTACAGTCATTCGCTCTAGATTAAATTTGCCAAGAAGACATACATCTTCAAAACAAAGGCAAATTGAAAGAGGGAAAAGAATTAAATTATGGAAGGAGCTGGAAAAGATTAAGTAAGTCGGGCTTAAATCTGCAATGAAATTCTTTAAGGAATAGGAAATCAGAGCCTGAAAGTCACACCAAGTCTGAGTGAATTCACTCAGACTTGGTAAGAAAAACCGGCAAATCACTCAGACATGGTGAGAAAAACCGGCAAATTGTTCAGACTTGATGTAATTTTCAGGCTCGCACTCGGCTTGCATCCAGCGCGCACTCGGCTTGCATTCGCCGGACTCCTGGTGCGCCCTTCTCGCGAGAAACCCGGTACACTCCAGAGCCCTCTTGCCATGAAAGCACCACCGCACACGACAATAAAACCGCAGCTTAAACGCTTACTCAGCGGTAGGGTTGTCGGCGGGGGAGACGTGCATGTTGCCTTCGTTGCGGGCGATGTCCGCGAGCGTCTTGCTGTCCAGGAAACTGGAGGTCATGCGGCCAAGGTCGCGCCAAATGTTGATGGTGGTGCAGGACTCCATCTGGGGACAGAGGGTGGTGTTTGTGCAGTTCAAGCAGCTAGCGGGCGCAAGATTTCCTTCGGCTGCGCGAAGAATCTCACCTAGCGTGTAGTCCTCGGGCTTGCGCGTGAGGCGATAGCCGCCGCCCTTTCCGCGCAGACTCTCGACGTATCCAGCCTTGTGCATCAGGGCAATGACCTGCTCAAGGTACTTGCGCGAGATGTTCTGGCGCTCGGAAACGTCGCCCAGCGAGACCCATCCCTCGTGAACAGCTAGGTCAGCCATTGCGCGGAGTGCGTACATTCCCTTTGTAGAGAACATTCCAGCCACGGCTACTCGCCGTCCTCAGCGCGCTTGCTCTCGGTGCCGTCCTCGGTGGTAGACGCACCGGCTGCGGCAGAACCGCTGTTGTGGGCCTCAAGCATCTCCTCGAGCGTATGCCATGCCAGCTCGGCGCACTTAACGCGTGCGGGCATGTGAGCGATGTCGTGCAGGATGTTAGCATCTTCCAGCTGGTCAAGCACAGCCTCGTCGGTCTCTTCTCCGCGAATCATGCGTCCAAAGAGTTTGCAAAGCTCAATGGCCTCTTCTGGGGTGCGGTCAATCATCAGATCGCTCATGATGTCGGCCGAAGCCTGAGAAATCGCACATCCGCTGCCCACAAAAGCAGCCTCGGCAATCTTTCCATCCTCAATACGCACGGAAAACGTGAGCTCATCGCCACAAGAAGGGTTGACGCCCTCGTGGGAGACGGTTGGGTTGTCCATCTGGTATTTGTAATCGGGGTGAGAAACGTGGTCCATAAACTCAGCGTTATACAGGTCGTTTGCTGCCACTTATTTCAACTCCTTGTTTTATTTGTTGCTGACCGCGCTGCCAAAGATCTTCCATACCTGGTTAAGACCCTCGACGAGCTGGTCAATATCGTGTTTATCGTTGTAGAACGCAACGGATGCGCGGCAGGTGCTGGACTCGTGCAACTCAATCAAAAGCGGCTCGGCACAGTGATGACCAGCGCGAATGCAAACGTTGTTCATGTCTAGGATGCTCGAGACGTCGTGTGGATGAACGCCGCGCACGTTAAAGGCCACAGCGCCCACGTGGTTTTGTCCCAGCTTAGAGCCAACGATGTCAACAAAGTCCAGCGTGCACAGCTGCTGCACTAAGTACCTGGCGAGAAGTTCTTCTCGCTTCTCGATTTTTGCCATGTCCAAGCCGTTGAGGTATTCGACAGCGGCGCCGGTAGCATAGATACCTGCGGCGTCCTGCGTGCCTGCCTCAAACTTCTCGGGAACAGGAGCCCAAACAGCGCTGGTTTCGGTGACGGAATCAATCATTTCGCCACCGGTAAGGAACGGTGGCATGGCATCAAGCAGTTCAGCGCGACCCCAGAGTACGCCAATACCCATAGGTCCACACATCTTATGTGCCGAGAAAGCTAGCAGGTCGCAGTCAAGATCGTGCACATCAATAGGGATGTGAGGTGCGGATTGGGCGGCGTCGACAACCATGTAGGCGCCCATAGTGTGAGCGCGCTTGGCAATGGCCTTGATGTCATTGCGGGTGCCCAGCACGTTGGAGACGTGTGTGACAGACACAATCTTTGCGCGCTCGGTAATCTTTGACGCAATCTCTTCAGGCGTAATCTGGTACTGCGAATTCATGCGCAGGTACACCAGGTTAGCGCCGGTAGCTTTACAAATCTGCTGCCATGGGATGATATTGGAGTGGTGCTCCATAATGGAAATGACCACGTCATCGCCTGGCTTGAGTGCATAGCGGCCAAGGCTTGAAGCAACCAGATTAAGCGCCTCAGAAGTGTTGCGCGTAAAGATAATCTGCTGGCTTTCTGGCTTGCCATTTTTATCGACAGCGCCAATGAACTTTGCAATCGAAGCACGAGCTCCCTCGATAGCTGCGGTTGCTTCTACACTCCAACGGTACAATCCGCGCAGTGCGTTTGCGTTCATGGTCTCGTAGAAGCCAGACTGCGCCTCAATAACCGCACGGGGGCGCTGAGAAGTAGCAGCGCTGTCCAAGTAAGCTACCTCGGGGTTTGCTGCCAGAATTGGAAAATCTGCCTTGTAAGGGTTATCGGTAATCTGAGCAACTTCTGCGTCGGTCATTACGCGACACCACCTTTGCTGGAATCGGCTTCAGCGTCGGAATTCCTGCCATCACTGGCAGCCAGGGAGTTGCCAGCTGCGTCGTCACTAGCTGCAGATCCGTCATAGTCGTGAGCAATTTCTGCGCCCAGCTCAGCCTCGCAACGCTCAACAGCCACGCGGTGAGAAATCTCCTCAGGCGCGTTGATGATGGCGTCTTCAAAAAGAGCGCGTATAAACATCTGCTCAGCAGCCTGGTGAGAAAGTCCTCGAGCCGCAAGGTAATCAAGCTGCTCAGGGGAGACGGATCCGATGGTAGCGCCGTGGTTACCAGCAACGTCGTCTTCATCACAGAGAATAGCAGGCATGGTCTTGTTGACAACGTCGTCACCAAGAATCATGACCGTTTCAATCTCGTTGCCCTGGGCATCCTTTGCACCGCGGACAAGATCGATAGTTGCGCGAAGCGTCTTCTTAGCTGCCTCGTTAAGGACGCCGGACTCGGTGAGCAGCGCGCGCGTAGAGGTACCACGCATGCGTACCAGGTGGTTAATATCAAGCGTCTCTTCGTGAGTAGCGTGATAGCGATTGTTAAGGTCAAGGCGAGCTTGAGCGCCAACTAAGTTGGCGGTAAGGCCAAGACCGATGGTTGATCCACCCAGAGCGTACTGCTTAACGTCAACAGCAGCGTCCTGGTGAATCTCAAGGCCAACGCTTTCAAGGTGCTGCTGGCCCTCATTGACGCCAAGCATCTCAATAAGGTGCAGTTTTGCACCAGCCTCAACCACAATGCGGGTGAGCGCAGCGCTGGTTGGAAGCGCATCGTCGTTCGCGTCGCTGCCTGTAGGTGCGTCGCCGTCAACATCGCCTGCAAACGCTGCGATGACTACGGTAGCCTCGGCACCTTCGCGTACAATGATGCCGGTGTTAGCACACTGATTTTGAGCTGCAGAAACAGCAACAACAATAGGCTCATCTCGCTTGGTACGAGCGGGAACGTTGTAGAAATCAGACTTGAATGCCTGTGACTCTACGTAGTCAGTAACCTCTTGGCCCATTCCACACTCAATGCGCTCAAAAAGGCGAGGCAGAGGCAGGTAGACTTTGCCTGCGTCAGCGTGATTAGGGACGGTAACTGACAGTGAGTTTGCGCGTAGACGGTTCCATGTCTGAGCTGCAGGAACGTTGGCGCGATTAATCAAAACGTTATCCATTAACCAATCGCTCCTTCCATCTCAAGTTTAATCAGGTTGTTCATCTCAACGGCGTACTCCATTGGGAGCTCCTTTGAGACAGGGTTTGCAAATCCGTTTACTACCATGGTGCGAGCCTCAGCCTCAGAGCAACCGCGGCTCATCAGGTACAAAACGGTGTCATCAGAAATGCGGCCAATAGTTGCCTCGTGGCCAATCTGAGCAGTCGCATTGCGGACATCCATCTCTGGGATGGTGTCGGAACGGCTGATGTTATCCAGCATCAGAGACTGGCACGAGAATGCCACGCGAGCGTTTTCTGCCTTGCGTCCAACGGTAACTGTAGAGCGGAAGGTGTTGACGCCACCGTCCTTGGAGATGGACTTAGTGTCAACGTTTGCCGAGTTATTGGAGCCGTTGATGATCACCTTGCAGCCTGTATCCAGGTCCTGCGTAGCGCCTGCAAACGTAATACCGGTGAACTCGCAGTTAGAAGAATCGCCGTTCATGATTGTAGAAGGGTAGAGGTAGGAAACGTGGCTACCAAAAGAGCCCGAGACCCACTCCATCTTTGCATTGCTGCCAATAATGGCGCGCTTGGTGTTGAGGTTGTACATGTTCTTGGACCAGTTTTCGATGGTCGAGTAGCGCAGACGAGCGCCGTCCTTAACAAAGAGTTCAACAGCTCCTGCATGGAGGTTTGCTGCATAGTACTTAGGTGCGGAGCAACCCTCAATAAAGTGCAGGTCAGCACCTTCCTCAACAATAATAAGCGTGTGCTCAAACTGGCCAGCACCCTGAGCATTCAGTCTGAAGTAACTCTGAAGTGGGTAGTCCAGAGTGACATTTTTAGGAACATAGACAAAAGAACCGCCAGACCACACGGCATAGTGCAGCGCCGCAAACTTGTGGTCTGAAGGAGGAATCAGCTTGCCAAAGTACTCTTTAACAACGGGCTCCCACTGTGGATCATGTAGAGCATCCTCAATAGTGGTGTAAATAACACCCTGCTCAGCAACTTCCTCACGCATGTTGTGATAGACAATCTCAGAATCGTACTGAGCACCAACACCAGCAAGGCTCTCTGCCTCTGCCTGTGGAATTCCCAGACGATCAAAGGTATCCCTAATATCCTCAGGTACGTCGTCCCAGCTATTTGCCTCCTGAGTCTTTGGCGAGACATACGTGGAGATATGATTCAAATCCAGACCTGCAATAGAAGGTCCCCAGTTGGTAGCCATCTGGCGCTGGTGATAGGTTTCCAGGGCCGACAACCTCATCTGGAGCATCCACTCGGGTTCTTCTTTTTTCTCGGAAATAGCACGCACAATTTCTGGCGTAAGGCCATCATCGTAGCGCTCGTAACCCTCTTCGGACTTGGTGAAGTCGTAGAGCGAGCGGTCTACGTCAGCGACCTCAGATCGCTTCTTCTCGCTCACTAGTTAGCACCGCCCTCATCAGTCTGGCTCTCAAAACGCTCAAAGCCCTCGTGGTCAATCTGGTTGATGATGTCAGCAGGACCATCTGCCACCAGGTGACCCTTAACCATAACGTGAGTGCGGTCAATCTCAAGGCGCTCAAGAATGCGGGTGTTGTGAGTAATGATGAGCAGAGAGCCGCCGCAGGTCTCGCGATAAGCCTGAATGCCTTTTGAGACAACGGAGAGCGCGTCAACGTCCAGGCCAGAGTCTGTCTCGTCGAGAATGGCAAGCTTAGGTTGAAGCAGCAGAAGCTGGAGCATTTCAACCTTTTTCTTCTCGCCACCAGAGAAGCCAACGTTAAGCTCACGCATCAAGAAGCCCTGGTCAAGCTCAAGGTGATCAGAAATCTGACCAACACGCTGACGGAACTGACGAGCAGTCATCTTAAGCTCAGGGCGCATCTGTGTAATGGTACGCAGGAATGAATAAAGAGGAACGCCAGGAACCTCAACAGGTGCCTGGTAGGAGAGGAAGATGCCCGCAAGGGAGCGCTTATCTGCAGCAAGCTCAGTTACATCCTCGCCGTTAAAGATAAGAGAACCTTCGGTAATCTTATAGGTAGGATCACCCATAATGACGCGGCCAAGTGTTGATTTACCTGCGCCGTTAGGTCCCATCAGAACGTGAGCCTGGCCATCACCAATGCTCAGATCAATTGAATGCAGGATGGATTTCTCCTCGGTACCTGCAGAAATTCCGTTTACACGGAGTAGCTCAGTTGCCATAAATCACTCCAAATACCTCTACGTGCAAGCACGTGATACGTTTGTGACTAGCAAGTTTGGGCAGCTCTAGGGCGAGCAAAACCTTGTGCTAGTGCGGTTTTGTGGCAAAGACAAACGCCAATGTCACCGATGTTTTTGTCATACCCCAAAATCCGCTAATTCATACTAAATGGTAGGAATTAAAAAGCAACCCTCACATACGCACTTTTTCACGTTTTCTAGAAAATAATCGGATTTTTTCATAGGTTTCAAAAGTTATAAAAGCTTTTCTGCGCCAGAGCTGTCTCTCATGGGTAAACTAGAAACATCTATGTTTGTAACAAGGAGGATTCATGGGTCAGAGAATTCAAGGTACCGAAGATCTTTACGGCGGCTATATGCGCTCTTGGGAGCATATGCAAGATGTTGCCCGCCATCTGTTTGGTACTTATGGCTTTGACCGCATTGAGACTCCTGCACTTGAGCAGGTAGACACCTTTGTTCACGGTATTGGTGAGTCAACCGATGTAGTACGCAAAGAGATGTTCCGTGTTTTTTCAGGCGCGCTACTTGATGATTTGCTGGCTGCCGGCAATGAGTCCGGTCTTAAGCCTCGTCAGCGTATGGCTATGCGTCCTGAGGGAACTGCTGGTGTGGTCCGTGCTGCCGTTGAGCACAACTTTGTGCCACAGGGAGGAACTCCTGCAAAACTTTGGTATGCCGAGTCAATGTTCAGGGGAGAGCGTCCTCAGAAAGGCCGTCTGCGCCAGTTCCACCAGGTAGGTGTCGAGTGGCTTGGAGCCTCAGATTCAGCTGCTGATGCAGAGTCCATCATCATGTTGATGAAGTTCTACGAGCAGATGGGTTTCTTGCCAGCTGATATGAAGCTCATGATTAACTCCATGGGTGACGCGGAGTGCCGCCCTGCATATCGCGAGAAGGTCAAGCAGTTCATTCTTGATCACAAGGATGAGATGTGTGAGGACTGTCTTGAGCGTGCGGAGATTAATCCACTTCGTGCATTTGACTGCAAAAACGAGAGCTGTCACGCGGTTATGAAGGACGCTCCACTGATTTCTGACAACCTGTGTGATGATTGTCGTGCTCACTATGAGCAGGTCAAGGCATATCTGGACGCTGCTGGTATTTCGTATGTTGAAGATCCAACGCTTGTTCGCGGTTTGGATTACTACACACGTACTGTTTTTGAGGTAGAGATTCCAAACGCTGGCGTTGGCGCTATCGGCGGTGGCGGCCGTTATGACGGTCTTGTTGAGCTTGAAGGCGGAAAGCCAACCCCAGGCGTTGGATTTGCTGTTGGCTTTGAGCGCATTATGCTGGCGCTGGAAGCTCTTGGTGTTGCAGCTGAGCCCGCAGCTCCAAGCTGTGTGTATGTTGCTTGCGCAGGCGCTGATCAGGCTCCTGTTGTATTTGATACCGTGCTGGCATTGCGTGAGGCTGGCATTAGATGCGAGGCTGATCGTACGGGTCGTTCGCTGAAGGCTCAGTTTAAGCAGGCAGATAAGATGGGCGCAACGCTTTGCGTGGTTATTGGTCCAGATGAGGTTGAAGCCGGTGCGGTAACCCTTCGTGATATGGAGTCTCACGAGCAGGTACAGGTGCCTGCTGATCAGCTTGTTGCTGAGGTTAAAGCAAGACAGTAGCAAATAGGACTGGAAGTTAAATTTAAACCTCTCATGTTGAACTGCCTCCCATTTCTCGTGTCCAAGAAATGGGAGGCAGTTCATTGTGGGTGATTATGATTCTGCAGCGTGTTAGCGTCGGCTTTTAGGTTGGCGCACAAAATAGCGCAGCTTTGGTAGGTTCTGCCGAAGAATTGACATGTTCCTAA
>NZ_JDFG01000023.1 GCF_000565075.1 Atopobium sp. BS2
TAGATGAAGTTTATGCATAGAGATGCATATCAGGCAGTGCGACCGCCTAGCTGCCTAGCTATCTTGATTAGGAACATGTCGATTCTTCGGCAGAACCTACCAAAGCTGCGCTATTTTGTGGGCCAGGCCTAAAAGCCAACGCTAACACGCTACAGAATCATAATCACCCGCATATGAACTACCTCTCTTTTGATGTGTAGGAGTTTGTAGTGGATTGAATTGCTTACTTTCCGCTTGCCATCTTAGCTGGATACCACTTTTGGAACCACGCAGTAAACAAGCCCATTCCAATAGGAACCAGGTTGTTCACGACAACCAAAATGCCGCCCACTCCATTCTGAACTGCAAACCAGCTCCAAATGGCAGTTAAAACGTACATAGCGCCCCAACATGCAGCCAAAATATAATTTGTCTTCATGAACAGCGGATTGTTGTAAGCACTATCCCCACCGTAGCTGTACTTAACGTAAGCAGCGCAGAGAGGTTCTTTGGTCAGGCACGAAGCCAACCACATAAGGCCAAAAGCTAGGTAACCCAAATTGACAATAAGATTACTGTCGCCATTTCCACTCATAAAAACGCCCGCAGACAATGCTCCGACCAGAGCAAATGAAATTCTGTCCCAGATGGTGAACTTGAAGTTCCTCATAATAAGCGGCATCAAAGCAGTAACAAGCAGCGTAATCATGGCGCCAACCTGAGAGTCAAACGACGTTGCGGTCCAGAAGGTAATCCAAGGAAGCAGCATCGTAATCATCTGCGGATTTTTCTGTGCGTTGCCCGCTTCTTTAGCCAACGCGTCCTGCGCAGCATTAGTTGAACTACCAGGCGTAGGACCAAAATACTTGTCCCAATCAATCATGAAGGAAAAATCGCCCTCAACGGTATACAGATGCTTACCCAGCGCCTCTGGTCCGCTAATCTCGCCACGAGAAATAGACTGCCAGACCTCAAACGGAGTGTTGAGCTTTGTGGTGGTAGTGAGGCTACCGTTAGTAAAGACCTTACTGCCGTCTTTGCCCAGCAGAATCTGGTAGCTCCGACCAAGATCGGTGTAGTTCATCTCAAGCACGCGATCTTTTCCGTCGTAAGCCGTTTTGTCGTACAAAGCCGCCATCTGGGAGGTGAAGATATGGTCAAACGGCACCTGCTCAACGGGTTTCTCGCCAGCGTTTGTGCTGCTCTGAGTGCTTGTATCGCGAGAAATTCCCCAGCTTGCGTCCGCCATCTGCTCAAACATCTCTTTTGGATACAGCAAAACTTTGAGCTCGGCCCGTGTCTGACTAGAAATGCCGCCCTTGGCATACTCAGTACCAGCCTTTTTGACAAGCGCAAGGTACTGGTCGGTACGTGCAGAAAGCTCCTTTACGCGGAAGAGCTCGCCCTGACCACAGAAAATGCTCTCGTAGGTGCCCTGACCAAGAATGTGATCAAACATCTTGGTAACGCTGTCGTAATTACCCTCTGACGAATAAAATCCGCAGGTAGAGATTAGAACGTGCTTCTTGCCGGACATGTCGTAGCGAGACTCGTGAGCGCCACTTCCATATCCCCTCTTTGCGTCGCTCATGAAGGGCAGACTCATGGGGAGCTGGCGGTCAATAAGGTTCTTCAGCAGTCCAGGCACGTTGAAGTAGTAAAGCGGGAAACTCCAAATAACCAGATCGGCCCAAAGCTGCTTTTGAATGACCGTTTCTTCGTCGTCCGACATAATGCACTTACCGGGCGTGTTCTTCCAGCAGTGGAAGCATCCCTTGCAAGGCTTGATGTCCATGGTGGCAACGTTGAGCTGCTCAACAGTCACGTCTTCATTGACGTGCTGCTCGGAAATACCCTCGATGAAGCTCTTTGCAAGACGCAGAGAATTGCTGGCTTTACCCTTGGGACTGCCATTAATGAGCAGAATGTTCATGCTGCGCCTCCAGCTCCTTCATGCACTTCTCGCTCCATGCTCTAAGCATTTCCTCGTGCATCTTGCCGTACTCGATAGTAAATTTCCAGAACAACGCCTTCTCTGGGTCACCCATTTGCGCTGCATAAGCGGCTACTGCGCCCGTTGCTAGCTCACTTCCGCCAGGAAACGACGAGGCGTTATCTGCGATTCGTTTAAAGAACGCAAGGTTTTCCTCGTAGGAGCACTCGCCCCTAAAAAACGTCTGCATCAAAAGCGGAATGCGCAGCACCGAGGCCTGAGAGTCTTCCCTCAGCCACCTGTTCAGCTCCTCTTTACCGGCTTCAGTTATCGAGAAAACCTTCTTATCCGGCTTTCCTTTCTGGGCAACCAGCGTTGCGGTGACCCAGCCATCTTTTTCTAGCGCCTGCAGCTCTCTATAGATCTGGCTTGTCTGAGCAGTCCAGAAGTAATTAAGCGACTGTTGAAAGATAGTTTTAATCTCGTAGCCGGACATATCTCCATAATTCAAGAGACCAAGAATTCCCTGCTTCAGCAAATCTCTCATCTCCTTATATTCCACTTGTTGAATATCTTACTAAGATAGTAATTCCACTTGTAGAATATGTCAACGAGAAATTCTAAAAACTTTAACTTCTTTCTAATGGCACAAAAAGACTCTGCCATTTCTGACAGAGTCCTGACATGCGATTATCGTATGTTTCCGTTGCTTCAGCATTACCTATTACAGGGCAGAAGCGGCGTGCTAACTGCACTTTCACGAATATCATCACGCTCGTCATATGCGTCGTAGGGAGCTTTGGGGTCATGAACTTTGACTGGTTTGTTGACGTTACACACCTCATCGGTATGAGCAAAGACAAAGTTGATGTCATCTGCCCAGCCTGTATGCCCGGTGATAATTTTGGGATTAAGTCCACGCTCACGCAGAATACCCTCAAGTTTTGCAAGCGATTCAACAGCCAGTTTATTGTCTTCTGCAAGCTTATTGATAAAGCTATAACCGCCGTCTGCTCCCAGCCAGATGGTATCGGCAGAGAATAGATATTCGTCATCAATCAGGTACACCACGTGACCCCAGGTATGACCGGGGACAAGAATTGTTTCGATTTTTATGCCATCAATTTCAAACACTTCCCCGTCGTGCAGAAGTGTCTTTTTATTTGGAATAATCACCTTTGGCAGCTTAAACCAGCCATTCATTACACGGCGACGAACTTCTCCTGTTAAATACCTATTTTCAACATCGCCAATATAAACCTGTGCGTGACTGAAAAGCTGGTCACTGTCCGACTCAATTGCGCCAATATGATCGGTATCTAGGTGAGTGATCAGAATATGCTCGATTGCCTTAGGGTCAATTCCCAGCCAGTCCATCTTTTCTTGCAGGCGATCATAGCTGTACCCTGCGTCAATCATGATGGTAGTACTGCCTTTAGTGTAGAAGAAAATATTGGCCACATACTCACGTATGCACCTCACGTGCTCATCAATGGAACCCGTGTTAAGGGGCTTAAATATTTCTTTGCCGCGATACACCCACGACATCAGCACTTTTTGAAACTTTGAAGCGCTCTTTGACATTGCTTCGCCTCGATTCTATTTTCTATCCCCGGCGTCATTTGATTTGAAAAGCAATCCACCAACGCGATGGACTATACGTGCAGAAAATGATGTCTGAACTTGCCTTTTGGTATTTGTTAGATTTTGCTAACTAAATATTACCCCCTCAACTGCCCGTAGCCTATGACTTTCCGCTAAACGAGTAAAAAACAAACGCCAACGTAAAAATAAATCATGAACAGCAAAAGCCGCACTCCAAATACATCGGAGTACGGCTTTTTTGCAGACGTGCAACACAATGTTGCGTTTAAAAAAGTACTCATGAATCGCAGGGTTTCTCGCCATTCATGAGTAACGAATGTATGGTGGAGGTGCGGAGAATCGAACTCCGGTCCAAAGCAAATCCTAGGCAGGTGTCTCCAAGCTCAGTTACTAATTAAGTCTCAAGTACCGCACACTTAGTAACAGGCGTTTGGTACTCCAGTTGGATCAATCTTTTTGTAAGGCATACCAACTACGTCCTTACAAGCATCTCCCTAAAATGACGTCACCCTGAGAACAGGAGAAAATCCCAGTTAGACGCGCTGAACTAAATTAAGCAGCGAGAGCCATACGAGGCTCAAAAGTAAGAGTGTTGTCAATTCAATTTGACGTTACCCCTGTTTTACGTGGCGAGGAGACCACGGCTTGCTGCCCACCGCAAACTCACCTTGTCGAATCCAGTCACCCCCAATAATGAGAGAAACTGCCACCATGCAGTTTTCAATGTTCCTGAATTGCGAGCGCGTGTGTCGCTGCCTGCAATTCAAAGTGTAGAGAGTATACCCCATGAACTGCCATTCTTTCAAAAAAGATATGACTATTTTGGGAACGGTTTACTTTGTGGGTTTCTTTACGGTTTACTTTTCGGCTTTTTGCGACTTACTTTGCAGACTTACCGTGAGCTTCTAGAACTTGTTTCTCGCGATCAATAAACATGACCAGAATAACCACAAGAAGTGCCGCAGGTGAGAGCCAAATCATATGAGTGCCCATCAGCGGAATAAACAAGTTACCCACCACCGCACCAGCTACAAAGCAGAAAATAGTTCCAAAATAGAGCAGCGAGGTCTCAATATGAACAGGCTCGTGCGTATGCATATATGCGGCTATTTCTTGCGTTCCGCCGCGAAGATTACCAATGCACATGGTTGTGGCAAACGCGTGTCCGTGGAGCTTTCTAAACGCCTGAACTTGAATGCCGCATGCAAGAGATGTCAGACTGTTTGCCAGCAGATTCATGTCTGTTGGAAGCAGAGAAACAATGCTCAGGAGCACAATCTCCACGATAACCGCAAGCTGTCTCCAGTGCAGATGTTCTTCTCGCGCAATAGCTCGAATGGCGTACGAAACCGCAATACCTAGAGCAAATGCCAAAACTGGAAGAGCGTATTTGAGGCACTTTTCAAACGATCCGCTGGTCAGATTTACGCCCAAAAGCAGCAAGTTTCCGGTCTGAGCGTTGGCAAAAACACCGCCGCGCACCAGGTAGGAATAGGCGTCCATAACTCCGCCTGAGAAGGCCAAAAATGCAGCAACTTCCACCGAATCTGACATTTGTAACGCGTGCTTCAAAACCACTCCAACCACATTGCGTACATCCACGGCACATATTACGCAGGCGTATACGAAAAGCGATGCAGGTTAAATGCTACATCGCTTTTACGATTTTGTTTGGGTGATCATCAAAGAGGTTACCAAAGTGCAATCTTGCACAGATAACCTATCTGACTAATTTGTGGGGGAGTTTACTCCTCGACGAGCTCGAACATCTCAGGACCAACGCCGCAAACTGGGCAAACATAGTCCTCAGGAAGCTCTGGAGTGTCGACCTCGACCTCATAGCCACAAACGGTGCAAACAAACTTGTAAGTAGTCTCTGCCATTTTTATTCCTCTCTCCAAGCGCTGACGCGCTTTTCCTTCTATTCGCGCAATTAACGCGGATGGCAACTAACCGTGGCCCTTATCCGCGGTTAAATGCTCATACAGATAGTAACAAACCTTGAGTGATTCTAAAACATTATTCCGAAAATAGGAATGATTCTCATAAAATTCGCATGAAAATATTTTGGCGAGAAGTTCGGCGTGCTCCGAGCGCCAGCCGCTTCCGGCGATGCGCTCGCGTGAGACAGCGACGCGCTACTAGCGGCTGCGCTCCTTGAGAGCTCGCTGAATCTCGCGGTCAGAATCACGCTTGGCCGCAGACGCACGCTTGTCGTAGAGCTTTTTACCCTGCGAAAGCGCAATCAGCAACTTGACGCGGTTATGCTCGTCAAAGTAAATCTCAAGCGGAACCAGCGCCAAACCTTTCTGGCGAAGCTTTCCGTCAAGATAGTCAATCTGCCTGCGGTGAAGCAGCAGCTTGCGCTTTCTATCTGGGTCAACGTTCCACACACCACCGTTTGTGTACGGGTGCAGGTGCATGCCGTGAATCCACGCCTCGCCGTCGCGAATGAGGCAGAACGTGTCGGTCAGCTGGCAGCCACGCTCGCGCAGGCTCTTGACCTCGGTGCCAGTAAGCACCAGGCCACACTCAAAGGTCTCGCCAATCTCGTACTCATGACGAGCTGAGCGATTGCGCGCAATCGACTTCTTACCCTGCTGTTTTCCCTGGGTCTCGGCCATACTTACTTGCCTTCCCCATCTGAAGTTTCAGCTGCATCGGTTTTCTTGCCAGATGCATTGCCTGTCGCGTCAGCAGATACGGGATTGCCACCTGCGGTGAAGCCTTCGGAGATTGCGGCGTCGCGGACAAGCTGCAGAAGCGTAAGAGCCGCCTGCTCGCCCACAAGATCGCGAGCGCGAATGGTCATCTCAGTTGCGGTAGCTCCGTCGCCCATGGCGGCGCAATCCTGCGCACACATCAGCAGGCAAACCGCAATCTCGGCGTTGGCACCTGTTGGCAGACCCTCTACCTCAAGCAGGTCGTTTGCCTCTTCATCGGTAAGACCATCAGGGTCTTTAGGGGTGCCTGCAGCTTGGTCAAGCGCAGCCTCAAGAGCACCGTCCTTGACTTCAAAGCGACGAGCAGCCCTCAGACATGCTGCAGCCTGCTCAAGCCTACCCTGAGCCTCAAACCACGCAGCAAAGTTCAAAAACGCCCTGGTCAGATGCCTTGCCTCGCTTGCGCGCTCAAAGACGCCAAATGTTAGGGCAATATGCTCACGAATATCTCCTGCAATCTTAAACAGGTCAGCCAAATCAAGCCTAAATCCGCAGTTCATTGGATTCCAACGAATGGCAGTCTTCAGCGCATTCATGGCGTTTTCGTAATCGCCAGTACGCACGTAAGCCATTGCAAGGTCTCCGTACAGGCGATCAAACGGCTCATGAACGTCCTCAAGCTTGCGAGGGTCGTTCTCCACGCGCCTATACGCTAAACGGTCAAACAGCGTGGGGAACGCAAAATACTGCACCTCATCTGTGGTTTGACAGTTGCAATCCACATATTCCTCAGCGTCTTCAGCCAAACGAAGCAGCAGCTCAAGGGCTTCTTCGTTCTGGTCCTGCATCATCATGCCTTCAGCGCGCATCAGCTCATCTGAAAGTGCCGAAAGTGCCATCTTACTCACCTATCATTCAATATCAATCATGCAATTATCTGTGCGGGTACTTCATAAACCCGCACGTAATCTACCTGCTTATTATTCCACAAGTGCCAAATCAATCTGACCACGAGCCACATTTACGCCAGAAATCTTCACGCGCACACGTCCACCAATACGATACGTTTTGCCTGTTGATTCCCCTATCAGCGCCAGAGTCTCCTGATCATATACATACCATTCGTGACCCAAATCCCTCACGGCGAGAAGCCCGTCGGCGTAGGTATCGTCCAGCGTAATGAACAGGCCAAAGCGCTCGCAGCCGTCAATGGTTCCCCACGTTTCTTCTCCCAGACGACTCTGATAGTACTCAGCCAGCTTGATCTTTTGCGTCGCACGAGCTGCTGTATCTGCCTTTCGCTCCTGTTCAGAGCAGGTGCTGCAGATATCTGGAAGCGCGCTGAGCTCTGCGTGAGACGCCGTCTGTCCGCGGAGCAAACGCTTGAGCGTACGATGTACTATCACGTCGGGATAGCGTCTGATTGGCGAGGTAAAGTGGCAGTACGCATCCGCCCCTAGGGCAAAGTGACCCTGGTTGGTTGGCAGATAGATGGCTCGTTTTTGGGCTCTGAGCAGCTGTGCATTTACCACGCGAGAATAACGTGTACCGTGGACCGACTCCACCGCTTCTTGCAATGCCGTCTGATCGCCAATGGCAATACGAGACGCAACATCTGGCTCAAGTGCGCCCATCGCCACAAGTGGAGTAACCGCAAGCTTAAGTGACTCTGGAGAAGGCTGCTCATGCACTCGATATGCCGACTCTAGGTCATGCTGGCTGAGCATGTGCGCGACGCTCTCATTGGCTGCAAGCATTGCTTCCTCAATGAGTCCCGTTGCTTGAGTGCGCTCGCGCACCGACACGCCAATAGGCTTGTTATCCTGGTCAAGCACTACGCGCGTCTCTACGCTTTCAAAATCTACCGAACCGCGTTTCTCGCGAATTTCTTCTCTTAGTGCTCTGATTTGATTGAGCACGGTAATCATTTCTTTGATTGCGCCAGCATCGTCCTTAGGCGCGGTGGAGTCAAGCGCTGTAGCGTCTCCTTGCAGATAGCTATCTACCTGGTCGTAGCTGAGTCTTGCTCGTGAGCGAATGACGGAATTCATAGCCGTTGCGCCAAGAATCTTGCCTGAGTTGCTCAGCTTCATCTTTACCGACATGGCCAGCCTATCTTCAGCTGGTCGCAGAGAACACACGTCATTGCAAAGCTTTTCTGGCAACATGGGCAACACGCGGTCCACTAAATATGCCGAGCAGGTGCGCATGCGAGCTTCCAGGTCAATGGGAGAATCCCAGCTCACATAGTGAGCCACGTCTGCAATGTGAACCCACAGCTCAAAGCCACCGTCTTCAAGCTTGCGCGCGCCAACGGCGTCATCAAAATCTTTAGCATCTGCTGGGTCTACGGTGATGCACAGCTCTTCTCGCAAATCGTGTCTTGAAGCGTCTTCTGCAAGGGCTTTATCTGCGTCAACGGAGATTTTCTCGGCTTGTCTCAGCGCCTTGATAGGAAATTCCGTTGCCAAACCATACGAAGCAATAGTTGCCTCAACGTTCATGTCCAGATCTTCGGCTGATCCCACGCGGCGCTCGATAGTGACTACAGCAGCGCTTTTACGCGTTGGATACTCTGTGATGCGCGCGACAACCACGTCGCCCTCAAAAACGTAATGACGCCCAACAGAAGGATCTTCGGGAAGCACAAAGAAATCGCGCTGGATGCGACTATCCAGCGGCACCACAGCGCCAAGTGGACCGGCGTCGTGGTAGATACCCAAAAACGTCTGAGTAGCTCGCGTAAGCACAAAGCGCACGTTAGCCAGAGGAGTCTTTCCCTTGGCCGAGACCAGCGAAATCTGGACCTCATCTCCGTGCATTGCCTCATGAATCCCGTGCTTTGCCAGCGCATACGTACCCTCAGGGGTGCTTACGGTAGCAACTCCTGGGCGAGAAAGACTCAGCGTGCCTGTAAGCAACGCCGATGGTCGCTTTGAGACTTTTGCACGTCCCTGACGACGGCTTCCTTTATGTATGCGTTTTCTAGCCAAAAATCCTCCTGTAGGTAGAAGCCAGCGCCTTTTGCGCTGACCCAATGAATCTTCTGATATGTACCCTAAAGTGCCTTGTGATAGACGATGCACAGATAAGGCGAGAAGTTCTAAAGATCTCGACGGGTTTCTCGACGAACATCTCGACGGATAGACGTCGGAGCCCTCAACGGGTTTCTCGCCATCCCTGTACGCAAAAAAGAGCCCCTATGCAGAGACTGCATAGGGGCTCCAGAAAGGATTGGTTTACCTCTTAGAAGGTGCCGCGAATAACCTCGCTGCCTTCCTTCATGATAACTTCCATGTTATCTGGGGTAAGGTCGCGGATGTTAGCAGCAACGTCGCCCTTGACAACCAGGAGGTCAGCAAGCTTGCCAGCCTCGAGGGAGCCAAACTCATCCTCGTGGTGAACCATCTTAGCGCCGTTAAGGGTAGCAGCCTTGATGGTCTCAAGAATGGTAACGCCAGCCTTCTCAACGAAGTCATACATCTCATCGATGGTGACATAGCCGTAAGGAGTTACGAAGCTGAAGGAGTCGGAGCCGATGGTGAGAGTGACGCCGCGCTCGTTAGCAGCACGGAGGTTCTCGTATGTACGGTTGAGACCCTTCTCAACGACGGTATCGCCTGGGAATGCGTCAAGCTCTGGAGTCCACTCTGGTGGATAAGTTCCGTACCAAGTTGGCAGGAAGCCGATGGTAGGAGTAAAGAAGGTGCCCTGCTCGCACATAAGATCCATGGTCTTTGCATCAAGCTCGAAGCCGTGAATCATCTGCTCGCAGCCGCAACGGACGGAGTCATAAGCTGCGGAGAAGCTGTTGTAAGAGTGTGACCAAACAGGAATGCCAACCATTGCTGCCTCGTCGCAAACTGCCTTGATCTCCTCGTAGCAGTAGTGCTGATCGCGACCGGAGTCCCAGTGCCAAATACCGCCACCGGTAGCCCAAATCTTGATTGCGTCTGGGTTCTCACGAAGACGACGACGAACTGCCTTACGAAGATCCCAAGGACCGTCTACCTGATCGCCCCATGGGTGACCATTCTTGGAAATCTCCTGTGGGAGCTGGTGGCAGTCACCGTGACCAGCAACGCGGCAGAAGCCAAGGCCAGTAGCGTAGATACGTGGTCCCTCCATGACGCCCATGTTAACGAGGTCACGAATTGCGATACCATTGCGGCCAATCTCGCAGACGGTGGTAAGACCGTGGGAGAGAGCGTCCCAGGACTGCTTGACTGCGCATGCCTGCTTCTGAGCAACGGACTCGATAACCCAGTCGTTATCGTTGTCGGTCAGGTTGCCGGAGAAGTGCAGGTGGGTATCGATAAGACCTGGCATAATGGTGCGGCCCTGGATGTCACGGACCTCATAGCCCTCTGGAACCTCAGTGCGAGGACCAGCATAAGCGATCTTCTTGTCGTCTACGAGGACAAGAGAATCCTCAACAGGAGCGGCGCCAGTGCCGTCAACGAGCTTTCCGCCTACAAAAGCAATCTTACTCATTTCTTTCCCCCTCTAGTAAATGATAAATACTATCTTTTTGCACCCGCCCTTTTTGGGCGCAAAAAATCCAAACTAAAGAAACAAATAACGTGCTTAGTTCAACGTACCGATGAAACCTTTAGAGCTTGCAAGCAACTTATGCTGCTGCCTTCTCAGACTGACGACCAAAGATCATGAAGATGGCCATACCAATGACAATCCAAGAAATGGTGATAATCCACTCAACTGGCTTCAGAGCTGCAGGGCTGAAAGGAACAACCATCAGGCCGATGATGATACTACCAGCAAGAATTGCAGCCAGGATGCCTGCGATACCACCGTTGACCTTGTAAGGACGAGGCAGGTCTGGCTCAGTCTGACGCAGACGCAGGCAGGCAACGCCAGCCATGGTGCATGCAAAGATGAAGCCGAGAGAAGCAACGTTGGTCAGAGGAACAAGCATGTTGCGGCCAAGGAATGGACCAACAAGAGTCAGGCCAGCCATGAACATGTTTGCGGTCAGAGGTGCGCCGGACTTAGGGTCGATCTTTGCGAAGGACTCAGGAAGCATCTTCTTACGACCAAGAGCAAGCATCAGACGAGTAGAAGCACCAAAGAAGGAGTTCATTGGGCCCAGAGGTCCAAGTGTTGCAATGATGAGCATTGCAATGTAGAAGAACAGGTTGATGCGCTCGAGAACTGCAAGTGCAGGAACAGAAGACTTAACAAACTCGTGCCAGTCAATCATGGTTCCGAATGCATAGATGCAGATGAGATAGAAGATACCAGATGCCATAAGTGCAAGTGCAGGAATGATGCCAAACTTCTTCCAATCAAGGTCAGCAGAAGCCTCTTCTGCCTGCTGTGGAATGGTGTCAAAGCCAGCGTAGAAGAATGGAGTCATAACAAGTACTGCAATGATGCCACCAAAGAAGCTGGTAGCCTTTGTGCCCTCTCCACCTGCAACCTCAGTTGCCTGGGAGAAGAGTGGGAGGCCGTTGCTTGGAGAACCAGTTGCAAAGGAGATAACCATTGCAAGGATCATACCAGTCAGCAGAGCCTTAGTCAGGAAGCTCGAAAGCTTAGCTGCTGCGCCAGCGCCCTTAAAGTTAAGGAAGATGACCAGAATGGCAAAGCAAAGAGCGATGACTGTTGGCCACAGGTAAACATCTGCACCAAGGATGGTGTAGAGCTTAACGGAGCGCAGCCAAGAAAGAATTGGGAATGCACCAAAGCGGTCGGTGAGAAGCGTGGAAATAGCAATTGCCTCCCAAGGGCACAGTGGAGCGTTACCCAGAAGGAGCATCCAGCCGGTAAAGAAGCCCATTGGGCGGCCGAATGTCCTGTCGACGTACTCAATGATGCCACCAGAAATTGGAATAGCAGCAGTAAGCTCGCCAAAAACACATCCAATTGGTACAAGGAAAATTGCGCCAATTGCGAATGCGATCATCGCGGGGAATGGTCCTCCACCAAGAACCATCCAGTCGCCTACCAGGAGCACCCATCCGGTACCAATGATCGCACCAAATCCGATGGTAAAGAAGTTGAATAGACTCAACGACTTTTGCATCTCAGGTGCCTCGGCATTTTCTGCCATGTCCCACTCCTTCCCGTAATTACTCGGACGAAGAACTTGATGAGACTATGTTTGCACCCGAAGCCATTTGAAAAAAGAAGTAGCGCCCTCTGGGCGTCAGATAAACCCGTAAGCGTAAAGGCTACAACCGCGAGCGGTAGTTAAATCTTTTTACATCTTTACCAAAATCTAATAACAGTTATGCAATTTTCAAATAGTTAACGTACACAACTATGCATCAATCTTTAACTCAAATACTTTAAAAACTCTTCTGTAGTACGCGACATCTCGCCTTTTACACGATGTGTAATAAAGACATTACGATGTACGGGAGTCTCCAGATGATGTACGTCAATATCAAAATTTGTACCTTTTGTTGCCTCAAGTGGCAACAAACTTACACCAAGACCCGACTCTACCATGGACATAATGGTGAACGAATCCGATGACGCAAACGTCATGCGTGCGTTTTTGAGTTGCTTCTGAAGCAGAGGAGCTGTCTCAATATCAACAATAAAGGGCTCTTCAATAAGACGCTTAACAGGAATTGTCTCAAGGTTCTTCTCGTAATGTCCCTTTTGAGAAACAACAATAACCTCATCATGATCAAATAAAGTTGAAGTAAATCCCTGCTCAGTTGCGCGGGTCATAGTAAAACTAATATCCACTTTACCCTTGCTAATAAGACGCAGGGCTTCGCCGTAGGTGCATTCGATAACTTCAACTTTGATGTTTGGATGGTCAGTCATGTACTTCTTCAGATGACCAGGCAGTGTTCGTGAAAGAAAGCTCGAAGGTGCCGCAATAACAAGGTTGCCCATCTCAATGGCACTGACGCGATTAACTTGATTGCTCAACTTGCTGTATGCCTGGCACACCTCTTCTGCAACAGGCAAAAGCGTCTTTCCCTCAGGAGTCAGACTTACATAGCCACCATGCCTGTTAAACAAGCGGACATCCCACTCTTTTTCTAGACTTGCCACCATGCGACTAATAGACGACTGAGTGCATCCCAGCTCTTCTGCCGCCACCGTAAAGCTACTGTGATATGCCGCGGAAGTAAAAGCCTGGAATTTGTGCAGGTTGGTCTCCATACTTGGCCCCTATTCAAGTACGTGGCCTAACAATTCACCCTTAAAAATATCATTCTACCTGCAAATTGGTAAATACCGTTTAACGCAAAAAGACCCCGTGAACGGTATTCACGAGGTCTTACCTTGCAATCTTTATGCAAAAAACTTTCTTAATTGATACTTCACTTTGACAATTGAAGTACCAGGTTGCTTAGTTGCTATGCCTTCAGATAGCGACCCATAGCAATAGCAGAGCCAAAGAGTCCCAGAAGCAAACCTAAGAGCAGCAAAAGGCCACTCATACCCAGCATGACCGTTGTTGGAATAGCAAAGGTCAAGAAGGTCATGCTTTCTGCCATAACCGGGAGAAGCATGTGAGCTCCAACAACCAAAACGACAATGGCGAGAAGAGCACCGATAAGAGCCTCAAGCACGCCTTCCATAAGGAATGGTCCGCGAATAAAGCCGTTAGATGCACCAACCAAACGCATGATTGCAATCTCACGACGGCGAGCGTTAATAGCAAGGCGAATGGTGTTGTTAATAAAGACAAAGGCAACAAACACCAGAAGTCCAACAAGGCCAATAGCGCCAATACGAATGTATGCTGTTACGCTAAACAGGCGCTCAACGGTCTCACGACCATACTGAACATCACCGGATGGATTGCTCTTATTATCCGCAATGGCTGCAAAAGATGATGAAGAAGCAATGCGCTGGGCAACGTCTTGAACATCCTTAGGATCCTTGAGTTTGATCACAAGAGATGCAGGAATTGGATTCTGGCCATCAAGAGCAGAAACCGCATCAGAAGCATTGCGATAACTCATGGTTGTGCGGTACTCCTCAAGAGCCTGCTCTTTGCTCTTATAAGTTACAGACTCAACCGTATCCCAGCCTTGAACTTCTTGCTGGAAAGCAGTTACTGCAGCCTGATCTGCGTCATCCGAAAGAAACGCCTGGATAGTAACGCGGTTCTCGACACTTCCTACCATGTTCTCGATAAGAGCAGAGCCAAGAATAAACAGACCGATAATGAACAATGACAAGAAGATGGTTACGATTGCACCAAGAGCGGTAGACCAGTTCCTTTTAAAGTGGCTTCCGGCCTCATGCAGAGAATATCCAAAATTAGAGAGCCCCATAGTAACCATAGCCTCCCTTCTCCTGGTCGCGGACAATGTGACCAGCCTCAAGTGCAATAACGCGCTTACGCATAGAGTCAACCATCTCGCGATCGTGTGTTGCCATTACAACCGTAGTGCCCGCACGGTTAATGCGGTCAAGAAGCTTCATAATGCCCAGAGAAATTGCTGGGTCCAAGTTACCCGTAGGCTCGTCGCAGATAAGCAGTGGTGGGCGGTTAACCATTGCGCGAGCAACAGAAACACGCTGCTGCTCACCACCAGAAAGCTGGTCTGGGTAAGCGCTCATCTTTTGACTAAGACCTACCAGACGCAGAACCTCTGGAACCTGAATATCAATAACAGGACGGGGCTTGCCAATGCACTCAAGTGCAAAGGAAACGTTCTCATAGACGGTCTTGTCTGGAAGCAGCTTAAAGTCCTGGAAGACGGTACCAATCTGGCGACGCAGATACGGAACCTTGGAGTTACGCATACGCGTAAGATCCTGACCAGCAACAATAACCTGTCCATGAGTTGCCTTCTGCTCGCGCGTAATAAGGCGCAAGAGAGATGACTTACCGGAACCAGAGTGTCCAACTACAAAGACAAACTCGCCTGGGTAGATATCAGCGCTGATGTTATCAAGTGCTGGACGGTTTGGCTGCGATGGATACACAAGCGAAGCGTTCTTGAAAGAAATGGTTGGAGTACCAGTACGCTCTACCTTAGGTGCATCTTGAGCTAGATCTGCAAAAAACTTTGCACGATCAAGAGGTGCCTGCTCAGGGTTGTTTTGCTGCTCAGCAGTTACCACGTGTACAGCTTCTGCTCCAGAAGCAAATGGATCAGATACAGTTGTTACAGGTTCAGCAGCCTGGGCCACTGGCACATCAGCAGAAAAGTCCTGAGTTTCAACTTGATCAGCTACAACGTCTTGCTGGTCAAGCTGGTTCAGATCATCCTGAGAAATTACCCCAAAACGGTCATCAAACGAGGACTCCTGTTGCTCATCAGTGCGAAAATGATTAGCCACAGTTGCTCCTTTTCTTACTCCGAAGAGACAGATACAGAATTTATTTTACCAAAAGTGCAGGTATGTTATACGTCACGCAGTTCATACACAGAAAAACCGCCTCTTCTTTTTGAACTGCCTCCCATTTCTTATGTCCAAGAAATGGGAGGCAGTTCATATGCGGGTGATTATGATTCTGCAGCGTGTTAGCGTCGGCTTTTAGGCT
>NZ_JDFG01000024.1 GCF_000565075.1 Atopobium sp. BS2
AAACTTCATCTAATATGCTTAAACATGAATAGACTAATATAAGAAATTTAACTATAGGTAAATTCCGCTTCTAAGGAACACACCTATGACAGATATTCTGCACAATTGCGGGCATATTACACACCTAATGAAGATAATCTGCACGTTTGAGGTATTTTCAGTGTAATGTATACGTCTTTTTGACAGATTATCTGTCATAGGTGTGTTCAGCCATTAACAAAACAGTGCAATCAACTAAGTAATGCTGCTAAAACCAAATTACGAGAAATTCTTGGACGTGTTCTGGGTAAACCAAAAACATAACTTCGCACATTAAAGCTATGTTTAGATTGCCACGTGCTTGACCTGCACATCTAACGCGTCGCTCGCACGGCGTGGTTGACCGTGCGCGTCCCGAGCGCCGACGCATCCCGCGTGCCCCGTGTACCCCGCGCCTACGCGCCCCGTGCGCCCGCACCCCGAGCTCCGCGCGTCACGCTGCAAGCAGGCAATCTGCTCATTTCAGCACCGTTTAAAGAAAGGCCGCACATGTATATAGAGCAAATCAATGGACCGGAAGACGTAAAAAAGCTGGACGCGGAGGCTCGCGTGGTGCTTGCGCAGGAGATTCGCGACAATCTGCTGGTCATGGAGTCAAAGCATGGCGGCCACTTTGGTCCAAACTTTGGCATCGTCGAGGCAACAATTGCGCTCCACACTGTGTTCAACTCGCCTGTTGACCATATCGTTTACGACGTCTCGCACCAGACGTATCCGCACAAGATGCTCACCGGCCGCAAGCAGGCATACATGGATCCCGCGCTCTACGACTCGGTGTCTCCTTACACCGATCCCGCCGAGACCCCGCATGACCTCTTCAAAATCGGCCACACTTCCACGTCCATCAGCTTGGCGCTTGGCCTGGCAAAGGCTCGAGACATTATGGGCGGCAAGGAGAACATCATCGCCGTTATCGGCGACGGCTCCATGTCTGGCGGCGAGGCGCTCGAGGGCTTGAACGTTGCCGGCGAGCTGAACAGCAACTTTATCATCGTCTTCAATGACAATCAGATGTCCATCGCCGAGAACCACGGTGGCATGTACGACCAGTTTGCTGAGCTGCGCCGTACCAACGGAGCTGCCGAGAATAACCTCTTCAAATCGATGGGCCTGGACTACCTGTATGTCAATGACGGCAACGACATCGAGGCTCTTATCGCCGCATTTGAGCAGGTAAAAGACTCAACTCATCCGGTCGTGGTCCACATCAATACGCTCAAAGGCAAGGGCTACGCTCCTGCGGAGGCAAACAAGGAGAAGTGGCACTGGCACATGCCGTTTGACATCCAGACTGGTCAGAGCCCTGCATCCGGTTCCTCCGAGTCGTACGCCAGCATCTTCGCAGAGTATGCGCTCAAGCGCGCAAAGACTGATCCTAAGTTTCTGGTGCTCATGTCGGCTGTTCCTGGTCTTCTCGGCCTTACGCAGGAACGTCGAGAAGAGCTAGGTAAGCACTACCTTGACGTGGGCATCGCTGAAGAAACTGCAGTTGCAATGGCTTCCGGCGCAGCTCACGCCGGCGCGCACGTGGTTTGGGGCTCAAGCGCAACCTTCATCCAGCGCACCTACGACCAGCTGACCCAGGACCTGGCGCTCAACCAGAATCCTGCGGTTATCGTGGGCTCCGGCTCCATTAGGGGATTGATGGCCGCCACCCACCAGGGCCTCAGCAGCATTTCCATGATCGCAAACATCCCTAACATGGTGTACCTCGCGCCGTCCAACGCCGAGGAGTACGTTGCCATGCTCGACTGGGCGCTTGAACAGGACAAACACCCTGTCTACATCGCAATTCCTTCCGGTCCCGTGGTCCACGCCGAGGGACCCGTCCGCGCAAACTTCGACGACCTCAACACCTACGAGGTCACGCGCCAGGGCTCCAAGGTGGCCGTTCTTGCCCTGGGCGATTTCTACGACCTTGGCGAGAAAAACATTGAGGCCCTCAGCTCCACCCTGGGAATTGAGGCTACGCTGGTTAAGCCATACTTTGCCTCTGGTGTTGATCAGAATCTGCTCGACAACCTGGTAAAAGACCACGACGTCATCGTGACCATTGAGGACGGTATTATCGAGGGCGGCTGGGGACAAAATATAGCCAGCTACCTGGGAACTTCTTCTGCACGCGTGATGAACTACGGCGTCAAGAAGGCTTTCTACGACCGCGTCAATATCGCAGAGCTTATGCGAGAAAGTCATCTGGATCCCGAGCTGATTGCTGCAGACGTTAAGCAGGTGCTGGGCCTGTAGGTGGTGCGTCGCAGCTCCGGCGCCATTGTCCGCATTTCTCGCCATCACATCAAAACTGCAACAAAAAAGAGGGGCCGCACCTGCGGTCCCTCTTCTGTTTCAAGCAAATGCGCTGTTGTGGCACCGTTGCGCTGTGCCATTGCGGCGCGTCGGTGTGCGTCGCAACCTGCAGCTAGAAGCTTAAGCCTTAAGAGCGCGGCCCATAGCGTCAGCCTGAACGATAGCTGCATAGAGCTCGTCAGGAGTGACGTCGCCAGCAAGGTTGTGGATGGTCTCGCCAGGAACGCAAGCAGCCTCAGCGATCTTCTTGATCTGCTCGTCAGTGGTGATGCCAACCTCTTCGAGGGTAGTTGGAAGACCAACCTCAAGGCAGAAGTCCTGGACCTCGTCGAACTCCTCCTGAGGAACGCCCTCAAGAACAAGCTGGACCAGGGTACCAAAAGCAACGCAGTTGCCGTGAGGTGCGCTGTGGCCACCAAGGGAGGTGAGGCCGTTGTAGAAGGAGTGAGCTGCTGCGCAGTTAACGTTGTCAGCGCCGACGCCACTCATGTAGACGGTTGCCTCGCAGATAGCCTCAAGAGCTGGGGTTACAACGTTGTTCTCGCAAGCCTTAATTGCCTGTGAACCGTAATCGCGAAGGGTGAGGTAGCACTCCTTAGCAATTGCCATACCAACGCGGGTAATGCCGGTTCCCTCAAGGGAAGGAGACTCGGTGCGGATGGATGCGCGGCCCTCAAAGTAGGTGCCCAGTGCGTCGCCCATGCCTGCTACCAGGAAGGAAACAGGTGCGTTAGCGATGATCTGGGTGTCGACCATAACTGCATCTGGGTTCTGTGGGTAGAAGAGGTACTTGTCAAAGGAACCGTCATCGTTGTAAATAACGGAGAGGCCGGTGCATGGAGCGTCGGTAGCTGCAACGGTAGGAAGAATAACGATGCGCTTACCAGCGTAATATGCGGTTGCCTTTGCGGTGTCAACAGCGCTGCCGCCGCCGATAGCGACGACTACGTCGATGTTGTCCTCCTCGACGATAGCCTTCATGCGGTTAATCTCGCCGTTGGAAGAGATGCCACCGAAGACCTCGTAGCGACGGTAATAGTCGCCCTTGCCCTCGAAGCTCTGCTCGATCATGTCGTGGGTTGCTTTGTAGCCGCTGTTAGAGCAAACAAACAGGAAGCGCTTTCCCATGTAGCCCATCTCTTTTTCGAACTCGAGACAAGCATTTTTGCCCTGAACATACTTCAGTGGCTCACGCATTGCGCGTAGCATTTTCATAGGTTCCCCTCTCCGGATACGTTTTAGACCTATGTAATTTATGTTAGCACTGTCAAAAGAACATAACAGCAAGGAAAATATTTCTGTGGAAGCAATATTTTCTGGTATTGCACACTAAAGCAGCGTGGCAGTTGGAAAAAATTCTATTTAGAAATCTTATAATAGGGAGAAATAAAAATAGGGGATAGGGATGATCTAAAGAGGAAATGAATGTTTGAAGGAAAGGTAGAAACAGCAGAAAAAAACATTCTGTTCTACAAATGGTCAAATTATATTAATTCAAGCGTTCTGATTTGGACCATCTTAACTCTCTATTATCTTTGGCGTGGTTTAAGTTATTTTGATATTGCACTAGTCCAGAGTGTTGGCGCAATAGCTACAGCAGTACTTGAGATTCCAACGGGTTGGATATCTGATCGTCACGGACATCATATTGTTTTAAAAATTGCTTCTTTTTCTAGACTTGCGGCAATAGTGACTTTAACCTTTGCAAATAGTTTTTTATTGATGGTTGCTTCTGAATTGTTCTTTTCTTTAGCAAGTGCGTCGCAGTCAGGAGCTGGAAGTGCTTTTCTTTTCGAGGCAACGAGTGCAAATTCTGGTATGGATAGGAAGAATGGAGCATATGCTCTAATTCTTTCAAAAATGACAGGGACTCAGTCAATTATTAGAATTACTGTTCGTTTAATAGCCCCTGTTCTTTTTAGTATCAATCCTTTGATTCCTTTCGTTATTTCAATCTTTATATATTTTCTTGGTCTATTAGTTACTTTGGAATTTAAAGAAAATGATGTAAGCCCTAATAGAAGAGACAATTGCTTACCAGAAGAAGATGTATTTATAAGGACTAGAACTAGTAAATTGGATCTGAAAGAGTCTGTACAGACGTTTTTTCAGGAACTTATAAAGATTGTGAAAACTAATACTTTTATTTCCCTTTGTATAGTCTCAGCAATTTCATTGATTTTAGTTAGTAATTACAGCCAGTTTATTGCCCCAAATTTAACCAGTATGGGATTTGATATAAAGTTCTTAGGAATCGTTACCGCTGCTGCAAGTTTAGGCGAGTTTTTTGGATCGAGGCTTACGGCAAAGATAGTGAAAACACTTAAAAATTCTTATAAGAAATCCGCTGGAGATATTATTGCGTTTTCAGGAAACGTAGAATTTCTCGTTATTTTAGCTATTCTTTCCGTGATTGCGATCTTGATGTTATGCGCTGGGCTAATCCCAAGTATATACGTATGTATTTTTACTTATGTAGCGATTAATTTATTTTCAACCACTTTAAGTATTTTGATAAACAATCAAATGAATTTAATCGCTGAAGAGAATAATCGCGCAACATTACTCTCCGTATCAAATCAGATTGAAGAAATCGCATCAGTGGTTTCGGATCCATTAATTGGAATTGCCTTAGACTTTTCAGGATTTGGAACAACTTATGTTGGTTTAGGCTGTATTACTCTCGTGGTAATAGCCCTTATTTTTACTATCCATTACAGGAAATATAGATAGTCATAACCTCAACTTCTCATAATCTATTGGGTTAAAGTTATCTGGAAAGTTTACGTGAACATACACTCACCAGCCGGCAAATGATATTCTTGTAGTGTCAAATTTTCGCACTGTGGTCTTTGGAGGACACATGCTTAGTTCTGTCGAAATCAAACCCGATGTCTACTTTGTAGGCGCCCTGGATTGGAACGCTCGCGAGTTCCACGGCTACACCACTGAGCAGGGCATTACCTACAATGCATACCTTATCTTGGACGAGAAAATCACGCTCATTGATACCGTCAAGCGTCCATTCTCCGAGGAGCTGGTCGAGCGCATTAAGAGCATCATCGATCCAGCAAAGATTGACGTTCTGATCTGCAACCACATCGAGATGGATCACTCCGGTAGCGTTCCTCGCATTCTGGAGCTTGCGCCAAACGCCGAGGTCTACGCAAGCGCACCTCAGGGCGTCAAGGAGCTCAAGGCTTTCTATGGCGAGAATATCAACGTCAACGGCGTAAAGACGGGCGATACGCTCAACATTGGTAAGCGCACCCTGACCTTTGTGCAGACCCCAATGGTCCACTGGCCAGACAACATGGTCACGTATTCTGACTACGATAAGATCCTCTTCTCCAACGATGCATTTGGTCAGCACTACGCTTCAAGCACCCGCTTTGAAGACGAGTCCGACTACTGCGAGGTTATGAAGCAGGCTCGCAAGTACTACGCAAACATCGTTCTCCCTTACGGTCGTCAGGCTGACTCCGCTGTTACCGCAGTTAAGGGCATTGGTCTGGAGAACATCGATATTATCGCCCCAGCTCACGGCGTTGCATGGCGCTCCCACATTGCCGACATCATCTCCAAGTACGAGGAGTGGACTACCGGCAAGCTTGAGGAGAAAGCCCTGGTTGTGTACGACTCCATGTGGGGCTCAACCGACAAGATGGCTCACGCTCTTCTGGACGGTTTTCTGGCTGAAGGCATTCCTGCCCAGCTCATCGACCTCAAGGAGACTCATATCTCCAACGTCATGTATCACTTCTTGGATTCCAAGTATGTCTGCGTTGGTTCGCCTACGCTGAACTCTAAGTTCCTGCCTACCGTTTCTTCCTTCCTGACCTATATGAGCGGTCTTTCTCCAAAGAATGACCACCGTATTGGCTTTGCGTTTGGCTCTTACGGCTGGGCTCCACTTGGACCAAAGATGGTTCAGGCCGAGCTTGAGGCAGCTGAGTTCACCATGCCACTGCCTGTTCACGCTATCGGCTGGATTCCTTCTGACGAGGATCTGGACGCCGTTCGTGCGCAGGTCAAGGACCTGGTCGAGGCTGGCAAGCAGCTCTAATCTAGCGGTATATTGAGCAAGACCCCCACATTCAGTACGAATGTGGGGGTCTTTTGCTGTAGGGGGGGGGAGTTAAGCGGGTAAGAACGATGCAAGTGACCCTGAAGTGACTCCGAAATGACCCCGAATTGACCCCGGAACGACTCCGAAGTGACCCTGAAATGCCCGAAGTGGTAAAAAATCCGTTTAGTTGGGGAATACAGGATTTTGCATATAGCGTTTGTCGGTCGTGTCCCGAAAAGTGGTGTAAGCAAGCATTTCAGGTGTTTAAAAGAAGTGCGGTTATTTCCTAAAATATAGTCAGCATAACCAA
>NZ_JDFG01000025.1 GCF_000565075.1 Atopobium sp. BS2
TAAAATGCCCACATTTGAGCAGAATATCTGACTTAGGTGTGTTCCGTAGATACAGAATTTATCGATAGTTAAATTTCTTATATAAGCCTATTCATTTTCTAGCATATTAGATGAAGTTTATGCATAGAGATGCATATCAGGTAGTGCGACTGCCTAGCTGCCTAGCTATCTTGATTAGAAACATGTCGATTCTTCAGCAGAACCTACCAAAGCTGCGCTATTTTGTGCGCCAGGTCTAAAAGCCGACACTAACACGCTGTAGAATCATAATCACCCGCATATGAACTGCCTCCCATTTCTTGGACATAAGAAATGGGAGGCAGTTCACATTCGTTGTGCGCTTTTTTATGCCGTTTACGGGAGTACATTTGGAACGCGGCGTGTGTGCTGGTAAAATATTAAAAAGTTGATGAAGGAGGTACTATGTCACTGTATCGTCATCTACGTGCTAGTTTGGGTTCAGCCCAAAAAATTGCGCTTGCTGTTAGCACTTTTGTCATGACAATTGCGCTACCCGTTATCGCATTAGCTGATGTTATTGATACGCCAAGAATCGGTAGATCATCTAGCTTCTTAGCCATGGCTGCAGTTTCTACTCTTGTGGCAGTAATAGGCTTCATTATGCTCATAAGGCGTCGCAGGTAAAACCTTGTCCACTACACAGCAGATTCTTCCCAAAAAAGAAGTCACTACCTTTGCATTTGCGTTGTGCCATTTTGTAGTTGACTTTGCATGCGTATCTACAATGCTCTGTGCGGTAAGCCGAGTGTTGGGAGAGTCTGGCCAGGGCTCGCTTGAGTTAGTTGCACTGAGTATTCTGCTCTACGACGTCGTGGCCTTTGCGTTCCAACTGCCAGTGGGTATTGCCTTAGACAAGTTAGATAAGAACTCATCTGCTGCAATGCTCTCATATGCGCTGGTTAGCGGCGGAGTAGTACTTTCGCTTGTTCCTGTTGAGTTTCTTGAGTGGCTTGCAGTTTTGTTGCTTGCTGTTGGAAACGCGCTTTTCCACTGTGCGGGAGGCCTTTGCGTACTTAATATTTCTCAAAAACATGCGGGACCATCGGGAATCTTTATTGCAACGGGCGCCGTAGGAGTGTTTTTAGGCACGCTTAGCGCGCAGTATGGAAGACTTCAAGTTGCGTTTTCTCTGCTTGTTCTGCTGTTCTTATGTGCAAGTATTACCCGCGTGGTGCAAAAGGTTAATAAAAAATACTGGAATATACATAACGTTCCCTTTGCCATTCCTGAGCTTCCTTCTCACACTCTGATTGCGATTGCACTGCTGAGCCTTGTGGTGGCGCTGAGAAGCTATGTCGGCATGGTTATGGCATTTCCTTGGAAGAGCGAGATGCTCTTACTGGTATTAAGCATCCTTGGCGTATTTGCAGGTAAAGCTCTTGGTGGAGTGGTTGCTGATCGTATTGGCTTCAGGACTACAGCTATCTTCTCGCTCATTGTTGCAGCCACCTTGTTTGTGCCCTCATGGGAGATACCGGTTATGGGCCTTCTGGGTGTATTTTTCTTCAACTTTACTATGTCCATTACGTTGGCATCTCTGGCAAATATCTTGCCTAACGCAAAAGGCACCGCGTTTGGACTGGCCAGTTTCTCACTAGCTGTAGGTGCGTTGCCTGCGCTCGCAGGATTTCGTATTGAACATCCTGCGATGCTCTCTGCTATCAGTTTGGTCTCGGCACTTTCGTTGGGTGTAGGTCTTACGTTAGTCAAAGATTCCGTGGCTACAGGGCTATTTGGACATGAGCGTATGCTTCAAGCAGCACAGGTTGCTGAGACTGCAGAGGAAGATAATCTAATCGCAGAGCTATCTGATCAGGTTGATGAGCTTGCGGTTGAAGAAGAGTGTGTGGCTGAAGACTATCTTGCTGCTGAAGGCAAACAAGCAGAAGGCTAATGGCATGGACGACCAAATATTTTTGTTGCCGTATCTGATGACCATTATTCCAATATTTACGTTTTGTCTGATTCTGACTATTACTGTTGAGCTTATTGTCGCAAAATCGCTGGGCGTTAATGACAATCAAGCACTGTTGATTGTTGTTGCTGCTCAAGTGCTTACTAATCCGATTGCTGTTTTTATCACAAGCGCCCTTGTTGATGTGGTTGCTAACGACGTTCAGTACTGGGCGTGCGTCATAGCGGTTGAGCTGGTTGTTATTGCTGTTGAAGGTCTCATTTACAAGGTAAAAAGAGTAAGCAACACTCCATGGACTCTTTCAATCTTGTCCAACCTTGCGTCAGTATCCGTAGGTATTCTCGTTCAAACACTTATATAAAAATTTAGCGAGAAACCCTTTGAATAGAAGGGGTTTCTCGCCAAACTTGGGTGATTATTTGAGTTGAAGCCTTAATGAACCATCGCAATAAGAAGAGCTCCGACCATAAGACCAATGGATGTTCTGAGAGCCGCTGAGGCTTGCCTGTGCAAGAGCTTTTGCGCGCGGGTTGCGTGCGTGAGCTGGGCTTCTGAAGTGTTGAGTGTACGCATTGGTCCTCCTTTCTTAGTTCTTGTCTAGTATATGTCTAAAAGTAAGCTTTGGTAAACTCTTTAGTATAAAAATGATACAAAAAACCACGCCGAGGGTGAGTCCAATCATTCCTCCAGAAGAGGCGTCTAAGTAATAACTGCCTGTTATTCCAATCAAAACGCTGACCGTGGCAATAAGCGGAGAAATCCAGAGCATATGCCGCATCTGATTGGTAAGAAGCCTTGCGCAGGCACCCGGAACAATAAGCAGCGAGACTGACAAAATGACGCCAACTGCCTGGAGCGATATGACAATTGCGAGGGCTAGGGCAACAAGCAAGAATGAAGTGAGTGTTTTAGTAGAAAGACCGATTGCTTGCACCTGCGTGGGATCAAATGAAAGCAAGGTCAGGTCCTTGTTTTTAAGGATGAGCAGGATTGCAATAGGTAGACCAATGCACAGTACCTGCAGCATATCAGGTGTGGTGACTCCCAGAAGGTTTCCAAACAGAATGTGGGACAAGTTAATCTGACTTGGAACCTTGGATATAAGAACTGTTCCCAGTGCAAAAAATGTTGTAAATACGATACCAATAGCAGTATCAGGGCGCACAATTTGGCTCTTTTTGACTTGTCCGACCAACACCACGGTAATGAGGGCAAACACCAGCGCTCCCACCAGATAGGGAAGTCCTAGCAGGTGAGCAATGACTACGCCCGGAAGAATAGAGTGGGAGATAGCGTCGCCCATAAGCGACCATCCCATGTGCGTGATCCAGCAGCTTAAAAGCCCGCATACTATGGCGGTTGCAATTCCGGTGATGAGGGCTCGCTGCATGAATGCGTATTGGAGAATGTCTACCTCAGGCATGGAGCACCTCCTCAATGTGGGTATCTTCGGAAATACCAAGGTTCTGCAGGAGGGCGTCTCCAGAAAGAATTTCTTTCGAGGGACCCTGCGCGGTTATGGTTTTATTGATGACCAGGCAAAGCGGGAATTTTTCCTGAGCCAGGTTAATGTCGTGAATTGAAACAAGCAATGTTTTGCCTTCTTTACTGAGGTCATTGAGCTGTCCAGTAATGATGGCCTCAGAGCGAGCGTCTACTCCCGCAAATGGTTCATCAAGAAACATCAGTTCAGCGGCTTGTGCAATTCCGCGTGCCACAAAAACACGCTTTCTTTGTCCTCCGGAGAGCTGGGCAAGTGGTCGATCTGCAAGGTCGGCCAAGTTGACGCGTTCGAGTGCTTGGGCAACCAGCTCTTTGTCCTGAGCGGAAGGTATGCGCATCCAACCCTGATGAACATATCTTCCCTGCATAACAACGTCTTTTACGAGCAGCGGAAACGTTGAGTCAATTGCCTCCGTTTGAGGGACGTAAGCGACTTTTCCTTGCTTGCGCGCCTGTGAAAGAGGTTGCTTGCCCCAAGTAAGTGACCCCTCCCATGCGATGGTGTCCATCAATGCTTTGAAGAGCGTAGATTTTCCGGCGCCATTGACGCCAACAAGTGCGCAAAGATCTCCTTTTGAGAGCGAGAAATTCACGTCATAGATGATGGGTTTCTCGCGGTCTTTTTTCTCGTACCAGGCGCAAAGTTGCGAAACACAAAGATTCATCGAACAACTACCTTCCCATGAGACCAGATACGATTGCGTCTGCATCGTGTTGCAGCAGGTCAAGATAGGTGGGCACGGGACCATCGGCTTCCGAGAGGGAGTCAACATACAAGATGTTTTTCTCGTCAGTTTTGAGGGTGGCGCCCGTCTCGTCGGCTACCTGCTGCATTGCCTTAGGGCTTACCGTGGACTCGCAGAACACTGCAGGAATTTGCTGGGCTTTTACGGTCTCGACGACCTTTGCGATCTGCTGTGGAGTACCTTCGTCGGCCGCGTTAACGGCCCAGAGGTAGAGCTCCTGCATATTGGTGTCGCGGCACAGGTACGAGAACGCTCCCTCGCAGGTCACCAGCGTGCGCTGGTTTTCCGGCAGTGAGCTGAGCTCCTCAATCAGGTGAGAGGAGATGTTGTCGAGCTCCTTTTTGTATGCGTCACCGTTGGCTTTGAAGTCCTTGGCGTGGTCAGGGACAAGGTTGCTCAGCGCGCGGACGATATTCTCGACATAAATCTTGCCGTTTGTGGGCGACATCCACGCGTGCGGATTGGCTTGGCCCTGGTAGTCGCCCTCGGCGATGGGGATGGCGGTGATGCCTTCGCTGAGGTCAGCGCGCTGAGCAGGCGAGTCATCGACGAAGCGCTCAAACCAGCGCTCAAGCCCCAGGCCGTTGTTGAGGATGAGCTGGGCTTTCTGCGCGCGCTTGAGGTCGTCAGGCGTGGGCTCGTAGTCGTGGATCTCGGCGCCGGCCTTGGTGATGGACTCTACCTGGCAGAACTCTCCCGCAACGCGAGAAGCCATGTCTTGAATGACGGTGAAAGTGGTCAAGACAAGGGGAGCCGAGGAATTTGGGTTTTGCGTGGTGCTTGAGCTGGCAGCGGAATCGCGTGGGCCACATGCGGCGAGAGAAGCGATGGCTGCTGCGGAGCTTGCGCCGAGTAAGGTGAGTGCTGACCTGCGGGATAGGAGAGGGTTGCAGGTGAGGCGCGATTGTGGGTTTGCGACTGCCGAGATATGCGTGCAGCGATGTTTCATAGCGACTTCCTTCAAAGAGATAAGAGCAGGTAGCTACGGGACTGAAAGCAAGAAACTGATAGCGTGAAGCCAAGAGTTAGGAGTTTTGGAGCTACGAGCTCAACGGGTTTCTCGCCCTATTGTATTCCTAAAAGTTACCTATGTCTAACTTTTGAAATTTACGACGAAAGAAAGGGGTTTGGTTTGCAGACAAATGTCCAAAAGATTGAACATGAATTTTAATGTGTCATTTATGTTGCATTTTAAGCAAATTATTATCCTTTAGCTTATTTACCTTTGGATTTATCTCTTTAAAATAATTTTTCTATAGAAAATTATGTGAATATGGCTAGAATTTATTTGTTTCCTAATGGTTTGTGCTCGTGAAAAAAAGGAGAGAGCATGGCATTCGATTTTACAGGTAAGCTGGTTCTGGTTACAGGCGGAAGCGCTGGTATTGGCGCTGAGATCTCCAAGGGTATTGTTGCTGGAGGTGGACATGTAATCGTTTGCTCTCGTCACGAGGACACTGGCCGCAAGTTTGTCGAGGAGCTCGGCGAGGGTAACTTCTTCTACACAATGGACATTGCAGATGCCGAGGGCGTCAAGAAGACCGTTGCTCAGATTCTTGAGGAGTGCGGCGACGTCAACGTTCTTATCAACTGCGCTGGTCGCATCAGCTCCGTTCCTTTCACCGAGGTTGACGACAAAGAGTGGAACAACACTATCAACACCAACCTCACCGGTACCTACAACGTAACTCACGCTCTCTGGCAGCACTTCATTGATCGTGGCGGCGCTCGCATTGTCAACGTTTCTTCCGTCGCAGGCAAGATCGGCGGCGGCCTCCTTGGTACTGTTGCTTACGCATCTTCTAAGGCTGGTATGAACGGCTTTACCAAGGCTATCGCTAAAGAGGGCGGCAAGTACGGCATTTCTTGCAACGCTGTTTGCCCATCTTTCACCATTACAGATATGACCACTGCACTCTCCAACGATGAGGAGAAGTACAAGAAGGTCGTAGGCATTATTCCTCTCGGCCGTCCTGCACAGGCATCTGAGCCTGCACAGATGGTACTGTTCTTTGCTTCCGACGCTGCTAGCTTCGTCAACGGTGAAGTTGGCGACTGCGACGGCGGCATTGTTATGGACTAGGTGATTGTTGATGGCTACAAAAGAACCAATTTCTATTCAGCACCCATTTAAGATGCTGGGCCGCATTCCAGGTGCAAACATCCTGGTACCACTGCTTCTTGGCGTTTTCATGAACACATTTTTCCCAGATGTATTCCCAACGCTTGGTAGCTTTACTGCTGCTATGACCGTTAAGGGTACTGCTGCTCTGGTTGGTGCTTTCATGTTGTGTGTTGGTGCAACTATTTCGTTTAAGAGTGCACCAAAGGCTGCTCTTCGTGGCGCTATCATCATCATCTCTAAGGTTGTGTTCTGCGTTGCTCTTGGTCTTGCAGTTCTATTCTTCCTGAACGACAACCTGCTTGGCCTTTCTTCCATGGTCATCCTTGCTGCTTGCTCTGGTGCAAACAACTCCATGTATGCAGGCCTGATGGCTGATTATGGTAACGAGTATGAGCAGGGTGCAGTCGCAATTACTACGCTGGTCGTTGGCCCTCCAGTTACCATGCTTGCTCTTGGCGCAACTGGTCAGTCTCCAATTAACTGGTCTTTGCTTGGTGCAGTTCTCCCAATTATCCTGGGTATTCTGCTTGGCAACTGCTTCCCATCTATGAAGAAGATGCTCACAAGCGCTCTGCCAGCAATTATTGTCATGACCTTCTTTGCTATGGGCACAACCATGAAGTTTGATTCTCTCATTATGGCTGGTCCTGCAGGTATTCTGCTTGGTGTTATCTGCTCTGTTTGCGGAGGCTTTATCAACTACTTTGTTGATCGTGCAACTGGCGGAACCGGAATTGCAGGCGTTGCAATTTCTTCCTGCGCAGGTGCAAATGCACTTACACCTGCTGCTATGGCAGAGGCAAACCCAGCCCTGTATGGCGGCGCTGCTCTTGCAACAGCAAATGCACAGGTAGCAGCTGCAGTTATCGTTACTGCAATCCTGACTCCTTTGATTACTGGTTATGTTGCTGAGCACTTTGCTAAGAAGGACAACACTTCGGAGAAAGTTGTTGAGGCTGCTTAACAAGTTCTACAGTTCAAGCACAAAATCCCAGCACCTAGCGGTGCTGGGATTTTGTGTGCTGCGAAGCAGCACTGGTTTCGCGCAAGAGTTGCTCGAAGAATGGTGATGGGCGGCTGATAGGGGGGGCGGTTGATGCAGAGATCCTTCGCGAATCACTCGAATAAGTCTCCAAGTGGTAAAAAATGCGTTTAGTTGGAGATTTCATTTTTCTGCATACAACGTTTGCCCAGATAAAAGTTTTTGAGGCGGTAAAAAATCGTCTTAGTTGGAGATAAAACGTCTAATTTTCAATTTTCATTTCCAACTAAACGCG
>NZ_JDFG01000026.1 GCF_000565075.1 Atopobium sp. BS2
TTGGACTTAGAGCCTTTAGGTCTTCCTTTTGGCTTTGGCTTAAGAGCCTCTGCGCCACCTGTACGATAGAGTTTGCACCAGCTCTTAAGTGGCGCCAGCGACATAATCTTAAACTCGGCCATTGCCTCAGTCCTTGTCATGCCGCCCTCAATGACAGCTCTTGCTGCAGCAACTTTTTGCTCGTAGGTGTAGAGGGCCTGTTTGCCATCCATGGTCAGTAGCACCTCGCTTCCAAACGCGTGGTATATATAGTGCCATGTTTTTACAGTTGAGAGTGGGACAGAAAGAGTACTTGCAACCGTACGAGATCCCATACCGGAAGCAAAGAGCTCTGCTGCCTTTCTCCTCACCTCTACATCGTACTTTACCCTACAATCCATACGCATAAAAAGCCTCCTATTTCTTATGTCCAAGAAATGGGAGGCAGTTCAATAGCGGGTGGTTTTGTGTTTCGCGCGTTACACGCGCTCAACAGGCTAAAGCCTCGAATAAAAAGCCTCCCACTAAAATAACTTCTCATATTTTATACTGTATGAATACCTGATGTATTTAATAACATATATCCCCATTAACCACTTCTTTCATTGGTTTAAACGTATCTAAAATATCATTACTTGGTTCTGCTGTATCATAAAAACTGGTATAGTACTTTTCGCCACTATGCTTAGTGTAAAAATTTCCTATTTCCCAAGAGCACCATTGTCGAATACTATGATTGCCACGAATTCTCAACTCGCTATTAATTGTCCGTAAAAATAGAAGCTGATTACTTCTGTTTAATTCATCATCTAATATTTTTTTGGTAATTGAACTATTGCTATTAACCCCATTCCACATCCAATTAACATATAAAAATCCTGATCTCAACCAAAAATAATAAAATAGAGCCTGAGTTAGTCCTTTGTCATAATATGCATAAGATAAAAAGGTTTGCTTTCTACCCAAGTGAACACGTTCAATATCTGTAATATCAATAAAGTTTGTCTCTATAACCTTTTCCTGATATTCCGCAATTGCTTTTAATAAATATCCAAAAAATGTTTTAAATGAGTTCCCATTATATAATAATATTTGGTTTTTTCCTTCCATTTCTTTTTCTATAGCATATGAGATTATTTCTACAAATTTTTTGTTCTCAATGTCTCTCGCATTATCATCAAATAGTTTTTTATATTCAAACTGAAAATCTTTATAGTCTCCATTATTTATAATATCTTCAAATCCTTTTATTAAACTTGCCGAATCATAGTACATATTTTTTACAGACGAGTAATCTATAAAGCGTATTACTTCATCACCACTTTCTATAATATTTCCGCTTTCCAAAAAAAGATCATATCTTGTTAACGAGCTAAATCCCATAATATCTCCTTTTTATTTTATAATAAAATACCATTCTAAAATTTCTAAAATGCATTAATAAATTTATTTAGCATTTCCAAATCAACCCAAATGTAAAATTCTATATATTAAAATATTTTACTATACGTATATCTAATATTGATTTTACTCTAGTTTTTCATATACATTATCTTTATAGTAATATGCTCCACTTTCACCAGCATTTTTATATATAGCGTAACTATTAGGCCAATTTTCTAGTGCATACTGCATTATTCGTTTTCCATAAGGAATAAATATTGTCAATTGCTCCTCTAATGACGATGGACATAAACTATCTTTGGATTTGCTTCCATTTAAATTCACAGCTATTATCGGTAAATCCAGTTTTATTGCTGTTTCTATTTCCCACTTAACAAATTTTCTTAGATAGCGTGTATTTTCTCCTATTAGTAAAACAAAAACTTTAGAGTTTTCCATCCTAATCCTCAATTGCTTTTTAATAGATTCTTCATAGCTAGAATCTCTCGCTGTATTGATATCATGAGCATCATAGAAATTAAATGCTGATCCATCAGTTTGTTTCCACGCTTTCATTAACCAGTAATATTTGATATCATTGTCTCCATCAAATGCGACATAAGTTTTGTTTCTGTATGACATTATTTTTCCAACTCCTTTAATTTTAAAATATTTATTTTATTAATTTTTTTCTCATCAATAATAATTGACAATTTTGCTGGATACTTAAATTTTATTTTGCTTAATTTAAATGTCCAAATCATTATATTTAATAATTCATTATCATCAATATCCTTAAATCCGCCCTTGAACCTAGTTATTCCTGAACCAAATATAGGCACTGAAACAGGGCGTTGTGCGTAAATTCTATTTATTTCATTCCAAAAACACTCTAAAAACTGGAGGTAATCATGTATTGTTAAATATGCCTTATTATCTTTATCAAATTTAGAAAATGCTACCAATACATATTCATCAATTAATATAGAACTGCCTAATGTATATTTTATTGCTTTACCATTTCTTTTTATATTTGATTCCTTAATATGTTTTTGTAAGTGCTGATTTTCTTTAATGGTGTTATCTAAAGTACTTATGTTTTTACGATAATTTTTAATATATTGCCCATTCAAAGATCTCTCTGCAATAATTACATTATCAACCGTTGTATCAAAATACTCATTGAATGGAACTACTTTTAATCCTTCTTGCTTAAATAAATCTCCTGATATAACATGAACATCTGAACCATCTATATTTAATTTAATTTTTGTCATCTTGTTCGCATACATCCAAATAAAAATATATACTAAAACAAGAACACTTAAAAATACAAAACCCGTGCAAATTTTACATTCTTTTGGGATTTCAACAAAGATAAAAACCAATGAAAACACCGTAGAAATTGCAGTTATTACTTTATAATAAAATTCTCTCACAATTTTATCAAAAAAATGCACTTTTGTGGCCATTGCATGTCACTCCTTTCTCTAAAAATTATATTTATAAATATACTATTATTCTAGAAGAAAATTTGTTAAATTTAACTAATTTATATGATGTCATCATTGTTCTTATACTTATGAATATTCCACTTTATTATTAAAATAGATATTATAAATTTAGTTTATCGCTGTAAATACAATATATTTTCAAAACCATTGTAGCGATGATGTCTAACTATACTTCTTTAAATTCTCAGCTTGCTCCAATACTTCTATCAATATCAAATTGGAGCTTTGACTTATAGCTACTGTCTTTTTTATCCTCATTCCAATCATACCAACTTACAAATTTTCTTCGTTTAATCTCATTGATTTCCCTTTGTGTTTCTTGGTCGATAACAGATAAATTATGCTCTTTACATAGCTTGCTGCTTTGATTTCTCATGTTCATATAGGAGCCGTAATAGGAATGACATACCTTACCTTCATCCACATCGTTCGAATTAAAAATGATGTGATTGTGGATATGGTCTTTATCGATATGTGTCGCTAAAACATACTCACATTTTCCCCTTGAATTCTCATTGCAAGTGCAACAACAAAAGACAAGGTAGTGACCCATGGGTCTACAATGGCGCTTACGACAACGATCATTGAAAGGATTTCCATGGGTCACTATAGCCATCTTAGCATTGAAGAGCGCGAAGACATTATGGTCTGGTGGAAAAATCATGAAAGTATAAGCCAGATTGCTCGTAAGCTCGGACGAAACAAATCAAGTATTTCACGAGAGATTAAAAGAAACGGTTGGACAATCATTGGAGTGGCGCATCTGTGCTATAGAGCCTCGACTGCTCAGAGAAAAACCGATGTTCGACGCCAGGCTTGCAAGAAACGCACCCTACTCGATGATCCAAGCCTTCGTGCACGTATTGTCTTTCTTATCTGTAGTCGCCACTTCTCACCTGAGCAGATTGCAGGCAGACTACACTTAGAACTTTCCTACGCTCCTGTCAGCTGTAGCACTATATATAGAGCCATACACTCGGAAAACTAGACTGTGAACTTCCAGGTGTACAGTCTGTACGTAGAGACTTAGACACCGAGGTAAACGACGGCATACAAAACACCTCATAGAGCGCAGAGGAAAAATACGGATAACTCATGAACTTGTCGAAAGACCAAAAGAGGTTGCAGATCGCCAACGCATTGGAGACTGGGAAGGTGATACCGTCATCGGTAAGGCCAAAGGGCCACGCCTGGTCACACAAGTTGACCGTATGAGCGGCTACCTTGTTGGTGGCAAAGCTGCATCAGGGTCTAGTGCTGATGTCAATGTAGCTATACAGCAAGCTTTGAGAGGTGAGGTAGTAAAAACCATAACGCTTGATCGTGGATCTGAGTTTGCTCGAGCAGCAGAACTTCAAGAAGCTATTGGAGTAAGTATCTACTTCTGTCTTCCACATCATCCCTGGCAAAGAGGTACCAATGAAAATACCAACGGTCTCATCAGAGAGTATTTTCCAAAAGGTACAGACCTCTCATCGATTAGCGATAGAGAGATTGAGGCAGTATATAATGAGCTCAATCTGAGGCCACGTAAGCGTCTGGGTTGGAAGTGCCCTTGGGAAGTCTACCATCACCAAACGTTGCACTTGCTTTGAGAATTC
>NZ_JDFG01000027.1 GCF_000565075.1 Atopobium sp. BS2
TGCTAGTGCAACAACAAAAGACAAGGTAGTGACCCATGGGTCTACAATGGCGCTTACGACAACGATCATTGAAAGGATTTCCATGGGTCACTATAGCCATCTTAGCATTGAAGAGCGCGAAGACATTATGGTCTGGTGGAAAAATCATGAAAGTATAAGCCAGATTGCTCGTAAGCTCGGACGAAACAAATCAAGTATTTCACGAGAGATTAAAAGAAACGGTTGGACAATCATTGGAGTGGCGCATCTGTGCTATAGAGCCTCGACTGCTCAGAGAAAAACCGATGTTCGACGCCAGGCTTGCAAGAAACGCACCCTACTCGATGATCCAAGCCTTCGTGCACGTATTGTCTTTCTTATCTGTAGTCGCCACTTCTCACCTGAGCAGATTGCAGGCAGACTACACTTAGAACTTTCCTACGCTCCTGTCAGCTGTAGCACTATATATAGAGCCATACACTCGGAAAACTAGACTGTGAACTTCCAGGTGTACAGTCTGTACGTAGAGACTTAGACACCGAGGTAAACGACGGCATACAAAACACCTCATAGAGCGCAGAGGAAAAATACGGATAACTCATGAACTTGTCGAAAGACCAAAAGAGGTTGCAGATCGCCAACGCATTGGAGACTGGGAAGGTGATACCGTCATCGGTAAGGCCAAAGGGCCACGCCTGGTCACACAAGTTGACCGTATGAGCGGCTACCTTGTTGGTGGCAAAGCTGCATCAGGGTCTAGTGCTGATGTCAATGTAGCTATACAGCAAGCTTTGAGAGGTGAGGTAGTAAAAACCATAACGCTTGATCGTGGATCTGAGTTTGCTCGAGCAGCAGAACTTCAAGAAGCTATTGGAGTAAGTATCTACTTCTGTCTTCCACATCATCCCTGGCAAAGAGGTACCAATGAAAATACCAACGGTCTCATAAGAGAGTATTTTCCAAAAGGTACAGACCTCTCATCGATTAGTGATAGAGAGATTGAGGCAGTATATAATGAGCTCAATCTGAGGCCACGTAAGCGACTGGGTTGGAAGTGCCCTTGGGAAGTTTACCATCACCAAACGTTGCACTTGCTTTGAGAATTCAAGAGCGAAAAGCCCTTATCGGACAGTTATTTAGAAACTGATTTTCCAAAGAGTGTCACATCTTCTCCGATTCGTATCCCGTATAGAAGGGTCAAGCAAGTGTCGCATGAATTTCATTATATACAAGACAGCTTTATTTAGAATCAGTTGAAGGACACACGTAAGATGGAGAAGTTGGAGTTTAAATGCACTTTACTCGAATATTCCTCTCCACAATCTCTTATGCCCCCAAGGTATCGATCGGAATAACATATATCCCATCCGAGCGCCGTCTACGCGCCATCGTCCCTTTACCGAGCAGCACAGCCATAAAGCTAGGCTTAGGATTTCTTGCTGCAGGATTAGCAGCCACCTTTCTCGCAACTCTTATGAGATTCGCAGCCGCATCTTCTACTTTAGATTCCCCCATCTTGATTTCAATGGCTGCCCATCGACCATCTGTCAATTCAATAATGGCGTCAACCTCAAGCCCATCGGCGTCCGCATAATATCGTAAAGATCCCCCATACGACTTAGGCAAAGCGGAAACGTAAACGGACAAATCATGAATGCAGAGTGACTCAATCAATAAACCAAAAAGCTGTCCGTCTTTAAGTAAGCGTGAAGAGTCGACACCTAATAAACTGGCCACGAGAGACGTATCGCAGAAATATCGTTTTGGTTTCGTGCGCAGCCTTGACTTTGACCTGATTGGCGCATCCCAGCCCGAGAGCTCCTCAATAAAATAGTTGCGTCTAAACTCTTCAAGGTATGAGGATATGGTCCCATCCACCGGAGCTATATTGTCAAAGGCAGCAATATCATCTCTCATGGTACCCAGCGTTGCACTCGTTGCTACATTTCGTGCAAGAGATGCAGCTATGCGGCGGGACAGAAGTGGACTTTTCCCCGCGCGAGGCATGCTTACATCAAAAAGTGCATTAAGATATTCATCGGTAACGGCCCTTGGATCCGCCAATTTTTTTGTTTGAAGAGCCGGCCACCCACCGCGGCATACAATATTGGCTAAATCGGCGAGATCAATATGAGATTGCGCCGGCTGGAAGGAATCTTCAAAGAGTCCCAAAAGAGATACTGCTCCCGTAGAATCTCCAGTCTCTGCAAGACTCATAGTATGCATACGCAACCGTGCAATGCGTCCTGCTCCACTATGTCTTTTTTCATCCTCGGGAGGGGTGGAGGAGCCTGTCAAAATAAACTGTCCCGGCTTATTTGCACTATCATCAATCCTATGACGTACAATATTCCATATAGCAGGTATATCTTGCCACTCGTCAATAACATGAGGGGTATCACCAACAAGAGCAAGCTGTGGATCATCCATATAGATCTGTTCGGATTCATCCACACGTGTCACACTCTCGCCAAATGACTGTGCCGTCCAGGATTTCCCCGACCAACGAGGACCACAAAGTTCTATACCACCAAAGGTATCCAGAAGGACCTGCACCTGTGAATCAATAATACGAGGAATGTATGTTTCCGGCTTAAACTTTGAATATCTCATAAGACCCCCTTCCTCGTAAGAACTATTGTAATGCCTGATGATAGCACAAATTCAACTCTTCATTGATGATTTTCGAGGATTTCTATTTATGATTTTCGAGCTAACTCAACTATGTTTTTCGAGCCATTACATTGATGATTTTCGAAGGATTAACCGCAGTGAAGGTTCACTGAACACCATTGCTCTTTCTAAAGTCCACCGGCGAGAAGCCCTTGTTCCTTCGAAATGCTTCCGTGAACGCACCCGGTTTGCGGTAACCGACCGCCTTACCGACGCTTGCAATCGGAAGATCGGTTTCCTTGAGCAGCCGAACAGCCTCTTCCATTCGTTCCCGTATGACATACGCAGAAGGTGAAAGCCCCGTCGCGGTTTTGAACAGCCTTTTCAGCTTGGTTTGCCCGATGTACAGCTCTGAGGCAAGCCGTGCACAGGAGAGGTCTCCACTCAGGTTGTCGGCAATGTAGGCACTGATATGGCAGATAGCGCGTGTATCATCCTGAGACAGAGCCTTATGTTCTTCGCTTCCATCTTCTCGGGTAGCGTATTCCATAACAAGAGCGACAGCCTCTGCAATCACGCCCTCATAGAACAGCACCGCGGCAATTCCCTTGCCCTGATACGCACGTGCCTTGCGGAGCAGATCGACAAGTTCGGGAAGATCATGTTTTCCGTCAACTTTGATAAAGGCTTCCCGGACATCTCTGATATCCCCAAACCTGCTTTGTAGATAATCCCGATAGTAGTCGGGAGAAATAGTGATAGACGAAGCCCTTGCTACGGCCCCTTTTGAGAATCGCATCTCATATTCTTCATTCTCACCCCCAAGATATACCATGATGGCCCCCGGAGCGAGCGGTGCACCCTGACGTTGCACCATACCCTTGACATCATCGTAGCATCCCAGGCAGATGTGCTCGGTACAGCGGTACCGCATGATCCCGCTTTTTGCAAAGTTCATCCTGAATGCATTCACGGCAAAAAGACTTCCGCGAAAGTACGCCCAGTACTCACCGGATCCCAGCTCATTTTCAAAGGTGTGTAGGACGCCTTCAGGGCCATAACCACGAACTTCCTTCAAAGGCTTGAGATCCCATCCCTGAAACGCCCCACGGTAAAGATCTGTCTCAATACTTTTCATCTTCCTTCCTTTCCGCTCGTCCGGTTCCCAGGCTTCTTCCTTGATCAGGCCTTCTCATTCCGTATAGGGACGCATCTCATCAATGCAGTTGTCAGGAACATGCTGTTTATCCATTATAAAGCAGAGTTTCCTATAGCTAACAATTGATCGGCGAATCGATCGATGTGCATCGATATAAAGAGTCGACAGTAAGGAGGATCATCTATGAAAGCAGAAGTTGAAAGCTCCAAAAATACCAGGTGGGTCATGCGCGACGTCCTTACATTTGTAATATTCAATCTCATCATCATGATACTTATCACGGTGGCAAAAGTAGTCGAAGACATGCTGTTGGCACCACAAAATACGTTCTTCGTCGGATCATGGCTGTTTCCGTTACTGGCAACACCGTTCTATCTCGTCATGGCCGATCGCATCGGCAAACGTGGCGTACTTTCCGGATCGATCCTCATATTTGGTGTCCTCTACACCTTCATGGGCGGACCCTACTGTGCACCGGTCGCTATTGTGGGCGCAGTCATAGGCGAGCTGGTTATGTGGGGTAAAGATTCTTATCACGATATCAAACGCGTCATCGGCGGCTATATCGTCTATTGGGTGACGTTTGGTTTTTATGGAATCATACCGTATGTACTGTTCAGAGAAGCCTACATGAAACAGTTGGAAACCTACTACAATGCCGCCGACGTTACCGCGATGATCGCCCAATATACCGAACTCCCCTGGATCCTTCTGATGATGGCTTTGTTTGCAGCGGGAACGATCGTTGGCGGCCTTATTGGATCAAAATTCTTGAAAAAACACGTCCGTAAAGCGAAAATCGCATGAACGACATGGAAGAGACGGACATCAAGTGCGGTCTTCTCGGCCTTGATCCAAGAACACATCTGTTGTCGTTCTTTCTTGTGGGGATCGTATCCATGCTGATAGTGAACCTCCTTGAGACGGTGCTTTTACAGGCATTCGCTACAGCTTATCTCGCCGCAAACGGACGGACGAGAAGTGCGACAAGGACCTGTGTGAGCTTCACAGTCATATGCGGCCTGAGCTTTCTTCCCCTCCCAGGGCTGTACGGAGTTCTTTTTGTAAGCATGCTGCACATGATTCCCCCGTTTACGACCGGCTGCGCGTTCTTCTCGCTTTCTCCTTCGGCGATCATGTGCGCACTCGACCGGTGGCATCTCCCGCAAAAATTCCTCGTTGGGATCTGCATGATATTCAGATTTGCCTCGATCCTTCCGTTTGAGATGCGCTCAATACTTCGCGGAATCCGCATGCGGGGTATCTTCCCCAGCTTACTGGGTATTGTGAGACACCCCGCACTCGCATACGAATGCTTTTACACGCCGCTTGTCATGCGCTCGCTGAGACTCTCAAACGAACTCGCCGCATCGGCCGAACTGCGAGGGATTGGGATAGGTACAGGACGAACGTCGGTATATCACGTGGGATTCACCTTGCGCGACGCAATGTGCGCTCTTGTTGTAACTGCAGCCGTCGCCGGCATATATGCGTTGGAGGCGGTTTTGTGAGAGGTACGGAAACCGTCGCTTTGAAGAACGTTTCGTTTTACTACCTCGACGAGTCTGAGCTTTCAGATGAAACATCAGCTGATAGTGAGGTATCAGCCGGCAGATACGAATCTACGGAAAGCTGTGTACAGGATATCTGCCTCAACATCCCGGCAGGCTCATGCACCGTGCTCTGCGGACGCTCCGGCAGCGGAAAATCAACGGTTCTGCGCCTGATCGACGGCCTCGCAGGAACCTTCTTTCCCGGCGAGAAGAGCGGAGTGGTCCTTGTACACGGAACGGACGTGTTTGATCTGTCCCCGCGCAATCGCACGAAAAGCATAGGCGTAGTCACACAAGATCCGAGAAGTCAATTCTTCATGGGGACGGTAGGCGACGAAATTGCATTTTCCCTGGAAAATTTGGGTACTGATCCCTCAGATACGATCAAGTTTGTCCAAGAGGCGGCAACACTCAGCGGTGTCAGCCGACTTCTTGCCGAGAAGCTCACCGAGCTCTCAAGCGGACAAAAACAGCGCGTCGCTCTTGCGGCTGCAATAGCCAACCGTCCGCAGATCCTGATACTTGACGAACCCACTTCAAATTTGGATGCAGAGGGGTCTCAGTCGCTTATCAAGATCCTCGGAGAGCTTAAAAGAAACGGCGTGGCGCTGATCATCTCCGAGCATAGACTCCATCAATTTTTGCCTGTAGCCGATGAGTTTGTATATCTTCAGGAAGGACGCATAGCCGCTCGGTGGGATGTCGAGAAGTTCACGTCTCTTTCCGAACACGAAACGGCAAAGTTTGGGCTTCGACACCCCGACATGAAATCCGACTCTGAAATCAAATCCTATCCCGCAAAGGATGCGGACGGTTGGCACATGACAGATGTGACCTATCTATACCCTTCAACAAAACGCGGAATCAAGGGCATTACCGCTGAATTTCCATTCGGATCCGTAACGGTCATATGTGGTGAAAACGGAACAGGCAAAACTACGCTCGCAAAAGTCCTTGTAGGAGCCGCTCGAGAGCAGAGAGGCATCGTCGCCAGAAACGGGAAACATCTTTCCCGTAAAGAACGCCGCCTCCTCAGCTACTTTGTCATGCAGGACGTTGACTATCAGCTGTATGCCGGCAGCGTAGCGGACGAAGTGGTGCTTGGCCGACAGGTGGATGATGCACTCAAGGCACGCGCCTGGGAGGCACTGACAGCTTTTGGTCTGACGGATTTGGCCGACCGACATCCGGCCAGTCTTTCCGGCGGGCAGAAGCAGCGCGTCATACTTGCAACGGCATACTGCTCAGATGCCGAGCTTATTGTACTTGACGAGCCCACAAGCGGACTTGACGGACACGGGATGCACGAGGTGGTGCATTGGTGCCGCAAACTTGCATCCGAGAAAAAAGCAGTTGTGGTTATAACGCACGACGAACTGTTGGCGCAACTGGCAGGCGATTACATCGTTGACTTGTCATTGCAGAAAAGAGGTTGATGTCTCCATGAGTCACATTACGCCAAAAGACCGGACGGCACGTCCCAGTGCATTTTCAAAGCTTTTCTATTTTATGCGGCCCGACAGGAATCGAATGCTCTTCTCGCTTCTTCTAGCATGCATAGGCGAGGCGGCAGGCATGGTTCCTTATATTGTCGTTGCCTTACTTGCCGCGGGATTAGCGGAAGGGACGCTCACGCTTGAGTCAGCTGCTCTCCTATCAGCCGCAGCAGCAGCGGCCCAGATTGCAAAGTTCCTGTTCACCTGGCGCTCTTCCATGATCAGCCACGGGATCGCCTTCAAGGCTCTACGCACCATGCGTGAGCAGATGGCAGAGAAGATGGCTCGTGTGCCCATGGGGACCATCGTCGACACGCCGACGGGCACGTTCAAGAACCGGTTCGTAGACAACGTGAACCAACTTGAGGACGCCATTGCGCACTTCATGCCCGAGCTTCCAAGCACGGTATTTGCGCCGCTTTTGGCAATGATCATCGTATTCGCCATCAACTGGCGTATGGGACTTGCCGGGATTGCCACGATCCCCTTATGCCTGCTCTTCTATCTTGGCATGATGCGGGACTATAAGCCCAAAATGGCCCGCTATATTGCGAGCGAACAGCGGATGAACTCAACGCTGGTAGAGTATGTCAACGGTATCCAGGTGATCAAAGCGTTCGGACGCACCGCATCCTCATACGGCTCGTTTTCCGAGGCGGTAGCCGAATATCACGACTCCACGCTTGCATGGTTTCACCAAAGCTGGATATGGATGGCGGCGATACGGGCTATCGTCCCCTGTACGCTGCTCTTCTCGCTACCGCTCGGCGTTTGGCTGCTTTCGGTCGGACGGATCACATTACCTGCCTTCATGGTGTGCATCACCATCCCATTGGGATTCATCGGAGGAATACTCAAGTTCTCCCAGGCGGCAGGCCAAATTTCACGTATGGATACCTGCCTGAACGTAGTCTGGGACTTTTTAGGAGAGCCTGAGCTCTCACGGCCAAGTGAGCGCGTAATGCTTGACGGCAAGTCATTCACTTTTGAGAACGTCTCTTTTTCTTATCATGAGGGTACGGAGGTGTTGCACGATATCAACTTTAAGACGGAGCCGGGGCAGATCACGGCTATCGTAGGACCCAGCGGATCGGGCAAATCAACGGTAGCTAAGCTTATGGCCGGTTTCTGGGATGTACGTTCCGGATGCATTTCATTCGGCGGTACCGATGTGCGAGACATTCCCTTCGAGCAGCTTATGGAGCACGTCTCGTATGTGGCACAGGACACGTTTTTGTTTGATAGGACCATCGCCGACAACATCCGCATGGGCATGCCGGATGCAACCGATGAAGAGGTCGAGACTGCTGCACGTGCAGCCGGCGCTCATGAGTTCATCAGCCGGCTTCCTCAAGGGTATCGCACTCCTGCCGGTGAGGCAGGTGCAAGGCTTTCCGGCGGCGAGCGCCAACGCATCACCATTGCCCGCGCCATCTTAAAAGATGCTTCCATCGTCATTCTTGATGAGGCCACTGCCTATGCCGATCCTGAAAACGAAGCTCTGGTAGAGCGAGCCTTGAGCAAGCTTGTAGCAGGAAAAACACTTGTTACTATCGCCCACCGCCTATCAACGATCACAGGCGCCGACCAGATCCTCGTCATGGACGGCGGACGCATCGTTGCGCGCGGACGTCACGGTGAATTGCTGAAAACCTGTCCTTTGTATGCTCGCATGTGGAAAGAACATATGAGCTCTACCGTCAACGCAGAAGAGGAACCCTCATGTTTGCAATAATGAAACGCATCCTTGACTTGGCCGGAAGCTTCTCACCGGCATCACGCCGCAGCCTCATGGCAGGCATGGTCTGTAATGTCATTAAAGCGTTCTTCATGTCCGGAATGCTCATAGCGGTATGGTGGGCCCTTGAGATGCGAAGTCACCTGAGCGCAGGAGTTGCCCTACAATGTTTAGGGATCCTCGCCATCAGCGTAGCGGGTCAGTTTGCCTTCCAATATCTCGTGGACATACAGATGGACGCCGAGGGGTTCCACATCTTTCGTGATCTGCGGCTACGGGTGGGCGACCGCTTAAAAGGCGCTCCCATGGGCTACTTCTCAGAGCAGCGTCTCTCGGCGATAACCACCACACTCACTACCACGGTGCACCAACTCGAAGAGTTCATGACCATCTGTCTCACGGGACTCTCGGGCGGCGTAGCCATGGCAGTGATCATGAGTCTGTTCTTCCTGTTTCAAGCGCCACCGGTTGCCTTCATTACCTTTGTCGGCATTGCCGTAGGCCTTATTGTTTTGGATTGGCTGAGAAGACGCTCGACCGCCGTCACACGGGAGGTCACTGCCGCACAGGAGGAAATGACTGACAAGGTGATCGAATACGTCTGCGGCATGGCTGTATTGCGGGCATTCGCGACACCCGATGACGCACTTGCCGCAGCAAAGGCATCCTTTGAGCGGAAACGCCAGGCAGATTACGATCAAGAGCAGGCGGCACAAGGTATCCTCAAGCTCTATGCGCTCGTGTTCAACCTTGCAAGCTGCGGAGTTCTTCTCGCCGCATGCGCACTATATCTGACAGGCGCTCTGTCTCTCTCATGGGCGCTCACGCTGCTGGTTGCCGCTTTTATGATCTACGGAGAGCTTATCAGCGCGAACAACAGTGCGTTTCTCACCAAGAAGATCGAAGGAGAGCTTAACCGCATTGACGAGGTATGTTCAGTGCCAAAGCAAGACCTTACGGATGAGACGCTCTCACCCGACGGATTTGCCCTGGCCATGGAAGATGTCTCATTCGGCTACGGAGACGGTCGTCGTGTCATAGACGGAGTAACGCTTTTTATTCCCGAAGGCTCAACCTGCGCACTCGTCGGCCCGAGCGGCTCGGGTAAAACGACGCTGGTGAATCTGCTTGCGCGCTTTTGGGATGTCGATAAGGGTCACGTTACCATCGGCGGCATTGATGTCCGCGAGGGAACGGCGGAAAGCCTGCTTGCAAACATATCGATGGTGTTCCAGAGCGTATACCTGTTCAATGACACCGTCGAGAATAACATTCGCTTTGGTCGCCCCGATGCACCGCGCGAAGAGGTCATCGCCGCAGCAAAACGCGCACGCTGCCATGATTTCATTATGGAACTTCCTGACGGCTACGACACGGTGCTTGAGGAAGGTGGGGCAAACCTTTCCGGTGGAGAGCGCCAGAGAGTATCCATTGCACGCGCCATCATGAAGGATGCGCCGATCGTCATCCTTGACGAGGCTACGAGCTCGGTCGACCCGGAAAACGAGCACCTGCTTATGCAGGCAGTAACGGAACTGACACGAGGAAAGACCCTTGTTACCATTGCACATCGCCTGAACACGGTGCGCGATGCTGACCAGATCCTTGTGATCGACGGCGGGCGCATCGTTCAGCGTGGTACACATAATGAGCTAATGAAGGAGGCTGGTATCTACCGGCGCTTTATCGAGATGCGCCGGGAAGCTGCTGGATGGCGTATCATACGCTCTTAAACTTCATGGCTACAACTCTATTGTCACTTATAACTTTTCGTCACAGTGGCAATTGCCGCATCCGTCTCTCCAGCAACTGTCTGTAAGAGTGCACGGTCTGCTTTGGCACCTCCACGGCGAGACCATTCGCACAAGGTTTCAACCCAGTACATTACCATGGCTGACGCCTTAAGGTGCATTGAGAAAGCATCATCATGTGCCGTACGTAGTGAAATTTTGGAAGTTCTTCTCTACATACAAGCTTCTCAAGAATTTTCTCAAGCTTTTCAAGGTTTTTACCCTGCTTTTTTGCGCCAAAGAGATATCAAAAAAGAGCTTGGTTGCATGCAACCAAGCTCTTTTACGTAACAAGTTATGAAGGGCCAATACCTTAGCTTAGGACAACGCCGCCAAGCCAGCCCCACCTTGGAGTACTCAAAGCACCAAGCTGAGAAATCCAAGAACTCAAGCTCTGGCTTCTTACAATACCAGAGAGGCAGTGCCTGACCATGCCGCCACCAATGTAAATGCCAACGTGGCCGTAAATCAGAGCTGCAGCAGAACCACCAAGGGTTGGAACAGCAATAATCATGCCAGGCTCAATAGCGCTCTGATCAGTAGAGTAGCACCAGGAATAGTACATATCACAAGCGTTGCCATAGAAGGTGCCAACACCTGCGTTTGAGAAGACATTAGAAACCCAAGCAGCACAGAAGCCAGCACCGGTAGATCCGGTATAGCCTGCAGCATTAACAACTGCAGCAGCAGAACCGGAACCAGCAGAAGAGGTTCCTCCTCCGCCACCGCCACCAGAGTAGCTACTACCACCACCGCTGTCGCTTGATGCAGCAGCACGTTGAGCAGCAACACGCTCTGCCTCCTGCTGAGCGGCAAGAAGTTCAGAATCACGCTGAGCGATAAGCGCTTTAACATTGTCATCAAGATTTGCAACAACGTTTGCAGCGTCCGCCTGACGAGCAGAAATATCATTAAGCTGAGACTCCTGAGAAGCACGGAGATTCTCAAGTTCAGCCTTCTTATTCTCTAGCTCGGTCTTCTCGGACTGAAGAGCAGCCTTATCAGACTCAAGAGCAGCCTTCAGATTCTTAACTTCCTCAATCATCTTCTGATCGGACTCAGAAATCTTATCGAGGTAGTAAATATTAGAAGTGAGCTCCTCAAAGCTTGCAGAAGAAAGAATCATCTCCAAAGCACCAGCTGGGCCAGCCTTGTAGTTGCTGGACATACGAGCGCCAAGTTCTTTTCTCTTCTCGGCAATCTGAGTTTCCTTTTCAGAAATCTCTTTCTGCTTAGCATCAATCTGATTCTGCTTATCTGCAATCTGATCAGAAATAGCGCCAATCTGAGAGTTAGTGTCATTGAGGCTTGCTTGCATGCTAGAGACCTCATTAGAAATCTCATCGAGCAGCTTCTGAGCAGCATCGTAATCGCTACGAGCAGCATCAATCTGAGCCTGGGTAACACCAAAAGCAGGACGGGTGTTAATCAGAGATGCAGTAACGGCAGCGGCAGCAATGCCCATGCCGGCAAAAATCTTAAGAGCATCACGACGATTGAAAAGAGCAGCGCTCTGCTCCTCAATGGTTGTGCTTTGCTGTTTCTTTAAACTCATAAGGGTCTCCTAGAACGTTTAGTAGTATGGTGTGACCTTTGAGAGACTATTCTACCCGAGATACACGATGATATTCAAAAAGATACGTAATTTACAAACTCCCCAAAACAAATTTCGGGGAGTTTTGGCTCTAAATTGTGAGGTCAACGGTAGGATTTAGCGGTTTTCAATATGTGCAACATTTTTTATTGAAATGGTAATCCTGCCATCAGACTCGTGAGAAAATTCTAAGTAACCTGGACGATCCGTTAGGTTTGAAGGGAATGAAATCTCAATTCCCGTATCAGTGCGGATTTTATGATTCTTTGCAATTCTGTTAGCAACACCGCGTTTAACAGGAACTTCTTCGGGGAGCTCTCTACTTGCCACCTGAGCTTCGTACTTTTCCTGAATCTCAGGACGCTCCTCAAAGATACGCTTACCAACCTTGATAGGGTCTACTACCTCTTCTGCCTCTGCTGCTTCTGCAACGGCAGCCTTAGCACGAGACACCTCAACAGCAGGCTCAAGTCCATACTCTTCTGCCAAGTCTTGAACAATAACAGTTACCTCGCCAATAACTTCATGACTAGAAGCCTCCGATGAGCACTCAAGGAAGAGTTCTGGGATGATGAACTTTCCCTCTCCCGCTACAGAGCGATCATGATCATGAAAATCAATAGCACCAGTATCCAGATCAATGACTGCATACGAATCAACTTTTTGCGTAGGAGAAGGCAGTGTTGCATCTTGGCGCAAAATCTCATTTGCAGAGCCGTTGACGTCATGAATAAAGGCCTGCTTGCGCGGAAGAAGCACAATGGCAAAAAGATGTCTTCCCTCGCCCTCAAATGCCTCAGCCTGAGCGTCCTCATCGTCTGCAGCAGCACTGGCAAGCGCCTGGCCGGCATCGGTATCAATGTAGTCCGCTACAAGAAGATCACACTGCTCAACGTCATCTGCACGACGAAGCTCTTCCCAGAACCACTGAGCAATCTGGTGAGAAAACTCTACAAACTCAACGTCTCCGTGGGCATACTCCTGAAGACCTCCAGCAAAGTTACTGGTAGGAGCAAACTCTCCATGTCTAGACTCTGGATTTGCCGTAATTTTACGCAGTCTACGCTGTACGTATGACTTTGTCTGACGATCCTCTAAATCCAAAGTAGATTGAGAGAAGTATTTAGTTCCCGTCTCAAAATCAAAGACGTGAAGAATTGCCTTAGTAACTCTAAGCATGTAAAACCTCGTTTATTGCAGATGTTTTGCTGGCGAGAAACCCTAGTGCTTGACGCACATCAGAGGATCGCCAATCTTAACCAGTGGACGACCACCAATCAGCGTTCCAGACTCACCAATCAGATCGATGCGCTCATACTGATCTGCATTAACAACAGTAACAACCACAACGTTCTCATATCCTGCTTCTTCAATGGCAGCAGCATCAAATGAAATCAGTGGAGTACCGGCCTTGACCTCATCGTTAGCGTGAACGTAACGGGTAAAGCCCTTGCCGTTCATCTCGATAGTGCCAACACCAATGTGAATCAAAATCTCAATACCAGTGTCTGTGGTAAGGCCAATTGAGTGATTGGTTACGTTAGTTGCGGTAACGCGAGCATTGCAAGGAGCATAGACGCAATCAAGGCCAACAGGCAAAATGCCATAGCCCTGGCCAAAGAGACCGCTTGAGATTACCTCATCGTGAACCTCTTGTACGCTTACCAGGACACCAGAAACCGGTGCATAGATAGTGTCTTCCCTGGTAGCAAATGTAGCCTTCTGAGGCTGCTCTGTTCCGTTAGAAGGAACAAACACATTTTTAACCTTTGACCAAAGACCCATGATGCCTCCTTGAGTATGTGCTCTGCACAGATACCATCTGACATAACATTTCCATTTTACCTAAGCGAGAAGGACGAATGCCCCACAGAGGAACATCCGTCCTTCTTTCACGAATTTACAACACGACGATGCAGACTATTGCATTCTCTTAGCACCTCTAAAGATGATCGAACGTGCAGCAAAATAGGTAACCAGGAAGTATCCGCCATACAAAGCAGCTACTACTGCAACCACTCCACCAATGCTGCTAGCTACATCAAAGTTGCCAATCGACTTAATGACAGAAACCATAATAGACATTGCGCATGTTGCGTGCGCAGCTGCCATAAGCAGTGGGAACAGGAAGTACACACCAATCTGAACAAAGAGTGCGCGACTTGCAAGGCCCTTCTCGGCACCAAGCTCTGCAAGAACTTGGTAGGCACGAGCATTGTCAGATGCCTCGGAGAGCTGCTGAAGTGCCAGTATAGCGGCGCACGCAATGAAGAGAACCAGGCCAATGTACAGTGCTAGATACGTCACAATACCAGAGAATCCAGCAGTCGATTGAATGTACTCGGAAGCGGTGACCACAAGCATTAAAGAATAAGGATCGGAATCGCTACCAGTTACGGCACCATCGCCAAAGTACTGCTTAATCTGATTCTGGAACTGAGCTTCAGAAGCATCGCCTGGGGTTTGATAGTTGCCCAAAATGTAAGAGTTGGTCAAAACGGTGCTTGAAGGGAAGCTTTGATCAGCAACAACCACAATTCCAAATGCTGGCATAAGTGCAGGTCCACCTTGTGTTTGGGCAATATCAAGCGTTCCACCAACAGCATGAAGTTTGTGACCCTCAATGGTGAGTTCAGGATTATTAGCAAGAGAATCCTGCCAGTATTTTGTGAGATTAGTATCAAGCGTCCAAACCATATAGCCGTCAGTACCAAAGTCAACAGGCTCAAGACCAGATGCAACACGCAGTTTGTTGTACTGAGAAGCTCGCATCAAAGTTACGTTTTTCTGCGCAGGATCTTCCTGGCCACTATAGCCGGTAAAGTAATCACTAAAGCGCTTGCCTGTTACAGCATCAATAGAGCTATACGTGAAACTTGGTGTTGTTGGATCATCTTGAGCGTAGTACGTATCAACCTGGAAAGCGTTTTTGATAGTCTTGTCCCACTCTGGATCAAGTTTCTGCACTACAGAAAGGTAATCATATGAGTCCGCTGGACCAGGGGTATAACTGCGCTCTGAGCCTGGATTGATTGCTACAGAAACATCGTACGTTTTGATTTTAGAAAAGCTAGAGTTCATAGAGTCAACAAGCGAGAAACCCGTACCAAGTCCACAAACTGCCACAAAGAGCATGGCGCAGACTAAAGAGATGGAAACCCAAGCAGTATTAACGCGGGCATTAAACTGGCGCAGGATGAACGAATGAAGACCCTTGTAGTAGAAGCCCTTCTGCATCTGCATAAATCTGAGCAAAAAACCAGAGATTGAGAAGAAGAAGAGTGCTGTGCCCACAGATACCAAAGCAGTAGCCATGGCAAACTCGTCATCTATCTGTTTTAAACCATTGTGCTGAAGCAGGATATAGGAATAAGCAATGATTCCAAGAGAGGCCAAGAAGAGCAGTACTGAAACGGTAAGGTTTCTTACCTTGACGGTCTGAGTTACTTTGTCTGCGTTAAGAAGGTCAATAAGCTTATAGCGGGACACCGTGGTGACGTTAAAAATCAGCGCAACCACAAACATGACTACAAAGTAAATAACCGTTTGAATCAACGCAGCTTTCGAAAACACAAATTTAAATGAATCAAGAGTCGTGTTGAACATGTGGGCCGTTGCAAACATCATAAATTGAGAGATAAAAATACCTGCAACAAGTCCAACTACCAGGGCGAGAAAACCAACAAACAGTGTCTCAATACTCATAATCTTAGAGACATTTCTCTTGGTCATGCCCAGTATCTGATACATGCCAAATTCTTTTTTCCTACGACGAATCAGAAATTGATTAGCGTAGACAACAAGAAATCCCATAATTACAGCAAGAAAAACGCTTACTCCAGAGATGGTGTTACTTAAGAGCTGAACAATGCGTCTCTGGTCTTCAGAAAGATTCAACACCATGGATTGCTGAGTAATTGAATTGAAGGAATAAAACAGTGCAACGCCTACTGCCAATGTCAGAAAGTAAATGCTGAAATCGCGCAGTGATTTCTTGACGTTACCAAGCGCGATTTTACTGTACATCAGCACCCTCCCCTCCCAGGAATGAAACAACATCCATGATCTGGTCAAAGAACTGCTTACGGGGTTTCTCGCCACGAACTATCTCGTTAAAGATGCGACCATCTTTAATGAAAATAACGCGATGAGCGTAAGAAGCTGCATATGAATCGTGAGTGACCATAGCAATAGTTGCGCCATTACGATTGAGGTTCTCAAGGCTTTCAAGCAGCGTGCGGGCGTTCTTTGAGTCAAGTGCGCCGGTTGGCTCGTCTGCAAGGACAAGCGAAGGGTTAGTAACAATTGCTCGAGCAGCAGCAACGCGCTGACGCTGACCACCGGACATCTCGTAAGGGAACTTGTCCAGCACCTCAGTAATCTGAAGCAGCTTGGCAACGTTTTCTACGCGCTCCAAAACTTCCTGAGCGCGGACGTGACCAATGGTTAGTGAGAGCGCGATATTCTCGCGAGCAGTAAGGCTATCAAGCAAGTTGGCGTCCTGGAAAATAAAGCCCAAGCGGTCACGTCTAAAGGCAGAAAGCTCTGCACCGCGCAGTCTGGAAAGCTCTTGGTCATCAATAAAGATGTGGCCCGCAGATGCCTGGTCAATGGTAGAGATACAGTTCAAAAGCGTGGTTTTACCAGAGCCAGAAGGTCCCATGATGGCAATGAACTCACCGCGAGCTACAGAAAGATTAATGCCGTCCAGCGCCTTAGTGATATTTCCACGAGTTCCATAGTACTTCTCAAGGTTTTGACAAACCAAAACAGTGTGAGGGGTAAGTGCTGAAGATTGTCCAGCCACAACAGTTGGCTGAGTTGGAGTTACTTGAGTAGCTGCCATGTTGCGTCCTTTCATTGGGAGCGAGTAAATCTTGAGATATATACTCCGTCACTACCGTTTACGTTGCCATCGATTGACCTTACAGAAACCTTACGCTTTTCTCACTTTGATGTGTCAAAATATCACTATCAAGCATACGGGAGGGGCATGCTATGAAGTTGGTAATTAAAAGATTTGGGCAGCTTACCGCTAAAGAGTTGTATCAAATTCTTTCTCTAAGAGCAGAAACGTTTATTGTTGATCAGCAGATTATGTACAACGATCTTGATAACGTTGATCAAGTTTCTACCCATGTCTTTTATCAAGATACTGACTCGGTAGCTGCATATTTGCGCATCATTGATTCAGGACAGTCCTATAACTCCCCTCTTATTGGGCGCGTATGCGTCAGTAACAAAGGTGCTGGTATTGGCTCAAAGCTGCTGCACGATACCCTTGATTACCTGGCACAAGAAAGTAGTGCTTCCAAGGTGTTAGTTGAGTCGCAACTCAAAGCTCAGCCCTTCTACGAGCACGCTGGATTTACGCAGGTATCTTCTAAGGTACTTGATCACTTTGGCGTCCTTCACCATGTGCTCTCCTTTGACCTTGATGCATATCGTCAGACGAGAAACACAATTAGCATTGATGACGTGCACGTTTCAATCCGACCGCTTGAAACAGCCGATTTACGTGCACTGCAGAAGCTTAGCGTTGAGACATTTGTAGACACTTTTATTGACTCAAATACAGCAGATGATTTAGCAAGTTGCGTGGACTCGCTCTACAACACAGAAAAGCTTGCCCGTGAGCTTGCTGCTAAACACTCATATTTCTATTTTATTGAGGTAGAAGGTCAAGTAGCTGGTTACCTGAAGCTCAATACACGCTATGAGCAAACCGAGGGCCAGCGCGATGACTCACTTGAAATTGAGCGCCTGTATATTCTTCCTCGATTTAAAGGCCTACACCTTGGATCAAAGCTCATGAAATTTGCCCTTGACCTGGCAAAGGAGAAGGACAAACAACGTGTATGGCTGGGTGTCTGGGAACACAATGAGCCTGCTAAGGCGTTTTATTCACGTTGGGGATTCAAGCGCTTTAGTCAGCATACCTTCCCAGTAGGAAGCGATCCTCAAACAGATGAACTGTGGGAGCTTCTAATTGAGAACTAACGCAATTGCTGCTAGAAGGCTCATAGCCAAAAGTACATAGGTACTTACTTTTCTTTCTCTAAATTTAACTATCCTAAAAATTTGCAAGAGGAAGATGGAGAAAAAAATGCATGCACTTATCTGCTGTGAATAAGGGAATACTTCTGGATAAAAATGAATTGCCGTATTCAGTACGAGCAAAGCAGCTACGATGTAGTCTGCTTTGCTCGTATTTTCATTATTAATTAGTTTCATTTTAAATCCGTAAAAGACTGGTTGAACGTAATGGAAAAGGTTGAACCTTTACCAATTGTACTGCTCACAGCCAGCTTAAGGCCCATCTTTTTACAGAGCTCATAGCAGAGATAGAGACCCATACCGGTAGATTTGGCGTACTTGCGTCCATTTTGGCCGGTAAATCCCTTATCAAAAATACGAGAAAGATCCTCTTCAGGAATACCGATGCCATTATCTTTAATGAAGAGAGTAGTTGAAGTAGTTCCTTCACGTGGCTCTGAGACAGAGGCAGAAATCCAAACGTTTTTCTCGCCAGGTGCAAGCTCTGGATTTGAATACTTTGCAGCGTTAATTAGGAGCTGTCGCAAAATAAATTCAAGCCATTTTGGGTCAGCCTTGACCACGTGGGCCAAATCATCAAAATGCGGAGAAACACCAGCGTCAATGAAGACGCGTGCGTTGTTTTTAAGAGCATCTTTTACGATGGACTGCAAATTGACGTCTCGAATAGAAAAATCTCGATCTACAGATGCGCTGCGTGCATAAAAGAGCGCTTGCTCTACCAGAGTTTCAATCTTGGTAAGTTGCGTTTGCACGTCATCCATAGGTAGCGATGGATTATTCTGAGCAACCAAATGAGCTGCAGCGATGGGAGTCTTAATCTCATGCACCCACATCTCAATGTACTCGCGATATTCCTTTGATCGCATATGCTCATCGGCAAGCTGATCCATCATAGACTTGGACATGCTTGAAAGTGCGTCTTTAAAAAGATGTTCTTCCAGCGTTGAAGGCGTATCCAGCATGGTAGGAACCAGATAGCTCTCTTTATCAGTTGCTGCTAAATTCTCAGCAAGCTGCTGGTAAAACCAACGACGATGAAAATAATCGGCTAATAGTGCCGCTGTTCCCACTACCCATAAAACCAAAATACAGTAGGCAATAGCAAACGCGTTAAGCCCAACGCCCTTAAGCATAAAGCCAATTAACGTGCTGCTAGCTATAAGCGCAAGAAAAAAGATAGTTCGATTTTTTAGATACTTAAAAAACGTCATGACAGCCTACTCAATAACGTAGCCAAGTCCGCGGCGTGTCATCACAAAGTCCTCAACGCCAATGCTTGCAAGAGTATTTCTAAGATGACTAATGTTGACCGTCAGCGTATTGTCATCAACAAACTCATCCGACTGCCACAGCTCCTCTTGGATACGCTGGCGAGAAACAACCGTTCCTGCATTTTGCATCAAAAGTGAAAGTATCCTGAGCTCGTTTTTGGTCAGCTCTACACTTTTCTGATTTGCAGAGACCTTACAGGAAGAAGAATCAAGCATCACACCTGCATATGAAAGCTTTGTTCCTGTTGTGACATCGCTATTTGCACGCCTCAAAACCGAGGTTATGTGCATAAGCAAAATCTGGGTGTTATAGGGCTTGGCGATAAAATCGTCCGCTCCTAACGAGAGCACCATAAGCTCATCAAGGTCTGTGTTTCTGCTGGTAACTACAATGATGGGAACGTTTGAGAGCTGTCGTACTTCTCGACAAATCTGTTGTCCGTCAATGCCAGGAAGGTTAAGGTCCAACAAAACCAGGTCTGGATGAGCGGCAATAATCTGTTGAGGTACAGACTCAAAAGACGTGAGAGCCTGGGCCTCAAAGCCGTTTCTTTGTAGCAGGAGCACCAACTCTTGCTGAATCTGATGGTCATCCTCTACTACCAGGATTTTTGTCATATGTGCTCACCTCCTGCTGTGCTATGCAAGTCCTACAAAGCGCTGGGCGTTTTCCCACAGTATGGTATACGTCTTCTCTTTGGGGATATCAAGTCGCTGCCAACGAAGCTCCGCCAAGCGCTCAACCGTGTGCACCACCATCGCTGGCGTGCACTCCCCTCCACGTAAAGGTTCTGGCGCCATGTAGGGGAAATCAGTCTCTGAGAGCAGTTGTGCCTCTGGACAGGAAATCATTGCAGCTCGAATATCATCTGAGCGCTTAAACGTTGCTGCACCACCAAAGGCTACAAAACAACCAAGGTCTGCAAAAGGCTTCATGACCTCAGGACCATCGGTGTAACAGTGCAGGTCACAGCCTGCCTTAGGCACACCCATACGGTTTAGTATTTCAAGCGCCAAATCATGAGCATGTGTATCATCAGCACCATCGCGTAGGTGTAGTTCAACGCGTTGATTGTGCTCGTGAGCAATGGAGAGCTGGCGCTCAAATGCTTGGCGCTGGACCTCTTCTGGAACCTCACAATACGGTCCAAAATCAAGGCCAATCTCTCCCACACCAACGCAAAGAGGGTGCTCAAGAAGCTCAAACAAGCGCTGTTCAGCTTCTTGGTTATAGTCTGGTGCACTATAGGGATGCGCACCAACCACAAAATACGTGTGCTCAAACAAATACTCTGCAGGTAAATCGCAGGGTACGCAGAGATTTGCCTCAGCAAGCTTTGTATAAGCAGCGCGAGCCTGGCTCAGAGTATCCTCAAACCAAGCGATAAAAGTACTGGTGTCTGCCCACTTACGAGGGAACTCCGTTGCAATGTCTACGGGAACAATAAGCATGCGAACGCCCGCTGCTGCTGCTCGTGCAAGAGACTCTGCAGCGCTGTGCTCGTGGAGGCTGCCCAAATGACCATGGGTATCGGCAACAGGCGCCAAAACACGCGGAGCTGGACGAGGTGTGCCATAAATATCGTGGAAGAGTTGGCCATCAGAAAACGAAAGCGATTCCACTTCTTCTGCTGGTAGATGATGCTTTTTCTTACTCACTCAAAGGCTCCAAAGCAGCTGCAAGACAAATAAAATCTTGGCTGGTCAAAACTTCTGCGCGCACGGTAGGCGCAATTCCTGTGGCGAGAAACGCCTGGTCTAGCTTGTCTTTATCAAAACCAGAGGCGCTCATTGAATTACGAATGGTCTTTCTACGTTGTGCAAAGGCGGCGTCAATGACGCTCATGGTATGCAAGAGCTCTTCCTCAGAAAGAAGTTTGAAGGTCAGCGGGTTTCTCGCCTGGGTGCGATCAAGACGGACCACAGCAGAGTTAACGCGTGGTGGAGGCATAAAGTTGCCAGGACCCACTTCAAATCTGCCAGTAACCTGCGCAAACAAAGACAGCTTTGCAGTGTAAGCGCCATATGCCTTGGTAGAAGGCTTGGCGGCAATTCTGTCGGCTACCTCAGCTTGCACCATGACTACCGCTCGCTCAAGCGAAGGAAGCTCCTGGAAGAACTTGAGAATCAGCGTAGCTGCCACCTGATATGGCAGATTAGACATAAACTTTGTTGGCATCGGAGCGCTCGATGCTGCGCTCTGAGCAACGGCAGGAAGTGCACTGTAGGCCTCAGCAAGCTTCTGCGGTGTAATTGCCAGAGCGTCTCCCATAACCAGCGCAAACGAGTCTGGATGAGGCTCTTTGCAGGTTACCGCCAAGACTTGCTCAAGCTCAGAGTCTGCCTCAAGTGAGCACACTGCGAGTGCGTTGTCAAGCAAGGCAACCGTAAGGGTACCCAGGCCGGGCCCAACCTCAACAATCACATCGGTAGGCTGAACCTCTGCAAGCTGGACGATTTTCTCGATAACGTGATCTTGCACCAAGAAGTTTTGACCCAGCCTATATTTGGTGGCAAGGCCAAAACGTTCCAGCGTTTCTTTAGTGGCGCGCTGATTAGCAAGCCACGATGTCTGATGCGATGCGTGCTCCGACACGATTACTTGCTTGCAAGACGTGGGAATAGAGCGTCTCCCTTAGAGACAGCCAAACCACCCTGAAGCTTGCCCCATACGCACTCGCTACGGGTATCGGTAGAGGTAATCTCTGCCTCATCAAGGCTCATACGATGCAGAACCTCAGCAGACGTAGTAGGCATGAATGGCATAAAGAGATGTGCGCAAATGCGGATAGACTCAAGCAGCGTATAGATAATCTCTGCAAGCTCTGATGCGCGCTCTGGGTCTTTTGCCACCGTCCAAGGAGCAGCGTCCTCAATATAGTGGTTAGCTGCGTGGACAAGCTCCATAATGATGTTCTTAGCGCCAACGTAGTCCATCTTCTCCATACACGCGGCGTAGCGGTCATAGATGCCCTCAGCCAGCTTACGCAGAGGATGGTCTGCAGCAACAGAAGATCCATCAAAAGTTGGAGTGACACCTTCAAAGTACTTATCGCTCATATTAAGGGCGCGAGAAACCAAGTTACCCCAGCTATTTGCCAGGTCAGCGTTATAGACCTGCTCCATGCGCTCGAAGGAAATGCCAGAGTCCTCACCAGGAGTGACGTCGGTCATGAAGTAGTAGCGGTAGCCCTCAACACCCAGCAGGTCCAAAACGTCCTTAGGTGCAATGGCGTTTCCGCGAGATTTACTCATCTTCTCAACAACGCCGGTCTCAGAGTTGCGGACGTTAAGGAAGCCGTGAGCAAAGATGTGCTCAGGAACTGCCTCACCAAGAGCCATAAGCATTGCAGGCCAAATGACGCAGTGGAAGCGAATGATGTCCTTGCCGACAACGTGCATCTGAGCTGGCCAGAAACGCTTTCTCATAGCAGCAGCCTCTGGACTGTCATCACCGTAGCCAACAGCGGTGTAGTAGTTAAGAAGAGCATCAAACCAGACGTAGGTTACGTGAGACTCATCAAAAGGAACTGGAACACCCCAGTCAAAGCTGGTGCGGGATACAGAAATATCCTGGAGGCCAGACTCAACAAAACTGCGGACCTCGTTTGCACGGAAATCTGGCTCAATGAAATCTGGGTGCTGAGCATAGAGCTCAAGCAGTTTATCCTGGAATGCAGAGAGCTTGAAGAACCAAGACTCCTCAGAGACACGCTCAAGCTCACGATGGCAATCTGGGCAGAGGTGTGCGCCCTTGCAACCAGCCTCTTCGTCTGCCTTCTCTACCTGAGTCTCGGTGAAGAAGGTCTCCTCATGGATGCAATACCAACCATCGTAAGATCCCTTGTAGATGAAGCCTGCCTCACGCATGCGCTCCCACAGATACTGGACAGCTTTTACGTGGCGCTCATCGGTAGTGCGGATGAAGTCGTCATATGAGATATTCAGCTCTTCATAGAGTCCCTTGAAGAAAGGAACCTGCGAGTCACACCATGCCTGTGGAGACAAACCGTGATCAGCTGCAGCAAGAGCGACCTTCTCGCCATGCTCGTCCATACCGGTGAGGAAAAATACATCGTAACCAGCAGCGCGTCTAAAGCGAGCCTGGATATCGCAAAGCAGGGTGCAGTACGCAGTTCCTAGGTGTGGCTTTGCGTTGACGTAATAAATTGGGGTGGTAATAAAGTATGACGGCTTGGCCTCGGGCATAATGACTCCCTTTGTGTAAGTTGCAATAACTTATCCAGTATAGAGCAAATGCTGGGCGCTCTTTGTGTTGGTATGGTGATTATGCCTCGTGAGCAAGAATTGCCTGGTATGCCTCATCACGCGCAATACCAAACTTCTGAGCAAGCTCCTTGGCCAAGGCCGATTTTCTCGTACCAGAAGCAAGACCAGCCTCTATTGCATCTTCGAGCGAGAGCTGAGACTCGCCCGCTGCCTGCGACGATGCAGAGGCAAGCTCTTCTTCTGTAGGAGCTGCGATAACCAAAACACACTCGCCTTTGAGGTTCTCTTTTGCAGCAAGTGTCTTAACAAGGCAAGGTGCCACGTCGCGTACCACTTCTTCGTGCAGCTTGGTGAGCTCCCTGACAAGAGCCACCTGCCTAGTTGGAAATACCTCGGCTATAGCCTCGACCGTTGCAGGCACCCTAAACGGAGACTCATACAGCACAATAGTGCCAGGAATTGCTGCAAGCTGCTGCAAGCGCTGAACAATCTGCCCATGCTTTCTAGGCAAAAAGCCTTCAAAAAAGAAATGGTCACTTGCCAGGCCCGATGCAACAAGTGCGCAGGTCACCGCAGAAGGGCCCGGAATAACCTCTGTTGCAAGGCCTTCTGAAAGCGCCGCATCAACCAAATGCTGACCCGGGTCAGAGATGCCTGGCATACCCGCATCTGACACAAACGCAACACGCTGACCAGCGCGAAGCCTCTCAAGTGTTGGCTCGATTTGCGACTCAATAATATTTTGATCACAGCGCTGCAGTGGCACATGAATGTCAAATGCCGAGAGGAGCTTTGAGGTCACGCGCGTGTCCTCACATAAAATGACATCCGCTGCTGCAAGCGTTTCTTTAACGCGCGGTGACGCGTCCGAAAGGTTACCAATAGGCGTGCCCACAATAGACAGTTTACCTGCTAAAAGAGTAGATCCTGTCATTACTCGAGCATTCCCCTCTCAAACGTTGCAAGCGCAACGCGTGCGTCCCATGCAGCCAAAAATGCGGAGGTCTTCCAGGTCTGGAAGAACCATGCAGGACACGTATTGTACACTTTGAGCTGGCCGGAAGTGTAAATGCGCTCAAGTGCAATTCTTCCCTCTGCCGTCATAGCGCCGTCAATGCTTGGAAGTGATGCTGACCACTTACCCACCATGACCGGCAGACCGCCTGAAGCAGAAGTCTTCAAATACGCTTCGTTTTTATCAATAAGCTGCTGTACACCGCGAGGACCCGAACAATCAATTCCCTCGCAGGGTTTATCAAGGTGAGCGTCGAGCCAAACGTTTTGATAGGCCTGCTGGCTCATAAAACGCCTAAATCCCTGAGGCCAGCCACCATCTGGAAGAATGACCACAGGCTCTTCTCCTGCCACAGATCTAATGGTCTCATAAGCACGGCGATAATAGTTTCTAAGCGAGTGACCAGGAATACCATCTGTGAGCTTAAAGCCCTTGCGCACACGAGGCTTAACCTCATCGGCTACCTCAATGCCATAAAAACCGCTGCGGTGAGCGTAGTGAAGGGCAAGCTTATGCAGAATAGAAAGCGACTTCTCCCCAGAAATTCTCGTGCGCGGAGCACCGCCTGGCTGGTCATTCAAGCCATCAGGCAAACCTGGATTTACTGCCAGTACAAAAATAACGTGCAGGCCAAGCTCTTCTGCCCATTCAAGAGCTCTATCAAGCTCGGTAATGCAGCTAACATATGGAGTTCCTGCAGCTTCTTCATCAAAAACGTACCAAGGCACAGAAATTCTTACCGCATTAAAACCACGAGCGGCAATGCTGACAAAGTCAGAACTCTGAATAAATGAAGAACGATGCGCTTTAACAAGAGCGTGGTAGTCCTCAACGCCCAGCGCTTTAATGAGCTGAGCTTCATCAACGCACCCTGTGCGTGCAAACGGCTCAGGAGTTACCCACGGTTCAAGCGTAAGCCAACCAGTTAAATTGACACCCCGCAATGCTCCGTGAGCCATGAAATTCCACCTCGCCAAAAGATAAAACCTCTACATACGTAGAGTATACCCATCGAGGTTACGTTGCTCGCACGAGCTTTAAAAAACAACAGGTTACTTCATATTTTTTGAATATATGGCGCAATTGTTAGGGGTCTCATCAACCTCAACGGAAGAGACGGGCAAACCTTCTGACTCAAGTTGCTCAAAGAGATACTTAGCCAAGTTTTCTGCTGTTGTTCTAAACGGCAAAATGGTAAGCGAGAAACCCTCTTCTTTAAGACAGGTCAGCGTCTTTTCAGAAAGAGAACCCTCCTCAATCAAAAACGTATGATCAAGGGAATCACATAGCGCGCGGACCTTGCGCTTAAAGACGCCAAAGTCCATAACCATATCTTTTTCTGTACCAGACTCACCAAGCTCTGCAGTTGAAATGCAGGCAGTCACATGCCAGCGATGGCCATGCAGGTTCTCACACTTGCCATAGTAGTTGGTAAGAAAATGCGCTGAGTCAAAGGCATATTCAGTCTTAAGCGTATACATTACTCGTTGTCCTTTGAGCCGCGACCGCGATCATCGCGTCCAGCTCTTCTATGTCTACGACGTGCAGCGTTTTGTGGCTGAGCATCTCTAGATGCAGCGTTAGGTGCACCACTAGAACCAGAAGTATTCTGTGGAGCGCTCTGTGGAGCACTCTGTGCCTTCATACCTGCTCTATCACCTGGACGACGAGTCCTCTTTGCACGGACTGGAGCCTGTGCCTCATCAGCTTTCTGTGGCGCCTGAGGAGCATCTGTTCTTCTAAAGCGCTTTCCCTGTAGCTGCTTCTGCGCAGGAGCTGAACTCTGCTCATTTTTCTGAGGAGCCTGAGTATTTGCAGTGCCCTCTTCCGTTGCATGATGGCGACGGCGCGTGCGACGCAGTGTATCTGTTGCAGCATCAAAGGTGCTGGAACCAGGATTAACCTGAGCGTTCTTTGAAGTTCTTACACGACGGGTGCGAGAAGAACTTTGAGCTCCCTGCTCTTCTCGAGCGTTTCTTGCTCCAGAGTTCTTAGCGTTATCCTGCCTATTTGCAGAGTTCTGATCGGAGCGCTCACGCTTGCGCCTTGGAGCCTCAGTAACAAAGAGGTCTGGATTAATCTCTGGCTCTTCATCAACAATGAGGCCGTTTGCTCTATCAAGCTCTGCCAGAGCCATCTGAACCTCAACAGATTCAAGACGCTCAAGTGCAGCGCGAGAAACGCTGTCTGGCCTGCAAGAACAACCCAGGTCTTCCGACTTCTGCTGTGCTGCAGGAGAGGCGTCCATATCAGCAAGAGGGATGCGAACTACTTTGCCACTCTCTAGGCGAAGGGCAATCTCTTCTTTTGGCGTGTTGTACTCAACAATTTTTGCCATGCCCAAAGGAGTCTCAATAACGGCGTTACGCTTTGGAGCACGGTTTTTGAAGTCACGATACGCTTCAAACTCATAGCGCAAGCAGCACATTAAACGACCGCAAGCACCGGAAATCTTGGTAGAGTTCAGAGGCAAATCCTGCTCTTTTGCCATTCGAATAGAAACTGGCTCAAAAGAAAGGCCAAACCTTCTACAGCAGAGCTCTTGTCCGCAGTGACCATAACCGCCGATAACCGCTGCTTCTTCTCTGACGCCAATCTGACGCATATCAATGCGCTCGTGAAGCTCATGAGAAAGCTCGCGCACAAGCTGCCTAAAGTCCACGCGGTCATCAGCCGAGAAGTAACACACGACCTTCTCGCCATCAAAAAGGTACTCGACGCCAATAGGCTTCATCTCAAGTTCTTCTTGAACAGCAAACTTCCTAAATACAGGAAGCGCGGCCTCGCCCTTAGCGGCAAGCTCTTCTGCGCGAGAGAGGTCCTCGTCAGTTGCTACACGAACAACGTCTTTGAGCTCGGCTTTGTTTGTCTTGTACTCAAACTCTTCCTGTGAAATCTCACGAGGATCAGCAACAGCAAGACCAATCTCTAGACCGCGCTCGGTCTGACAAATGACGTGGTCACCTTCAAGAACGCCGGACTCCTTTGGATCAAACCAAAGGTCGCGCGCGGCGTATTCAAATTTCACCGGGACAACGGTGGGCATGTAAGTGCCTCCTTGATATGCAGCAGCATAACCTCAAGGGTTAGCTGGGGAGAAACAGAGCGGTCCAGGTTGTATTGAGCCTCTTGCACAGCAGCTAAAGCCCCAAGAACACCCTGGGTATGAGTTTGAGATGCAACGCGATCGATAATGCCTGCTGCATCCGTATTTACTATTTCTTCATCAACTGCCTCGCAACATAAAAGCACGTCGCGAAGAAGCGATTCCAGAATTGCCAACATTTCTATGATACCCGAACGTTCGCGTGCTGTGAGTTCTCGCTTATTGGCAGCTTCAACCTGCTTTAACGCAGTGCTGGTAAGAAAGTCCTCGTTTTGGGCAAGCGCCTCCTCTTGGGCACGTCTTACGTCACCTAGAGGAATTTTTGCAGCTTCTATCAGCTCTTTTGCGGAAGTAAGTACATCCCACGAGTCGTTTCTAAGTAGGTTGCCAAAAACATCAATAAGCTGTCTACGAATGTTTTTGCGCGTAGCAGACTGCAAAAACTCCACAGCTCTACCAGGAGTTCCTGTTGCTGCAAGTGCAATACGAGCTTCTTGTTCCGTGGCAGAAATCTCTCGCATTATGGCAGCTTTAGCTGCAGCATCAGTAAGCGTTCTAAACGCAACTACCTGACAGCGAGAAACAATAGTGGGAAGCACCGCAGAAGAAGAGCGCGCAGACAGAATAAAGATGGTGTCTGCAGGTGGCTCTTCAATAGTTTTGAGCAGCGCATTTGCTGAGTTTTCTCTGAGCAAATCGGCGCGGTCAATCACGTAAATCTTATGAGCTGAGCGCATGGGCGCCAGACTAACGTCTGCAATAAGCTGACGAATCTGTTCAATAAGATAGCCATTTGCGGAGGCCGGAGTAAGTACGTGCACGTCAGGGTGGGTACCGCGAGAAATACGAATACAGTCGTCACAGGCAGCGTCGCCGCCTTGAGCACAGAGAACGCACTGCGCTAAAGCCTTGGCCGCAAGGCCTTTACCTGAACCAGGGGCACCTACAAACAAATAGGCGTGAGCAAGCTTATGCTCATGCAGTGCACGCGCAAGCAAGTTCTGGACCTGAGGTTGATCCTGAAGACGCGTTAATGCCTGAGGAAGTGGATAGCTATTCTGCGTAGTATGTGTGCTCTCTTGAGTCATAAACGCATCACTCACCAAGCTCGCAAATACCAGGAATAAGATCAGCTAACAGCTGACGAGTACGTGCGCGAACCTCAGCAATACTGCCGTCTGCATTAACAGCTTTTACACGCTCTGGCTCATCTTGCAGAAGCTGCCTATATCCAGCAAAAACACGCTCCTGGAAGACAACACCTTCTGCTTCTAGCCTATCGGCATCATTTTGCGTAGCACGCGCATGAGCAACTGTTGGCTCAAGCATAAAGACAAGGGTTCTATCAGGAGAAACCCCACAGCTTCCCAAACGATTTGCTCGGTGTACAAGATCTGTATCAAGACCGCGACCAGCTGCTTGATACGCATAGGTGGAATCGTAGAAGCGATCACATAAGACAACCTTGCCCGCAGCTAAAGCTGGACGGATAACTTCTCCCACCAGCTGAGCGCGACTTGCTTCATACAGAAGCAACTCACACTCGTCACACATTGCATCGTTTTCTGGGTTAAGAACAACGCCTCTGATCTGCTCAGAAATAGCGGTTCCACCGGGCTCACGAACAAAGACCACGTCAAAGCCAAGAGCCTCAAGGTCTTCTCGCAGAAGAGAAGCTTGTGTTGACTTGCCACAGCCATCAACGCCTTCAAGCGTGATAAACAAACCTTGTGATGTACGTGTGCTTTTGTTCATGCTTCCCTCCCTCTTAACTATCTCACGATACAGGCAGATTGTGTTTCTCGCCATGAATATTCTAAAGGTTTTGCGCATTTCCACATGAAAAGTGCTCAAAAATGGGTAAAAATACGTATGGAGCGGGCGTTGGAGAGGGACGCTCGTTCTTCCGAAAACGGTGCACCTCTCGATGCACCGTCATACGTTTACTTTTTTGCTGCCTTGGTGGATTTGGTGCTCTTAGTACTCTTACGAGCGCCTCTACGCGGGGCAGTTTTCTTTTCTTTACCAGGGCAATCGTAGTTTGGACACAGCTTCCAAGGACCCCTCTGGGTAGTAACAACCACCATAGGAGCGCCGCAATCTGGGCAGACCTCATCGGTCTTCTCAAGCTTTCCACGAGCAGGCAGAGGATAGCTGGTCTCGCACTCCTCATAGTTGGTGCAGCGAATAAAGCGCTTACCCGTACGCTCTGACTTATGAGCTACCAGATCCCCATGCTTGCCATTGGCCTTACAGGTTGGACACTCACCCACAATAAGATCTGGCTCTGCGTTTGTAGGACAAGCTGGATTAATGCAAGTCTCATACGCACGCTGTCTAAACGGCTGAACCTTTACGCGAGGAGCACCGCACTCTGGGCAGACACCAGCCTCTCCCTCAAGCGGCTCAACGCGTCCCTGAGGCAGTGGATAGGTAACATCGCAGTCTGGCCAACCCATGCAGCCAACAAAGCTTCCACGAGTCTTCAGAGAGCTCTTAGCAACCAAGTCTTTGCCGCACTTAGGGCAAGTTCCCACCTTTGCGTCAGCAGTAACTGCATCAGCAATGGCCTCAGACAGGTCTTCTTTGTGGTCAATAAGCGTATCAATCATGCCTGCAAGCAGAGTTCTTGAGTGGGTAACAACGCCATCACGCGTGTCTTTGCCCTCAGCAACGCTTGTCATATCGGACTCAAGCTCTGCTGTCATATCAGGCGAGGTAATGTGTGGCGCAAACTGCGAGAGCGCATCAACAATTGCCATACCAAGCTGACTTGGCTCAACAGGATCATTCTTGAGGTATTTACGCTGGTAGAGCGTATCAATAATGGAGGCACGCGTGGACTTTGTACCAAGACCTCGCTTCTCCATCTCTTGAATAAGCTTGCCCTGGCTATAGCGAGCAGGCGGCTCTGTCTGCTTAGCGTCAAGCGACAAAGACTGAATAGAGATAATCTCTCCCTCGCCGACATCAGGAATCTGATCGTCTTTCTTAAGGCCAAAGGGATAAATCTCTCTAAAGCCTGGCTCTGCCAGCACGGTTCCATTTGCAACAAAGGGCTGACCAGCAACGTCAAGCGTAATCTTAGTACCGCTCATAGTAGCTGGACCCATAAGGGTTGCGAGGAACCTTCGAGCAATCAAGTTATAAAGCTTCCAAGCTGCAGGCTGCAAAGAATCTGGATTTGCTGCTGCCGTTGGATAAATTGGTGGGTGGTCAGTAGACTCCTGCTTACCACGAGTAGCGTGAAGCTTTGGCTGACCCAAAAGCTTTTTGCAGGTAGGAGCATACTGAGGAACTGCAGACAGCGTACGGACACAGTCCTTCAAGTCAAGCGAACTTGGATAAACGGTGTTATCAACGCGAGGGTATGAAATCAAGCCGTCCATGTACAGAGACTCTGCCAAACGCATAGTTCTAGCTGGCGAGATACCCTCTGCAGCTGCAGCTGCCTGGAGCGACGTGGTGTTAAACGGAGCTGGTGGCTGCTGCTTTCTGCTACGAGACTCAATCTCGACAACCGTTGCCTGCGTCTGATCTTTAACAACTGCGTAAGCTGCGTCTGCTTCCGCTTGATCCCAGAATCTTGCGGTCTGGTGAACCATCTTAAAGGTTGCTTCCGCATCATCTTCTGGAGCAGCAACACCAGAAATAACCCAATAATCTTCTGGCTTAAATGCCAGACGCTCGCGCTCGCGCTCAACAACAAGTGCCAGCGTAGGAGTCTGAACACGACCAGCAGAGCGCGTATTGCCCAGACCACCAAAACGTGCGGTGGTCAGGTAACGGGTCAACACCGCACCCCAAATGAGGTCGATATACTGCCTGGACTCACCTGCTGCAGCCAAGTTGTAATCAAGGTCCACCAGGTTATTAAAAGCGGTCTCAATCTCTGTCTTGGTAAAGGCAGAGTAGCGAGCACGAAATACTGCCAGGTTAGAATTAACCGAGAGGACCTGTGCCAATGCATCAGAGCCAATAAGCTCTCCCTCGCGGTCAAAGTCCGTACCGATAATGACAGACTCTGCCTTCTTAGCAAGGTTCTTAAGGGCGCGAATAATCTCTTTTTCTGCAGGTTGTTTATCTACAGGAGCCCAAATCAAATAGGGCAAGCTGGGGATTTTCCAGCCCTTAAGGTCAACGCCATCTGCCATAAAAGGCTTGCGCTTAACCTTATAAGGAGGACGCTCAAGGCCATCTGGAACATCTGCAGGAAGGTGTTCCCCTTCCGCAGTTTCTCCATACCAGCCCTCTTCCTTGTCAAACTTGAGAGCCAAAGGAAAATCCGGCTGCAGAATATGACCGCGAAGACCAATAGCAACATGGTCTTCTCCGCCACGTCTAAAACGATAAACAGGAGTGTTGTATACCTTGTCTGTCTCAGGCTTACCCGATTCAGACAGAAGGCGAGCAATCTGCTGCGCTGCGTCGTTTTTCTCGGTAACAACTAGAATCAAAGAACAACACTCTCCAAAGTAAAAATGAAACTATTAGATTTTGTCTAGCTCATGCTGCTCGTAGTCCTCGCGGCTCCACTTAAGAGCGGCTTTGCCATCACGGGCAATAATGACGTAGCGAGCAACGGCCAGAGCAACTTCGTACAGCAGAATAAGAGCTGCAAACATCAAAATCATGGTGACAGGTGATGCGTCAGGAGTGACTACTGCAGAAAGAATCATCAGGCCAACATAGACATAGCGCCACTGCTCACGCATATCCTTGTAAGGAACAAGGTGAAGAATAGCCAGGTAGAAGATAACTAGTGGAAGCTGGAACGCAACGCCAAAGCCAATCTCAAACATCATAATAATGTTGAGATAATCGCTTGCCTCATTAATAGTTCCTGCAAACTCCTGCGACTGACCAATCATCCAACCAATTGCAGTGTTCAAAATGATGAAGTAGCAGAACAGCATACCCAAGAAGAACAAGGTAATCATGGCTGCCACGGTAGGAACAACCCACTTGCGCTCTTTAGCGTTAAGTGCAGGCAAGAAGAAAGCCATAATCTCCCAGATGATAATAGGTGTGCAGATAATCACCGAGAAGAAAAAAGCTACCTTAAACCTGATACTAAAGCCGCCGAGGACCGAGATAACCGTAAGCTTACCATCGGTCAAAAACTCCCTGATAGGGTCAATCAAGATCTCAATCAATGCAGGCGTTGCAAAATAAATAATGATCGCGGTAACAAAAAGCGATACCACCACAATGGTCACGCGGCGACGGAGTTCTCCCAGGTGATCAAAAAGTGGCATACGAGCTGGAGTAATAGGCATTACACACGAAAGCTGGACTTATGCGTCCTGGCTTTCTCCCTCCTCTCCAGCAACTTCTTCTTTCTTGTCTTCTGCCATAGAGCGAGAAGAACGTGCAGATCCAAGGTTATAGAGGTCTTTTGCAGATGGAGCTGCAGCAGGAGTTTCTTCTGCAGCCTTAGGTGCCACGTACTCAGTTACCTCTGTAGAATCATCGGAGAAAGCAACAGAAGACGTAGCTTGTGGTGCAGCTGCAAGAGCCTCTTCAGCAGAAGCGGCCTCTGGCTGCTCAGCCTCCTGGATCTGCTCAGCTTGCTTATTCTGCTCAGCCGCCTCAGCAGCAGCTTTCTCAGCTGCCTCGCGCTCCTCCTTGAGGCGAGCACGACGCTCAGCAAAGGTCTCCTGATGGTCAGTATCCTCGCGGTCAGCATCAGATGCAGCATTTTTGAGCTGCTCGGAGCGCTTGGGCTTCTCGTGAAGTGCATCCGCCGCAGGGTCAAGTAAGTCTGCACGGACGACTTTATTAAAGCCTTCTTGCGCATTCTGGAACTGTCTAAGAGCACGGCCAAGCGTGCGACCCATACCAGGTAATTTATCAGGACCAAATACTAAAAATGCAAAGAGCAAAATTAGTACGAGCTCTGTTTCTCCAATGCCAAACACAAGCAATACCTTTCTGGAACAAACATAAACAAGCTCTTTGAACCGTTTCTCAAAGAGCTTGCAAGTTACCAAACCTACTTGCGAACGTTAAGGTCTTTATCGACCCCAAGAAGCGAAAAGACACGCTCCACGTTTTTCTGAGGATTTGCAACAACAAGCACAGAACCACTCTCTTGTGCTCGATGTGCGGCACCCACTAAAACGCCAATGCCCGTCGAATCAATATAAGCTACCTCAGCAAAATCAGCTTCAACTTCTTTTGCTCCATCGGCGAGCGCGGTATCCAAAGCATCGCGAAGCTCAGAGGCGTTTGATACGTCTACCTCGCCCTCAATGCGAATAATGGCCTTTTCATCTGTAATTTCAGAGCTTATCTCTAGTGCCATAACTCCTCCTTACTTAGTGTTATTTGAAGAGGTAGAGGTGTTTCCGTTTAATGCATCAAGAACTTTCTGTGCATTATCCCTCACACCGGCGCTATTATCGGAATCTTTCTCAATTGCCTTCTGCAGTGCCTCTTTTGCAAGATCTACTTGATCAGTAACACGATACATCATTCCCAAATTAAGCCAACCGTTAGCATAGTCTGGAGAGCGATCTGTTACTGCCTTAAGCGCCTCAACGGCACCCGTTTGGTCTCCTGCATAGAACTGCGCAATTGCCCTATCAACACGAACCTCATCAGAATCATTTGAAGCAAGATACGTATCGTACTCGGCAATTGCCTTGTTGATCAGCTGTAAAGACTGCTTCTGAACAGAATCATCTTGAGAAGAACTCTTAAGCGCCATTCCCCAACCTAAATACGTACGAGCCAAATCAAGATGTGCTGGTAGATTATCTGGATTGGACTGAATAGCAGACTCTTTTTCTTCTGCCTGTTTCTGATAGACCTGGTTAATAGCCTCAGGAGAATTCTGATGAGCCTGATTCTGCTTTTGAGAGTTAGAGAAAATGCTGGCCAGGGAAGGTAACATCATAGAAATAGCAATAAAGAGCGAGAATACGCCAATAGCAATCTTCATGCTTGTAGAAGGACCTGGCTTTTTAGGAGCCTCATCGGGCTTGCGGTCCTTTGCCTTCTTTTTTGCTGTCTGGTTTGCCATAGCAACCAGCTCTTTTTCTGCCTTCTGTTCTGGTGTAAGTTCTGGCTTTGAAGTATTAGTTGGCATTCAACATCCAATCGCTTTTTCTAAACATAACTAATCAAGATACGGCAGAATAGGTCTACTTTCAAAGTAAATACCAAAGTTACACAAGCTATCCCCAGACGCTCTGACCACGATCAACTTTTGCAAGTCGAGCACTTACCTGTTTAACAGCAACAATAAACACATCAAGCGCTGCATCAAGCTCTTCCAACGTTGGGTAGCTTGGAGCAATTCTGATATTAGTATCAAAAGGATCTTTACCGGCTGGCCATGTAGCTCCTGCAGGTGTCATGGTAACGCCCAGTTCATTGGCGCGAGAAACAATTGCGCGTGCAGAGCCAACGGGACCATCAAACGAGACAAAATAGCCGCCCTTAGGATGAGACCAGGTTGCAACGCCTAGATCTCCCAGACCCTCCTGCAATTTGCGTTCAACCAATTCAAAACGTGGTCGAAGCAGCTCGGCATGCTTTTGCATATGGGCTTCAATACCTTGAGCATCTTTAAGGAAGCGCACATGTGCCAGCTGCGAGATTTTCTCGGGAGAAACTCGAGCAACCTTGAAAGCGCTCTGGATTTCTTTACTGTCTGCAGGGCTTGCAGCAACCCAGGCCATGCCCGAGCTTGGGAAGGTTACCTTTGCCGTTGAAGCAAAAGCGATAACCAGGTTCTTTTGAGCACCATCTGCGGCAACCTCTGAAAGTGCATCAAAGATATTTAAGAGCTGAGGAGCCTCAGATTCTGGTACAAAAGCGTGAATTGCATAGGCGTTATCCCAGAAGATTCTAAAGTCAGGAGCTGCAGGTTTGAGATTTGCAAACGCACGGACAACCTCATCTGAATAGGTGATGCCAGTTGGGTTGGCAAAACGCGGCACACACCAAATTCCCTTAACAGAGCTGTCGTTCTCAACAAGCTCCTTGACCACGTCCATATTGGGACCGTCTTCGGTCATAGGTACCGCAACGTTTTCAAGTCCGTAATGCTGTGTAATAGCAAAATGGCGGTCATAGCCGGGAGCAGGGCACAGGAACTTGAGCGTGGTACCCTGAGCCTTTGCAGCTGCCATCTGCTCTGCCCAAGAAGGCTGACCAGCAAGACCATGGGTAACGGCGTGAGAAATAATGTCGTGCATAAGGTTAAGGCTAGAAGAACCATTTACAATGACCTGATCAGCAGGTACGCCTGTGAGCTCTGCAGCGAAGGCTCGCGCAGAAGGAAGACCCCAAGGGTCTCCATAGTTGTCTGCAAAAGAGCCGCTGTCAGTCAGATCAGAAGTAGAGTTCAGCTCGTCAAGCATAGGCTTAGACAGTGCCGTCTGTGTAGGGCTTGGCTTTCCGCGAGCCATATCAAGCTTGAGGTTTTTCTCGCCAAGTGCACGAGCTTCCTGTCCAATAAGCTCAAGGGCCTGGTTAAGCTCAGCATCGCTCATCTTCTGATAAGCGTTTTGCTCAGAGGTTGATTTTGGCTGGAACAGCTCGCGAGAAACTAGCTCAAACATGACACTCCCCTTTTTGGTCTTTGCGTGATACAAAGTATAGGTGATTTGAAAATCGACGCGACAAGGAGAATCATGGCAAATTCTGCACAGCCTGGCATGCGCTCGGAGGCATATGGCGAGCTCCAGCACCTTGTTGACAACCTTTATAAGCGCAAACCTTCGGGCACGGTCACTAAGGTTGACGTGCTGATTCAAGCCGAAGTAGATGATCTTGAAGAGGATTTGCAAGAAGTCATTGAGCTAATTCCGTCGGGCACCTATGTCCGCGCTCGTCTCTGCGATCAGATTAACTCAATTGTTACGGCGCACGGTTGGGGCTTTACCTACGGCACGGTTGAATAGCCATAGTTTATTGATTTTATATAAGTGATAAAATTGCATATATACGGGATCTTTTTCTAACAAGTTGGAGGCTCGTTATGTATGACTCTTGGAAAGATTTTTTCATTAGCATCTTTAATAGAGGTATATTTTTTGATGCTTCTACTCCAATAGCTTATCTTATTAATAAGATAGTCAATATTTGTTTACTTCTTATATGGCTATTCACCATTGTCTCGATGTGTCTCTCTCCTGCAGGGCAAGATGCCTCAATAGGCGGAGTGAACATTCTACATGCCAGTTTTTTAATAACTTCTGCGTATTATTTTGTGGGGCTCTGCATTTTAATAGTCAAGGATAGAAAGAGTCGTACGTCTCATTAGGTTTTATTTTTACTCGTAGTCTTCCTTTATATTGCTGTTCTTTTGACGCTTGTGAAACTCTGCGATATGTACAAAAAGTAGGCCCAAGGTTGCAGAAGCAAACGATGCGGCGAGAACAGCTACTTTAGCTGCAAGAATCTCCCCTGCGTCTGGGAATGCAAGGTTAGAAATAAGAATTGACATGGTAAAGCCTAAGCCACCCATCAGTCCAACGGCTGCAATCTGAACCCAGTCAACCTTTGCAGGAAGTTTGCAGATTTTAACCTTTACCAACAGGAATGTCACAAGAATAATTCCCAATGGCTTTCCAAGAACGGCGCCAAAGAATACGCCGTGAGCAATGTTACTGCTAAGAAGCGCACCAAAATCAGCACCTACCAGCGTAATCTGCGCGTTTACAAAGGCAAAAATAGGCAGAACAACAAAGTTCACAAAAACAGAAATGTAGTGCTCAACACGCTGAAGTGGTGGAGTTACGTGGTGCATGACCTGCTCGATTGAGTTAGCTCCATGTGTAAAGTCATGCTGACCTAAAACGTGATGTTCATCGTCGTAGTGATCATCAAGTTCACGGGCACGCCTAGAAAGCCAACTACCCAGCTTGCTCAGACGAACATCAGAGTGAGATGGCAAGAAGAAGGCAAGGAGAACGCCTGCAAGAGTAGCGTGAATTCCTGAGTGATACATGCAAACCCAGAGCACCAAACCAACAAGCAAATACGGACCAGAAGAGTAAATCTTCAGGCGATTCATTCCCCACAAAATGACAAGTACTCCAAGAGAAGCTGCTAACCAGGCAATATCTGGCGTGTGACCATAGAAAAGCGCAATGACCACAATTGCCAGGATATCGTCAGCAATTGCAAGTGTCTGAAAAAAGACCTTGGTTTGCGGACTAATTCTGTTGCCCAACAGCGACATGACACCCAGCGCAAAGGCAATATCAGTAGCAATTGGGGTTGCCCAGCCATGAGGAGCAGAACTTGCATTAAGAGCCAGATAAATAAGGGCAGGAACGGCAACACCACCAACAGCGGCAAGCATAGGAAGCATTGCCTGTCTTGGCTTTCTGAGCTGACCAACAGTTACCTCATACTTGAGCTCAATACCTACAAGCAAGAAAAAGATGGCCATGAGAAAGTCATTAACAAAGACTTCCAAAGCCATATATGCATGAATGGTACCAAGCGAGAAACTCATCTGGACTTCAAGAATTTCTCGGACTACCTCATGAGCAGGAGAGTTGGCAACTACAAGCGCAATAAGAGCTGCAAGCACCATGACTGCTGCTGCAATAGTGCTGTTAGAGGTGATTTTCTTTAAAGAAGAACGCTGGCTAATTCTTCTTACTACAGCGGGCTCTCTATAAATACTAGACATTATCTGCCGTTCTCTCTTTATCTAAATGACATTGGCCGTTAACTATGCAAGTTTTTCTCGAGTTATATGCCTAGTGTACCGTCTACCTACCGTTGAGGGCAACTTGTCATATCTCGGGGAAACGGGGTATATCTCTATGTAAAATGTGGGTAATAGAAAGTCAACGTTTAGTTACTTGTAGCACGTATATATTTGGAGCGGATAATGGACACTAAGCGAATTGCCATCATCACAGACTCAGGAACTAATGTCCCACCTGATTTTGTTGCTGAACACAATATTCGTATCACCCCACTTCGCATTAACTATTCTGACGGCTCTTCCTACGAGTCCGGCATTACCATCACACCAGCAGAGCTTGTTGCTCGCTTTGAAGAAGAAGTTCCTAAAACTTCACTTCCTTCTCCTGAGGGCATTAAAGCTGCGTTTGATGATGCAAAAGCAGCAGGTTATGAGGGTGCCGTTTACGTTGCTATCTCCTCTGGACTTTCTGCTACCTGCGATACTGCTCGCATGATTGCAGAGTCCATTACAGACTTCCCTATTTATGTTGTTGATACCAAAAACATTGGCATTGCTTCCGGCCTTATTGTTATTGAAGCTCAACGTCTTATTGAGCAGGGTCTTTCTCTTGAGGAGATTGGTGCCAAACTTGATCAGGCTTCTCTGAACACACGTGTATATTTCTCCGTTCCAAGCCTTGAGTATTTACGCAAAGGTGGCCGCATTTCTGAGGCAATTTATCGCATTGGTTCCATGTTGAACATTAAACCTGTTCTTACCTGCGATGAAAATGGCAAATACACCATTGCCAAGAAGACTCGTGGTTGGCAGAAGTCTCTAGCAGGACAGATTGCGCTAGGATCAGCTTTTGCTCAACAATTTGACCACGTTCATGTGGGTATTTGCTGCTCTGCTCCTAATATCATTTACTCCGAAATGGAGGCCATGATTAAAGAAGCAATCCCTAATGTCACCGACTTTAGGTATGTCGAGGCAGGCTCGGACCTTGTTGTCCATACTGGACCAGGCCTTGTTGGCTATGCCGTATTTGGCTACTAAAAGTTAATCGCCTCATGCAACTTAGAACAGCCGTCCACTCAGGCGGCTGTTTTCTTGTAGAGAATACATAGGGCGAGAAGGGCTTCTCGCCTCTCATAAAACCTATTTGTAAACAATAAATTGCCTCCCATTTCTTGGACACGAGAAATAGGAGGCAGTTCAAAACACACCTAAGTCGGATAATCTGTCAAAAAGACGTATACATGACGCTGAAAATACCTCAAACGTGCAGATTATCGTCATTAGGTGTGTAAAATGCCCGCAATTGAGCAGAATATCTGACTTAGGTGTGTTCCGTAGATACAGAATTTATCGATAGTTAAATTTCTTATATAAGTCTATTCATGTTTAAGCATATTAGATGAAGTTTATGCATAGAAATGTATATCAAGCGGTGCAACCACCTAGCTGCCTGGCTATCTTGATTAGGAACATGTCGATTCTTCAA
>NZ_JDFG01000028.1 GCF_000565075.1 Atopobium sp. BS2
CTGCTGAGTCGCTCGCTTGTATTTATGCAGCTCCAACAAGTCTTTGCATTGCGGGATATATTCAATCTATTTCGTCAAAGTCTGTACCGTTTCTTTTGGTTATGCTGGCAATCGCTTCAATTATTTATGTGGTTTCTTTTGTGTGGTGCATCAGGTGTCTTACAAAACCGTTCTTTCCCAGTCATGCCGCATTTACTTTTCCCTTTGTAATTTGTGTTGTTGCGCGTACGCAGACGTCGGCATACCTAGCTGGACTCGGCCAGCCTCTTCAATGGCTCGACGGAATAGCTACTGTTGAAACTGTGCTTGCAGCAGGGCTTTGCATTGTTGTGCTTGTACGGTTACTTGCGTACGTTCGCGATCAGACTTTGTCTAAAGCGAGATCTATGAGTAGCCTGAGGTAACGTTTTTCATTTTGTTTGTTTAGAGTTTCGTGACGGAGCGCGCAACGCGGATGCGGGCGCGGATGTCCGCCACCCAGGAGTCCGCCCTTCTCGGCGATCTCTTGCTTCTCGCTATCCGGTCAATTTCTGCGCCGAGGAGTTGAGCGCTCGTGTCGAAGACGAGCTCTTAATGGGAGGGCATGGCCGGACCCCGATTCTACCAAGGCAGATCTACTGTAGGTACAGATCATACAATGGGAAATGATGCGATGACGGAAGCGGCTTGGACTGTGCTTTCCTCTGCGCTTGCAGCTTTGTCTGTATCGTATGTATTATTGTGAGTAATACATACGATACAGACATCGTTGGAGGCTCACACCATGCTCCTGCAGCTGGACTTCTCAACCGCGGCACCCATCTACCAGCAGATCCGCGATCAGATTGTGCGAGGCATCGCCGAAGGCGAGCTTGCGCCTGGCGAGCGCCTGCCGACCGTGCGGGCGCTCGCATCGGAGTGCGGCGTCAACGCCATGACGGTGAGCAAGGCCTATCAGCTTCTCAAGCAGGAGGGACACGTGCTCGGCGACCGGAGGGGTGGCACCTTCGTGTGCGAGCCCGATGGCAGCTCGGACCCCGATTCCGGCATCATGGACGCGCTGCGGATGCGCCTGGCTGAGCTGGTGGCCGGTGGGATGTCAGGCAAAGAGGTTCTCGCGCTCTGCGAGCACCTGCTGGATGAGATTGCGTATCGCTAGAAGTAAGGAAGTTTATGATGAGCACTGCGACTATCCTATGGCTCTCCTGCAGCTGGACTCCACTCCTCATATGGTGGACGCTCAGGAACAGCGCGCGCTTCAAGAAGAACATTGTCGTCGGCGTCACTTTCCCGCGCGAGGCGCGGGAAGACGTGCAGGTAAAGGCGTTTCTTACCAGCTACCGTCACCTGCAGCTCGCGTGCGCTATCGTGCTCGTGGCTGCGGCACTTGGCGGTGCGGCGACAGGAACGGTACGAGCGTGGGCTGGGTCGAGCATGTTCTGCTGGAGCGTCTGGATACTTGTGGTCTGTATCGTGCCCGAGGTAATCTACGCGCTCACCAACCGCAGGCTCGCGGCCCTGAAGGACGAGCGCGGCTGGCGGCCCAGAGGCGCCGCGGCCCAGCGCGTGACGGTGGCCGATATTGGGGCGGCCGCGCAGTCGTACCCGCGCGTCTCGAGCATATGGTTTGTCCTCATCTGCGCGGCGAGCCTGCTCCCCGTCCTGCTCGACCGTGACAACGTAGTAATCTACCTGCTGTTTGCCGTATGTGTGCTCATGATGTGGGCAATCTTCCGTTGGTGTTACCGCAATCGCAGCGAGGTGGTGGACGACAACACCGCCCTCACGCAGACGCTCACGCGCATACGCCGGCGCGCCTGGGCGAGGGTGTTCCTCGTCGCGGCTGCGTCTTTTGCATTCATGAGCTGGGCGCAGCTCCTCTTCCAGGGTTCAACCAATCTGTACTTTATCGGTATGATGCTTCCCTGCACGGTCCTTGGAATCGTGGCGTTTGCAACCGAGATGCGCGTGCGCAGCCTGCAGGAGCGTCTTACAAAGGCCAGCGGCGAGGGCTTCTACGTGGACGAGGACGATCACTGGATCTTTGGCATCTTCTACTATAACCCCGACGATGCTGAGCTCATAGTGAACGAGCGCGTGGGCATCAACACGTCGATCAACCTGGCACGGCCGGCGGGAAAGGCGATTGTAGTGGCCCTCGCTTGCTCGCTGCTCTGCCTGCCCGTGACGGGAGCGTTCATGGCGGAGGAATTTGGAACTCCTGTGACGCTTGAGTTGAGCGAGCAGACGATTCGGGCACACCACTTGCTCACAACCTATGAGATTGACATGGCCGACGTGGTGTCTGTGGAGCTGGTTGACCAACTTCCCCAGATGACGCGCACGTTTGGTGGCGCGAGTGAAACCTTCCTCGAAGGTAACTTCTCAAGTGACGCGTACGGATCGCTCAAGGTATGCCTGAACCCCGAGGTCGGCCCCTGGCTCCTCGTGCGGACGAGGAGCGGCACAACCTACCTTCTGGGCGCGAGCGATACGGCGCAGACCGAGACCGTTTATGAGGAAGTCCCCTCGGCCTTAGTCGATGCATAGTGTGACCTCTCGCGCCTAAACTCGTCGGTGTACTTGTTGTTGCCCATGCCTTGCCTCGCTTTCTCGGTTGTCTGGGCATATACGATTCCTGGGTTTTGAATCTGGGATGCCCGTGTCCGAAAAAAACGATACAGGTCACTCTGACCCTGATTACGCCCCGTGGTGAGACAACATCGCGGACCACCGGGAGGACGTGGACTAGGGGTGCAGGGTGTAAAAAACGCGACCGAGAGACTGTCCTAGCGTGCGAAAAACGCAATAAAACCACTATAAAATGATGTAAAAAACGCAACTGAAAGCGTATCATAGAGTGTGAAAAACGCATTTCACTTGTTAATTACTATGGGGAGATGAAATCATGCTCAAACGCAAGGCATACCAAAGGCTGGAGGATTGGAAACGATACAAGACGAAGCAGGCACTTCTCGTCAAAGGAGCCCGACAGGTAGGAAAGACGACCCTTGTCAGGCAGTTTGCCGCAGACAACTATGGGATCCTCGCCGAGGTGAACTTCTTCGACAACAAGACTGCCAAAGAGACGGTCATGAGGGCGATTGATGCTGATGACCTGCTTCTACGTCTTTCCGTGCTCAGCGGGAAAGAACTGGAGGCCGGAAAGACCCTCGTCTTCCTCGACGAGATCCAGGAGTGTGGTGCGGACCTGCTCACCTGGATCAAGATGCTCCTTGAACGGACCGACTACGATTACATTCTTTCGGGCTCTCTGCTGGGGATTGAGGTATCCAATATTTCCTCCCTTCCCGTTGGTTTTTTGCAGGAAGTAACCTTGTATCCCCTTGATTTTGAGGAGTTTTGCTGGGCAAGTGGGATAGGCAAGACGGCATTGGAAGCTGTTTCTGCCTGTATGGAATCCCTTACCCCTGTGCCTGATTATCTGCATGATAAGCTTACGGATACCTTTTACCGGTATCTTTTGGTAGGCGGTATGCCTGACGTTGTGCAGGCCTTTGTGGACAACAACGACCTCTTGCGAGCCCGTAATCTGCAGAGGGGAATTGTGAACATGTACAAGATGGACATGGCCAAGTATGTATCGGATACGCTTGAGGCGCGCCAGGTACAAATGGTATACGAGTCCATACCTTCTCAGTTGAATTCTGAGAACAAGCGATTCAAATATGCAAGGCTGGGGAAGAGTCTGAGGTTTGCCAACCTTGAGTTCGCGTTCGACTGGCTTGAGCACGTAGGGGTCGCTCTTCCGGCATTCCGAGTCAATGAGCCGACGTTTCCCCTTGCCGCCCATGAGGACCGAAACATGCTGAAGCTTTACGCAAATGACGTCGGCCTGCTTACCGCCCAAATGATGGGGGATGTCGATATCGATATCCTCAATAGAAGGTCAAGCATAAACTTTGGGTCGATATTTGAGAATGTGGCAGCCCAGGAATTCAGGGCGTGTGGAAGGGAACTGCGCTACTATAATTCCTCCAAGATAGGCGAGGTTGATTTTGTGCTTCAGGGGCAACAAGGAGGCATCGACCTCTGTGAGATAAAGAGTGGTAAGAACTATCGACGCCACAGTGCGCTTGACAATCTCCTAACAACAAAAAACTACAGCTTCGAACATGTCTACGTATTTCATGACGGCAATGTGGATACTCCAGGAGCTTTCGAAGGTGTTACGTATCTCCCTATTTATATGATGGGTATGGCACTGGGCTGACGCAGGAACTGGCTGACCAAGAACCAATTTGTGGTCTCTATTTCACTTCAGCGATGGCATAAAGATGTGGCGCGCTTTCGAGAAGCCCTTCCAGTTGAGCTTTTGCCTCCTGGTTATTCGGGTTTTTGGCGAGAGTAACATTTGCTCGGATGGACGAGTCAAGCCACTCTGTATAGAGCTGCTCAAAGTTGTCAACGGGCGTGATGACATAGGATTTTGTCTGGGTACTTCCATCCGCAAATGTAACAGTTGCCACGAAGGCCGTCTTAGCGAGGGTCTCAGAGAAGCGCTTCTCAAGGGCGACTTGCAAACGGTTATGGTCCTTCTCGTATTGCCATAGTTCTTCGTCGGACGATGTGTCGGTGACCTGAAAAAGCCAATCGCTGAGGGCTTGGATTGTGCCGTCATCGACAAATGAAGCCCTTATGCTGCGGGTCAGGTTCTTCTCGTCATTCTGCTGAAAGTCCCCCACGGTGAAATCCAAGCCGCTTTCGCCTGCGGGACCGTCTTCTGCCTGGTCCTTTACGAGGGAATCGAAGTAGATATGAGTATCGGTATACGTGTTGTCGTTGGGCAGACTGGCGTAGTCTCCCTCAAGAGAATAGGTGAGACTTGCAACGTTTCTTGTTGAGCACGAGAGGTCGATATCATGGGTAACTGACCATACTGAATGGTCCCCGCCACTGAAAGACCCTAGTGCGCTGAGGGTTTCTGTCGGCAGGGGCACCACTGCCCCGCTCTCGTCCGGTGTTTCTTGGGCGAAAGCCTTGAGGGTGAAGAAATTCCCGCCTGAGGAACCCCCAAAGATCCCAAGCCCCACAAAGACTGCTCCCGCTGCTGCGGCTATGCCGCCGACATAGAAAAATCTGCGTCGGGTCATCGTCAGTTTGTGCTGTGGTGGGGAATCAGCCTGCATTGATAGCCCGTGCTGTGGTACGTGGCGAGAAGCATCTGTCTCGGCAGAGACCTTGGCATCAATTGCACGAGCTTCTCGCAATACCTTTTCTCTTACGGTGTAGGGGAGCTTGGCTTCCTTGGAAATCATTTTAAGCTCATCCATTGGGTTGGGGCTGTGGTGTGAACTGGTATGAGTCGGCTTATGCATAGCTATCCTCCTGTCTCAAGTTGGAAGTTTCTTCAAGTAGCGACCGTATCTGCCTGCGGGCGCGATACAGCCTTGTGCGGACGGTCGTCGGCGAGCACCCCAAGATGTGGGCGATCTCATGTGTCGGATAATCCTCGATATAGTGGAGAAGCACGACTTCCCTCAGTTTTTCGGGCAACTGCCCGATGGCCTGCCACAAGGCATTTGCCTCAAGCCTTCCGAGCACCTCGTCCATTACCTCGTTTGCGGGATATACCGCCCGGGCATCTGTCATCTGGGGTGACGGCCCATTTTGTGAGGTCTCTAGCGTGTCTGTTGCATCTATGGCCTCGACCCGGCTGTTCCAGGGTGCCCGATGCAGCTCGTGACATCTGTTGATGGTCACCCGCAGCAGCCACGCCTTGAGATGTTCTTCACTCGAGAAGACCGTGTTGCTGGTAAGTAGCCTGATGAATACATCCTGTGCGACGTCTTGTGCGTCTGCGACCGAGCGGGTCTGGTTGAGCGCCACGAGATAGACGGTCCCGCCCCATCTGTCCATCGCCTGTCGGATGAACTCCTCGCTGCTGCTGTCATTGCGAAGGTTGCTGTCGGCATGAAGACTGTCGATGGTGTGGCCGTCCTTTCTTGCCCTATTGCCTCCGCCTTGCTTTCGAGTCTCGATGATAATCGCCTCCCCTCACCTTTAATATGCGCGAAAAGAGGGAAACGTTCCATTACATGAACAAGATATTTCGCAAATTGACTAGTGTAGACTGGCGTATAGGGATGCCATCGGGATGCCATCGGAAAGCGTGGCATCAGAACTTCATGGCATGAGGTATGAGGCATCGAGATATAGGGGCGACAAGATATACGGTATTGGGTTTGGTCGTCCTTTCGAGGGGGAGACATGTATGGATAAGGAACCGTCTTGGGAGACTCCTCGCAGGGCTCACTTTACCCATGAAGAGGACGTGGCATTTCTCCGCAGGACAATCAAGGTTTCAAGAGATTCCCGCTCACACGGGAACACTCTGTTTGGCGACATCCTGGTAGACGAACACAAGAATATCGTGCTTGAACAGGAGAACGTCAAAATTACCGAGCATCGCTGCATTGCACATGCCGAGACCATGCTGGCAGATTGGGCTTCGCACGAATTTGACCGCGACTATCTTTGGCAGTGCATGCTTTATACAACGGCCGAACCTTGTGCTATGTGTGTGGGTGCTATTTACTGGGCAAACATCGGTCGTGTGGTCTTTGCCATGACGGAGCGTGACCTTCTTGCCATGACGGGAAGCAGCGAGCAAAACCCCACTATGGATATGCCCGCTCGGAGCATCTTTGCCTCAAGTCAAAAGAATATCGAGGTTATAGGACCATTTCCAGAGCTGATTGAAGAGGCGGCTGCGGCCCATGTGGGCTATTGGGGTGAGTAGGGAGTTAAGGTAAAGTCAGGGCTTTTAAGGTCAGGGCATCTTCGTTACGATCACCAAGGGGTACTTTTATAACAGAGGGGGAGAGACATGCCAAAAAAGCTTGAAGTATACCGAAGAGGGGTTTGCCGATAGGGTCTTCCACCTTCATCTGCGTCTTACCGGGGATAACGATGAGCTCTATTTCCGCGATTACCTGTGCGATCATCCTGAAGATGCCGAGAATTACCAGCTCCTGAAGCTCTCACTCTGGAAGAAGTTTGAGTACAACAGGGATGCCTACACGGATGCGAAAGGCGACTTCATCAAGCGCTGTACCGATCTTGCGCATCTTGCCTACGGCGACAGATATGCAACCAGAACGAGAGAAACGGACTAGTCACCGTAATCTATGTGGCAAAAGAGGAGATGGCAAGACTCATGCGGGCAGATAAAAGGTATTTCGATAAAGCCATGGGCTCATTGGCGGTTCTTCTCTCGTTGGTGCCTACGGTCGTTCTGTCTGTCATGTGGAATTCGATTCCCCAGTTGATACCGGCCCATTGGTCGGCGGACTCTATTGACCGATGGGGACAGAAATGGGAGCTTCTTATTGTTCCTACAATATGCCTGATATCTGGTCTTATGTTGGCAGTCTACGCGTTTAAGCGGGATTCAGATGATATGAACGGCGCAAATAACACAGATGGAGCAAACTCTCACTTTATCGTAAGGAACAGAAGACTTGCGATCGCTTTTTTGACAATCGCCCTGTTCTCGTTCTCTGCCCTGTCCCTTGTGCATACCTACCTGTCATTGCAGGCAGGAGAACCCATAACACTCCAATCCTACGGGATGACTCTCTTTTACATCATAGACGGCTTAGTTTTTATTCTATTGGGAGTTGTTTTTCCGATAGGTTCCGTGAACGCGTCTTCTAGATTAAGGCGACTCAACAGTGCCTATGCCAAGGGCCTCCTTATTCTGGCGGGAGCGACGATCCTTCTGTTCTGTGGCACCGGCTTTCTGAGAGGGCATGCCGCCTTACTGTTGATGTCTGTAATGATTATCGTGCCGGCAGTGCTTATCTCGGTCTCTTCTTATCGCAACCAACAAGAGGGGTCCTTGTGACGAGGGATGTGTCTAAGGGGCCGAAGAGAAGTCCGAAGACAAGTCCGAAGACAAGTCCGAAGAAGAGGTTCGAAGAAGAAGTCCGAAGACAGGCACCACAGGCACCAACACTGGCTAGTTGTACGACCTATCCGACTGGAGGGCCTCAAGAAGTAAGTTGTACTTGGTGTCTAATTCCTCTTCTCGCCAAAGGTTTTCCGAAATCCGCTAAAATACCGCGACCATTAGGTATTTTCACGGCGAGAAGTGCCTCGAAAGGGGCCAAATCTACCTAATGGTCGGCATTTCCTAGCGGCGGATACCTAATGGTCATGATTCTTTAGCAGTCTTGGGTAGTTGCCACCTTCTAGCAGCCTTTGAGAGCAAATACTGACTTCTGCCGCGAGTATCCGATGAAACATTGATGGCCAAATGGAGCAATTCCGGCCGAATAGAGTATCTAAGGTTCAGGATTTGTTTTAGCATGGAGTGAAGTTAGTTGTATCTAACATTAGGGTTATAGAGCTATAGGGACTATAGACCCTGCTATAGATTCCGCTACAGGTTCATGTCGTAAAGAACACGTGAGTTGACGTGTTCGGAAAGGATATCTCCATGTCTCACGTTTCTAACGGCAATGCGGATACCACTCCCGTCCGCGGCAATGTCAAACAAGATGCCGGACAAAACGCCGATCGAAACACCGGAAAGATGCTCAAGGGCCGCGACCTCATCACCACGGGCATCTTCTTCGCCCTGTACTTCATCCTCACGATGATTCCGATGTTCATTTCGGGTATCTCACCATTCATCTGGGTGCTCTTCCCCGGCCTCGCGGCGATTCTCGGCAGCATTCCGTTTATGCTGCTCTGCGCCCGCGTACAGAAGCCGGGAGCCATTCTCATCATGGGTACGGTCATGGCGATCTTCTGTGCCATGATGGGCTATTTCATCCTGGCGTTCGGCCTGTTCTTCGGTGGCGCACTTGTTGCAGAAGCCATCCGTTGGGCCACCGGATACAGGAGTTGGTGGGGCAATGCCGTGGCCTTCATGTTTTTCTCGCTTGGATGGATGTCATCGCCTCTGCCGATGTGGCTCTTCCACGACCAGTTCATGGTCAAGATCAGCGGCATGGGTATGCAGGCAGAATATGTCGCGGCATGCGAGGCGGTGGCCGCTCCGCCCTTCATGGTGCTGTGCATCGGTTTCACCCTTGTTGGCGCAGTTATCGGGGTATTTCTCACCAGGGCCCTTTTCAAGAAGCACTTTCTCAAAGCAGGTCTTGCCTGATGAAGCGGAAGGGAGAAGGGCTTCTTGCCCTCGATCCTCGGACCCAGATGGGGCTTGTCATCACGACGACGCTCGTCGCGTTTGTTCCCAAGCCATTTTGGCTTGAGGCCGCTACTGTGGTTTGGCTGGCACTGTTGCAGGCGCTCTGTGGGCATCCTTGGATGGCCGTCGGCTATCTTGCGGGTTTTGCTGCGGTAATCTGGCTGCTCGACTATGCGTTTGCCTTTGAGGCCGCGGCATTTCTCGGCATGTTCGCCTTCTGTTTCACTCTCTGGAGAAGGACGTTTGCGGCGGTCATGGCGGCTTCGCTGCTTGCGAGGGAGAATTCCGTCCATCGTATAGTTGCGGCGATGAGAAGGCTTTCCGTTCCCGAAGCCGTGTTGGTTCCCTTTGCGACGGGGCTTCGCTATCTTCCCACGTTTCGACAGGAGGCAAGCCATATCCGTGACGCCATGCGTCTCAGGGATGTTCCTCTGTCTGAGAAGGCAGAGGCATTTGTAGTGCCGCTCATGATGTCGGCGACGACTACGGCGGACGAGCTCTCTCGTGCGGCAGTCTGCCGCGGCATTGAGAATCCCGCCCCACGTGCCGATACCGAGCGATTGCATATGGGGATTGCGGATTGGGCTGTGCTTACCGTAGGGCTTGCAGTCTGTCTATACACACTTTTCGGAGGCGCACGATGAACATCATTGAGATGGACCGTGTGACCTGCATGGCTCAGGGCGAGCCGCAAGCCACGCCTCAGGATATGCCGCAAACCACGGCGCAAGGTACCGTACGATGCATCCCGCAAGGCGAGAAGATCTTGGATGATGTCTCCCTTGACGTCCGCCAGGGAGAATGCGTGCTTCTGTGCGGGCCTTCGGGTATGGGCAAGACGACACTGACAAAATGCATCAACGGGCTCATTCCATCCTTTGAGTTGGGGATAGGGCTCGTTGGGGCGGTGAGGGTCTGCGGCCTTGTGCCCGGAACCTGTGAAACGTATGAACTCGCAAAACGTGTGGGTTCGGTATTTCAAAACCCCAAATCGCAGTTCTATCACTTGACTTCGGACGACGAGCTTGTCTTCGGTCTTGAGAATGCCGGCGCCGATGTGGGACGCATTGAGAGGCGTCGTTCAGAGGTGGTCTCGGAGATGGGCATTCAAAGGCTCCTTCACAGGGATGTCTCAAAGATGAGTGGGGGAGAGAAACAGGCATTGGCCTTTGCATCGGTTGCCGTGGCGGACCCAGATGTCTATGTACTCGACGAGCCGACCGCCAACCTCGATGCTGCCGCCATCGACGTGCTCCGGCGTCAGATTGCCGGCGTGGTCGCATTGGGGAAGACCGTCATCGTCGCCGAGCATCGCCTGGCGTTCTTGCACGGCATCATCGACAGGGCCGTGCTTCTTGAGGATGGCCGCATAAAGCGGAGTATGTCTTCTAGAGAGCTCATGGGGCTATCGGAGAAAGAGCGCGCCTCGCTTGGTCTCAGGATCGTCAATCCGGCCTCCCTCCCGGCCTTTTCCGTTGAGCGGCCGGTCAGTTTTTCCGCCGCGCCTAAAAAGCGCGGGGTGTCCCTCCGCAACTTCACGGTCCTCCGTCATGGCGAGCCTGTATTCAGCCCCCTTAACCTCGATATCTGTCCTGGTGAGATTGTAGGTCTTGTCGGTGCCAACGGTTCTGGCAAGTCAACGCTCCTGCGGGGCTTGGCGGGCCTTGAGCGCAGGACGGGCGGGGGGTTCTTTTTAGATGCCGCCGAAGTGCCCCGCCGTCAAAGGCGCAAGGTCTGTTCGATGGTCATGCAAGACGTCAACCACCAGCTCTTTAGCGACAGCGTGTGGGGAGATTGCGAGCTGTCGTGTCCCGATGCGGGGAAGATCGGGGAGGTTTTGGGAGCCCTCGACCTTCTCGCCCTCTCCGACAGACATCCCATGTCGCTTTCGGGAGGGCAGAGGCAGCGGCTTGCCATGGCAGATGCCATACTTGCCGGTCGACCCGTCGTCTTGCTCGACGAGCCGACAAGCGGCCTGGATCTTAGGCACATGATCGAGGCAGGTGTGCTGATCAAAGGAATCGCCGCCCAAGGAGCCTGCGTCATCGTGACCACGCATGATGTCGAGTTCTTGGTGCGGACCTGCGATCGCGTATACAGCCTCGAGCAAGAATCGAATTCGTAAAGCGAGGCATCATGTCGGACGATATGAAGCGGTTTTTACGCGGTGTTGAGCACGATGCCGACATCTCCGTCTCAACTGAGGACGGCTGGCAGGTTGTCGATGTCAGAAATGAGACTGGAGAGGGCAGGATGCTGTTCACAAGCGTTCTCCCTGGGGTCTACTTTACGTACAACGATTTCGATATGGCGGGGTGCACCACGGACTTTGCAGCTCCGGAAGGCCGTTATCTGGGCATCAATCATTGCTCTGCGGGACGCATTGAGCAGAGGATGCCGGGCGGCGTATTCTCATATATCTCGACGGGCGACCTTAAGATCTCCGACTTCGCGAACCATGCCGGCATCTATGTCTTCCCGACCGAGCACTACCGTGGAGTTACTTTCAACTTTGATATAGAGATCTGTGAGGATTCTCTTCCGCGCTTGCTTGACGGGTTCCCGGGGAGTCCCCGTATGCTTCGCGAGAAGTTCTGTCGGAAGCATCCTCCTTACGTGCTGCACGATTTCCAGCCTGCCGAGAGGCTCCTCGCAAGCCTCTATGGGACCAAACCTGCGTTTCTCAGACCTTATGCCCAAATCAAAGCCCTTGAGTTGCTCCTGCTCCTTGCAGATGTCGACTATAGCGAGGGTTCCCAGCACATCGACTATTTTGAGAGCGTCCGGGTCGAGAAGGTCAAGAGGGCGCGCGACATCATGATCGCCGACCTTTCGGTCGCGCATACCGTACGTGAACTAGCGCAGGAAGTGGGGCTCTCCCTGACCGGGTTCAAGGATTGCTTCAAGGGGGTCTATGGTATGCCGCCGTATGGCTATCTTAAGTCATGCCGGATGGAGAGGGCTTCCGAACTGCTCCTTTCGGGAGACCTCCCCATTGCAGACATTGCCGGCATAGTCGGGTATGACAGTCCGTCCAAGTTTACGGCGGCATTCAAGGAGTCCATGGGGCTGACACCAACAGCCTACAGGCTCCATGAGGGAAAGAGAGGGTGATGTCATGGCAGACAAGAAAACCCAGGTAGCCGCGAAGGGCCAAATCGGCCAGACGGGCGAGAAGGGCCGGATGGGCCAAAAGGGCCAGACAGGCGGTAACCCGAGGTCTGTCGACCATACGCACAAAGATACGTCCGGTTGGCTTAAGACTTTGCTCTCCTATGTATCGCGCTGTCGGGGACGCATGATAGTCGCGGAGGCTGCATCGGTCATAAGTGTCTTCTCGGGCCTCGTCCCGTTTTATGCCGTCTATCGGATCATCGATCTTGTCGTCGTGAGTGTCGGGGGCACATTTGCATGGGATGCCGTGTTTGGATGGGCCGCGCTTGCAGGCATAGGATATCTAGCCAAACAGCTCCTCTTTGCCGTCTCCACTATGAACTCGCATATCGCCGCCTATACAATCCTGGCCGGGTTACGCGATGATATTGCAGAGAGACTCATGGGCGCCTCGCTGGGAACGGCACAGGCGACCTCCGTCGGTGAACTCAAGGACGTCATCGTCGACCGTATCGAGCAGATTGAAGTCCCCCTTGCGCATATGGTCCCGGAGCTCTCCGCCAACATGCTTTTGGCCGTCGCCATTGCCGTCTGGCTTGTCCTTATCGACTGGCGCCTTGCACTGGCGGCCGTTGCCACCGTGCCGATCACCCTTCTGGTGATGACCCTTAGCATGCAGAGCTATTACAAGATGTACGGCGGCTATATGGCCGAGCAGGATCACGTCAACTCCGTTGTGGTCGAATATATCGAGGGCATCCGTGTGGTCAAGGCATTCAACCAAGCTACAAGTTCCTACGAGAAGTTCGCACAGGCCGTTCGGGGCTTTTGCGATTATACGGTGGCATGGATGAGGACATCGAGGGTGTCGATGGGGCTTGCCCTCTCGCTCCTGCCGACGACGCTTTTAGGTGTGGTGCCTGTGGGTATCGCGCTTTATCTGGGAGGGTCCCTTACTGTGGCGCAGTTTGCACTTGCATGTGTCCTCGCAATGGCAATCGTGATGCCCGTCACCTATTTGGGGACGAGTTTCAACGAGATGAACCTCATGTCGTATGTCATTGCCGATGCACAGGCCTTTCTCAAGCTCCCCGAGCTCTCCCAACCCACCGAAGCCGTTGTGGTACATGGGTATGGCGTGCGCCTCTCCCACGTCCGTTTCTCCTACGACGGGAAGACCGAGGTACTCCACGATATCTCCTTCGATGCGCCCGCCGGGACGTTTACGGCACTTGTCGGCCCCAGCGGTTCAGGCAAGTCCACGATGGCACGGCTTATCGCCCGCCATTGGGATGTCGGGGAGGGCGGCGTCTCCATCGGTGGCACAGACGTGAGGGACATGCCTCTCTCCCAGCTCTCCTCGCTGGTGAGTTACGTGTCTCAAGACGACTTCCTGCTTGACGGGACCCTGCGCGAGAACGTTGCCTTAGGTAAGCCCGGTGCTTCTGACGATGAGGTGGGCGCGGCGGCGGCCGCGGCAAGCTGCGACGAGTTCGTCAACCGCCTGCCTTACGGTTGGGATACGCCTGCGGGAGAGGCGGGTCACGCACTTTCCGGCGGGGAGCGTCAACGCATCTGCATCGCCCGTGCGATCTTGAAGGACGCACCCGTTGTGGTGTTCGACGAGGCCACGGCCTTTGCAGACCCCGAGAACGAAGCACACATCCAGCGTTCTGTCGCCCGTCTCGCGGAAGGAAAGACGCTCATTGTCATTGCACACCGCCTGTCGACGATCGTCTCGGCGGACAACATCTGTGTAGTTGATGATGGGCGCATCGTTGCGCAGGGGACCCATGAAGAACTTCTCGAGAGGTGCCCCCTCTATGCACGGATGTGGAGTGCCCATATCGGTGCCGGTACATGGGCGGCTGGATCTCACGGGGAATCCAGCGAGGGATCTCCTGAGGAGCTTTATGGAAGATCTCACGGGGAATCCCACGGGGAGTCCCAGAGGGAAGGTGACGTACGATGATCAGGTCGTTCAAACGTATCATGGCATGGGTCGGCAGTCGAAAAGGCCGTGTCTATGCAGGCTTTCTACTTTCTGTCGTCATTGCCGTTGCCACCGCCTCACCGACGTTCATAGCGGCTTGGGTCCTTGGCAGCCTTGTCGCAGACGCACGCGGGGAGGCGCCCATAGACTCCCAGCTCATATGGGTCTCTCTTCTCGCCATAGCGGCCTGTGTTGTCATCAGGTTCATATTTACCGTGCTCAAATCCCATATTCAAGAGAGTGTCGGCTACGAGACTGCGGCGGACGAGCGCCTCGCCGTCGGCGATGTGCTCAAGCGTGTGCCCCTCGGGTATTTCCAGCAGATGAAGATTGGCGACATCCTTACCGGCGTCACCACCAACCTCAACATGCTCGAACTTGAGGGAGTACGGCGGATCGACGGGGCTCTGGAAGGGTATGTCTCGGCCGCCATCATCACACTCTGGCTTTTTAGGGCGAGCCCTCTTTGTGGGGCGATCTCGCTCTTTGCGATCCTTCTGGTCTCATTTACCCTGATTGCCGTGAACCGGGCCGCAGCCCGTCTCACACCTGCTGCCAAGACGGCGACAGAGCGCCTGTCTGGTGCAGTCGTCGAACTGTACCGTGGCCTTGGGACGGCAAAATCATACGGGACGAATAGGTCTGTACTGCGACCTTATACATCCTCGGTTGACGATCTTCGCCGTGCTCGCATTGACATCGAGCTTGGGTACACGCCCCCTAACGTCACCCATAAGCTCATACTTGAGGTGGCGTCCGTCACCCTTGTCGTTGCGGCGGTCTCTGCGCTTGTCGCAGGGAGTCTCCAGTTGTGGGAGTTTTTCGGTATCGCGCTCTTCTCGGCAACAATCTTTGGCTCCATTGAGCGCCTGACCGACTCCGCCCACATATTTGCCGACCTCAGTGATTCCCTTGACCGCATCGAAGCCATTGAGGATGCCGAGTTTATCGATGCCGACGGCAGCGATGTCAAACTGGACTCATACGGCATCGGATTCGACAAGGTCTGCTTTTCCTACGGGGAGCGAGAGGTCCTCCACGACGTCACGTTTGACATACCCCAGGGGACGACCTGCGCCATCGTGGGTCCAAGCGGTTCAGGGAAGACCACGATATCCAGCCTTATGGCGCGCTTCTACGACGTCGATAGCGGGGCGGTGCGTGTCGGCGGCCACGACGTCCGTGAATTCACGGTGGACAGCCTGTTGAGGAATTTCTCGATGGTGTTCCAAGATGTCTACCTGTTCAATGACACCCTGGAGGCCAACATTGCGTTTGGGACTGCCGGCGCAACGCATGAGCAGGTGGTCGAAGCTGCCAAACGCGCACGGTGTCACGATTTTATCAGCGCCCTGCCCAACGGTTATGACACGATTGTGGGCGAGGGAGGCGCAAGCCTTTCCGGGGGAGAGCGCCAGCGCATCTCGATTGCCCGGGCGTTGCTCAAGGATGCCCCTATCGTGGTGCTTGATGAGGCGACGGCTTCAATCGATCCGGAGAACGAACAGCTTATCCAACAGGCACTTACGGAACTTACGCGCGAGAAGACCGTGGTGGTCATAGCACACAGGCTTGCGACTATCGAACATGCCGACCAGATCCTTGTGGTAGAGGATGGTACCGTCGTTCAGAGGGGGACCCATGAGGAGCTTCTCGCGCAAGAAGGTGTGTACCGGCGCTTTGTTGAGGCACGTGCCGAGGCGGAAGGGTGGAAGATAGGATAGTCGCAGGCCGTCAGGGAAGTTCAGGCATTGCAACACGTCCGTTTGATGATTTGTATCAAATGGGTTCATTTTTTGTTGTTATCAGCATGAAATCAGCGTGTATGTGGGACACTAAATACCAGTGAATACTGACCCGGTCAAGAAAGGACGGCTCATGGCATACGAGTCTCGCGAAGAAATAGACAGCAAATATAAGTGGGATCTGTCCTCAATGTTCCCTAGTGATGAGGCATTTGAGGCTGGACTTGAGGAGCTCAAGGCTTATTGCCCAAAGCTGCTTGCATTCAAGGGCAAGATTTCCACCTCCGCACAGGATCTTCTGGAGTTCCTGCAGCTTGAGGACAAGATGACCCTTCTGCTCTACAAGATTATCAACTACGCCGAGCGCAAGAGTGACGAGGACACCCGCGTTGCTAAGTATCAGGCATACGTCGCAAACGCTACCAGCGCATATACTCAGGTTGGCGAGGCAACATCTTGGTTTGCCGCAGAGCTTCTGGCCATTCCAGCAGAATCTGTCGAGAAGTTCTATGCAGAGGTTCCAGCTCTTGAGTTTTATCGTCGTAAGCTCAACAAGATCTTGAACCAGCGTGAGCACACCCTTTCTGCTGAGGAAGAGGCTCTTTTGGCGCGCGCTGAAGAGCTTGCTGTTCAGCCAACCAACATCTTCTCCATGTTTGATGACGCGGACCTTACCTTCGATGACGCAATTGATTCCGAGGGCAAGACTCATAAGCTGACCAGCGGCTCATTTGTTCCTCTGCTGATGGATGGAGACCGCGTCCTGCGTGAGTCTGCATTCAAGCAGCTTTACAGCCGTTTTGGTGAGTTCCGCAACACTTCCGCTGCAATTCTGACCAGCCAGGTTAAGAACCTGCAGTTCTTCTCGTCATCTAGAAAATATGCAAGCTCCCTTGAGGCCGCTCTTGCAGAGAACGAGATTCCTGTTGAGGTCTACAACAACCTCATCGATGCCGTTCACCAGAACTTTCCAGCGTTCTACAAGTACGTTGACCTGCGCAAGCGTGTCATGGGCTTGGATGAGCTGCACTTCTGGGACGTTTACACTCCTCTAGTTGACGACGTTGACATGAAGTTCACCTACGAGGAGGCTTGCGACCTTATTGTTAAGGCGCTGGCACCTATGGGTGAGGAGTACGTTAACCTGGTCAAGAAGGGCCTGGAGAGCCGTTGGGTTGACGTGTACGAAACCCCAGGTAAGCGCTCCGGCGCTTATTCCGCAGGTGGTAAGGGCATGAACCCTGTTATGCTCCTCAACTTCCAGGGCGGTCTTGACGACGTTTACACCCTTATTCACGAGATGGGCCACTCCCTGCACACGTATTTCTCGTCCCACAACCAGGAGATTACCTACTCTGATTACTCCATCTTTGTTGCAGAGGTTGCATCTACCTGCAACGAGGCGCTGCTCTCGCACTACCTGCTTGAGCACGAGACTGATCCCGCTCGCCACGCGTACATCCTTAACCACTTCCTTGAGGGCTTCCGTGGCACCATCTATCGCCAGTGCATGTTTGCCGAGTTTGAGCGCGATATCAGCCAGATGAACGCTGACGGTGTGGCGCTGAACGCCGAGGTTCTCTCTGAGCGCTATGGCAAGCTTTGCGCAGAGTATTTTGGACCTGGCATTGAGCTGGACGAAGAGATCAAGCTAGAGTGGTCGCGCATCCCTCACTTCTACTACAACTTCTACGTCTATCAGTACTGCATTGGTTTTTCGGCGGCTATTGCCCTGTCGCAGCGCATCCTTTCCGAGGGCGAGCCTGCGGTCAAGGATTACATCGGCTACCTGTCCGGCGGTTGCTCCAAGACTCCAATCGAGCTGCTTCGCGGCGCTGGCGTTGACATGGCTACTCCAGACCCCGTTAACGCTGCGCTCAAGTACTTTGGCGAGCTTGTCGATCAGCTTGAGCAGGAGCTCAACTAAGCGCGTAACCGAGCACGATTTCCGCTGGCAGTCCATCTACCAGCATGTAGTTCATATGGCGAGAAACCCCGTCTAGTAGCGGGGTTTCTCGATATCAAAGGAGGATTTATGCAGGCACGTTTTGTTCATCGCTGCACTCATGTTTTGGATAACGAGAAAACCGTCGAGTTCTACAAGAAGGCTCTGGGATTCCGTGTTGATCGCGTTAAGGGACCAGAGGACGGTTCTTGGACCAACACGTTTTTGGTAAACGACTGGTCTCCTTTTGAGCTGGAACTCACGTGGAACCGCGGTTGGGTGGAGCCCTACGATAACGGCGGAAAAGACACTCACATTGCGTTCCGTGTTGACGATTTTGATGCGTTCCACGCACTTCACGAGGAGATGGGCTGTATTGTTAAAGAGAACCCAAAGATGGGTCTCTACTTTATCGCAGACCCTGATGGCTGCTGGATTGAGATTCTGCCAGAGAAGTAAACATGACTGACTACGGTTTACTCGCAAAACAGATAGTCTCGCTTGCCGAGATTGACGCGCACTGGCTGCCGGTGTTGTCTAACGCCGCAGCTCTTGTGTGGGACGCGCTTGACGACATCAACTGGGCAGGGTTCTACCTGGTAGATCCTGTGACGGTGTCAGGAGCGGAGCTGGGCGCAGGTTCGGGCGCGGTCGCGGAACTGGACGCGGCCCCGGGTGTGGAGCTGGGCGCGGGTTTGGGTGTGGAGCCGGGCGCGGGTTCGGGCGTGGAGCCGGGCGCGGCCCCGGGTGCGGCTCCGAGCGACCACGAGCCGTGCGCTCCCGAGCTGCGCCTGGGACCGTTCCAGGGCAAAGTTGCTTGCGTGCGTATTCCCTTTGGTCGGGGAGTGTGTGGCGCGGCTGCGGAAACAAAGACAAGTCAACTGGTAGAGGACGTGCATCAGTTCCCGGGACATATTGCATGCGACTCTGCATCAAACTCTGAGGTGGTCGTTCCTATCGTCAAGGATAACCAGGTAGTTGGCGTGTTGGATATTGATAGTCCGAGCGTAGCGCGGTTTACCCAGGAAGACCTCGCAGGTCTTGAGCAGGTGGTAAAAGCGCTTGAGAGCTGTGTGAATTTCTCGGACTTCTGTTAAATACGACTACAGAGCTAACGTTTGGGTACACAAATCATGTACGGGCAGATTTGCTCGTGCATGATTTTTATTTATACAGCATTCGCGGAGAGGTCTGCTTATGAAGAAAATTGTATTTATCATCGGTTCTGGCCGAAAGAACTCGTTTAACAAAACATTGAGCCAGGTTGCGGCAAAGGCGCTCGAGGGCAAGGCAGAGATTAAGATTGTTGACGTTTTGGACGTCCCTCTGCTTAACCAGGATGAAGAATTCCCAGCTCCTGAAGGTGTCCAAAAAGTCAGGGACGCGGTTATGGCCGCCGATGGCGTATGGCTCTTTACTCCGGAGTACAACTACAGCATTCCCGGCACCGTTAAGAACATCTTGGACTGGCTGAGCCGTCCGCTCACCTCCGATTATGAGAAGAAGTCAGAGACTGCCATTGCTGGCAAGGTTGTTACTGCAAGCGGTGTTGGTGGCCGAAACAAGACTGCAGGATCGCTCGCCGTGGTAAAGCAGCAGTTCCTGGCTCTGCGCACTAAGCCAGTTGAGCCGTTCAATGGCTTCTCGCTTCCTGTTACTGCTTGGACTGAGGGAACTTGGGAGCCAGAGTCCGAGGTTCACGAGGCAATTGCTCAGCAAGCAGAGGATTTTCTCGCCGCACTGTAAGTTGCGCGCCCGGCGAACGCACCTGCAAGCTCGTGACCGCAAAGCGTGCCTGATTTCTGCAAAGAATCTGTAAATTCTGCCTGAAAACGTTAAAGAAACTGTGGATTTGCCTGATTTCATCAAAGAGTCTGTGTCTCAAATACAGATTCTTTGCACTTTTCAGGCTCGCGGCGCACCTGGCGAGAAACCCACGCACTCGAAAGCCCAGCGTGCGCGCACTCACAAAAAGAGCCCGGATGCCGCGCAATAGCATCCGGGCTTTGGTGTGTCTAGACGGAGGAGAGGGCCGTTGCTAGACAAGATGTGTATCGTACCTTGTTCGTGTACTGCGTTTATTCCCGCCACACGGGTTGTTTACACGAGCTTTACTTACCAACAAACTCCGAGATGGTCTTGTACAGATCGCTTGCCTGGAAGTCCTTGATAACCTTGGAATCTTTCCTCTGGTCGCAGACCTCAAGCAATGCCTTCAGGGAAGCCTTATCGGGGTCAGTCTGATAATCTGCCTCGGCCTGAATGAGCTTGTACTTGGCAATGACCATGTCCATGAGCTTGGCGTTGTTGCCCTCAGCGTTTGCGTCGTCAAGGCCATCAAATGCCAGCGTAGAAACAACTCCGTAGCCGCCGGTCAGGAAGTGGTTGCCCACAAAGTCGTTAGGATTGACCTTGTTGTCAATGACAGGCGAGTTCTTGGTATTAGTGAGCAGCACCAAGCTGGTGTTGTTGTAGACGTCAATGACAGTAAGCGTGCCGGTCCAGCCGGTGTGACCAACGGTTGCAGCGTTTGCAATTGGCGAGAAGGCCCACTGGTAGCCAATGTGACCCTTACGCCTCCAGCCCAGGCCGTAGGTGACGCTGGTGTCCTTTGGCTTGATGAACTGGTCGTGAACGTCCTCGCTGAAGAGCATGGTGTTGCCGTAACCACCACGGTTCATAACGGTCTGGACAAGTACAGCCAGGTCGGAAGCGTTGGCAAATAGACCAGCGTGACCAGAGATACCACCCATGGCGTAATAGGCCTTCTCGTCATGAACGGTACCCTGAATGGTGTCGGTACGCATGTTGTCAAAGGTAATCAGGCCGTCGCGAGTGTTGCCGTTAAGCTCGGTAGCTGCGATTCCGTCAGCCTTGAAGCCGTTGTCCAGTGGGTTGAACGTGACGTTCTTGAGTCCCAGTGGCTCGTAGAGAGCTTCCTTAACGTACTGGTCAAGGCGCTTATTGGTGATCTTCTCGATGATAAAACCAAGGAGCATGTAGTCTACGTCGGAATAGGCAGTCTTGGTACCTGGGACGTACTGCAGAGGAGTCTCAATGATCTTCTGCAGAATCTCGTCGCGATTCTGAGAGTACAGCTTCTGGTTTGCGTCTGGCTGAGGATCGTCAGGCTTCTCTGGGTTGTAGTTGCGGTTGTGGTACTGAGGATCTGGTGGGAATCCAGCCTGGTGCTCAAGAATCTCACGAACGGTAAGGTCATTCTTGCCCAGGATCTTATCGCCCTCCTGGTCCTTGAAGTCTGGAATGTACTCCTGAACCTTCTTGGAAACGTCCAGCTGACCGTCGGTAACCAGCTTCTCAATTGCCAGGTTAGTGGCATACATCTTTGTGTTAGAAGCCAGGTCGTAGAGGGTGTTGTCGTCAACAGCCTTGCCGTCTTTGATGCGAGAGCCGTCCTTGTTGTAAGAATTGACGTTGCCGTAGTTAGTCTTCTTGATAATCTTGCCGTACCTGGTAACAACCAGCTGAGCAGAGGTAAAGCCGTTGGCAATCTCTGCGTTGATAATCTGGTCAATCAGCTTGAAGTTGTCGTTGTCAGCGTAATCCTTGGTGCCGTCAATAAGGGTTGGGTAGCCAATCTTGACCTCAAAGGTTGCCTGAGTCTCTTTAACGGTGCTGACCTGCAGGCGGTTATCGCCGTTGACGGTTACGTCAGAGATGTCAATCTGGTTCCAGGAAGAGCCGTCAAGCTTGTCGGTTGGAACCTGGTGACCGTTTACAAAGAGCGCAAAGCTCTGAGGCTCGGAGCTCTTTACATAGACGGTGCCCTGACCAGCAAAGCAAACAAAGCTGTTGAGCTGGTTGGTAACAAGAGAGTCGTCAAATGCCTCGTTGTCGTTGAGAACAGGGAAGACCTTCTCGTACTGGAAGGTTCCGTCTACGGAGTCAACTTTCTTTGCGGTTCCCTTAGCAGCAGTTGCGCCACCCTTTGTCTGGCAGGCGGTAAGGCCAAGACCTGCTAGAGCGGCTAGACCAAGAGCACTTCTGCTGAGGAATTGCCTTCTGGTCTGTCCAGCAGGGGAGCCTGCGTTAGATGAGTGCTCAGAGTGAGCGTTTTGATTCTGGTGCAAATCTTCGTTGGTGCGCATATCGTCTCCTTCGGTTTTGCCTTAGGTGAAACACCTGGTATCTCAATTGGCTGAGATAATTTGCGCTTATGATGACGTGCGTTTCATCAAAATTGCAGCTAGTTTGCTCAAGATGAAATAATGGGTACGTTAACGTACTGCGAGTGGTATCAAAAAAGCTGTCAATGGTATCTAAATTTGAATTTTTTAGGCAAAGATGAAATATTTTAATCAGGTTTTACGTGGTCAAATGTCTAATAGGTAGTAAAAGTTTTTATGAAGTGATAGTAACGTACCCAAATCAAGGCTCAGTTTTTGCGACAATTGTCCCCGCATTATGCTGGGAAAACATGAGTAGTCGCGCATGCAACGCACAGGGAGCGCGCTTACACTTGCGCATGCAATACTACCGTTTACGGCACTGCCTACTTTACAGATGAAATTTTTATGGCATCGTGAAACAATATAGTCAAACGTTTTAGTCAACTGGACGGCCGGAGGTGATTGCGTGAGAGGTGTTCGTCTACGTCTGGAAGAGTATCGCAAGAATGCTAGTTCAGCTGAACGCGATATTGTCGACTATATTCTGTCTGATCCAGAGGCAGCAGTTGGTCAATCAATCCATAAACTAGCAGCTCAAACGTATACATCTGCATCAACGGTTGTCAGGCTTTGCAAGAAGCTTGGCTGCGGTGGCTATAAAGAGTTCCAGCAGGCGCTCATTTACGAGCTGGCAGTAAGTAACAAAAGCAACGATATTGCTGTCGGCGGCGTTATCGCAGGTGACACCACTGATGTGATCATCGAAAAAGTTACGGCAAAGAACATTTCTTCGCTGGAGCTTACCAGGCAATTGCTTGACGCTCAGGTTGTTGACTCAGTTGTTTCACTCATGATGCAAGCTCATTCCATCTGCCTCTTTGGCATGGGAGCTTCGCTTCTGGTTGCAAGAGATCTGCAGCTCAAACTCATGCGCCTCAACATTACCTGCAACTTGAGCGACGATTACCACTCTCAGATGCTCTACGCCAAAAACATGGGGCGAGAAGATCTTGCCATTGTGATCAGCTACTCGGGCCTCACGCGAGAAGCCATTGAGTGTGCCTGGATTGCAAAAGCAAATGGCGCCAAGGTGGTTGCCATTACCCGCGGTGGCATTGATTCGGAATTGATTCACCGCTCCGATTACGTTTTGGGCGTTGCAGAAACAGAGCACATCATGAGAAGTGGCGCCATGTCTTCAAGAATTGCCCAGCTCAACGTTGTAGATGCGCTCTTTGCAGCCTATGTAAATAGAAATTACGAGAAGAGCGTTAAGCGTTTCTCGACAAACTATATTGGCAAGTTAGATTCAGCCGAGCGTGTCAATACGCTTTCTTCTGACCAAGATTTGCCTGGTACAGCCAACGATGTTATTGCGTAAAAATCACAACACAGAAGGTGAAAACGTGATTGATTTAACAAAACTTGTCACCGAGACAAGAAACCCCAACACCATGGACCTGGATCAGATGACCCCGCTTGAGCTGGTTAGCGTTATGAATCAAGAAGACCTCAACGTGGTAGCTGGCGTCAAAGAGGTTCTTCCGCAGGTAGCACAGGCAGTTGAGTGGGCAGTTTCCTCGCTAGAAGCTGGCGGCAGAATCGTCTATTTTGGCGCTGGAACCTCAGGCCGTCTGGGTGTTTTAGACGCGGTTGAGTGTCCGCCTACTTTTGGCGTTTCTCCTGACGTGGTTGTTGGTCTTATCGCCGGTGGCGAGAAGGCCTTTGTACGTGCAGTTGAAGGCGCGGAAGATTCTCTTGAGCTTTGCGAAGAAGAGTTCAAGAAGATTGGCCTGAACAAGAACGACATTGCTATTGGAATTGCAGCTAGTGGTCGCACACCTTACGTTATTGGCGGACTGCGCTATGCTCGTTCTCTGGGCTGCAAGACTGTTGCTATTGCCTGCAATAAGGGTTCTGAAGTGGGCAAAGAGGCAGAGCTTGCTATTGAGCCTTCCTGTGGCCCTGAGGTTCTTACAGGTTCCACACGCCTTAAGTCTGGTACCGCTCAGAAGATGATTCTGAACATGATTTCAACCGGTTCTATGGTTGGCGTGGGCAAGGCATATCAGAATCTTATGGTTGACGTGCAGCAGACCAACAAGAAGCTGGTAGTTCGTGCACAGAACATTACCATGGCAGCAACTGGTTGCACCCGCGAAGAGGCAGCTCAGGCGCTTGAGCAGGCTGACGGTAACGCAAAGCTTGCTATTGTTATGCTGCTGACTCAGATGCCTGTTGACGAGGCTAAAGCTAAGCTTGAGGCAGCTCATGGTCATGTCAGAGGTGCACTGCAGTAACCGCAGTTGTAACAAATGACACACGCGTGAGCATTTTGTTTCAACTGCATCGGTCAGTGGTATCAGCATGACGCTTAAGCGTACGGTAAGTTTTGAAAAACGCTCAATTTACCTGCAGTAACGAGGCGTTCAAATTAGGTCAAAACATGAAACAATGAACCACAGGTATGGATTGTTGTACCGATAAGTTCATTTTTTATGTATTCTTGATAGGTATTTGTTGCAACATCGCAACGAGAGAAAGAAGGAAAGTATGGATTACACCAAGCTTTCAGAACAGATTCTTGCTGCCGTCGGTGGCAAAGAAAATGTTCAGAGCAACATGGTCTGCATGACCAGGCTCCGCATTAAGACCGCAGATCCTTCAAAGGTTGACTCCGAGGACATCAAGGCTATCGACGGTGTCATGGGTCTGGTCGAGGATGCAGAGTACCTTGAGGTTGTTCTTGGTCCTGGCGTTGTCAACAAGGTTATTGTTGAGTTCTCCAAGCTTACCGGCGTTGCTGCTGGTGACGCATCTGAGGACGACGTTGTTTCCGCAGCTAAGGACAACAAGGCAGCTCAGAAGGCTAAGTACGAGAACAAGCCTGTTCAGCGCTTCCTCAAGAAGATTGCTAACATCTTTGTTCCACTGCTTCCTGGCATCATTTCTGCAGGTCTGATCAACGGTATCATCAACGTTATCAACTTCTCCACTGGTAAGGCTTTTGCTAACGAGTGGTGGTTCGCAGCTATCTGGACCATGGGTTGGGCGCTTTTCGCTTACCTGCCAGTTCTTGCTGGCGAGAACGCTGCCAAGGAGTTTGGCGGTTCTCGCGTTCTTGGTGCTATGGCTGGTGCACTTTCCATTGCTAACGCTGGTATGCCTCTTCTTGCTTCCAAGACTGTTGACGGCGTTGCAACTCGTCTGGTTCACCTTCCATTCAGCCTTCCAACTGTTGCTTTCAAGGAGGGCGCATTTATCGTCGCTTCCTCTGACCTGTTCAACGCAGCAGCAGGCGGCATGATTGGTGCAATCATCTGCGCAATCTTCTTCGCATTCCTGGAGAAGAACCTGCACAAGGTTATGCCAAGCGTTCTTGACACCTTCCTGACTCCACTTTGCACCGTCATCATCGGTGTTATTGGTTCTGTCCTGATTCTTCAGCCTGCAGGCGCATGGCTCACCCAGGCAATCTTCTTTGTCCTTCAGTTCTTCTATGACAAGCTTGGCGTCTTTGGTGCTTACCTGCTTGGTTCTACCTTCTTACCACTGGTTTCCGTTGGTCTTCACCAGGCACTTACCCCAATCCACGTTATGCTTAACAACCCAGAGGGCCCAACTCAGGGCATCAACTACCTGCTTCCTCTGCTGATGATGGCAGGCGGCGGCCAGGTTGGTGCTGGTCTTGCAATCCTCTTCAAGACCAAGAACAAGCGCGTCAAGAAGTACCTGACCGAGTCCATCCCAGTTGGTATGCTCGGCATCGGCGAGCCTCTTATGTACGCAGTTACCCTGCCTCTTGGTAAGCCATTCATCACCGCATGCCTTGGCTCCGGTATTGGCTCCGTAATTGCTTACCTCTTCCACCTTGGTACCGTTTCCCAGGGCGTCTCCGGCCTCTTTGGTCTGCTGATTGTCCAGCCTGGTAACCAGGTCTTCTACCTGCTTGCAATGCTTCTTGCTTACGCTGCAGGCTTTGCACTTACTTGGTTCTTCGGCGTTGACGAGGATCGTATTAACGACGTCTTCGGCGAGTAAAAACCACACGTTTTAGAAACGTTTATCCCTCTTCTTAGGTATCCTAGGAAGAGGGATTTTTCTTCTCGCCCGGCACCCGACCGGCTGCCCGTCGGTTTTCTCGCCTGACGAGAAACCCGTCTTTTAGAAAGCGTTTTGCAATTGCTTGGAGGATTTATGCGCACCGGAATTTCACTGTATTTTGCCAGTGGATATGAGGCTAATGCTGAGGTTGTGGCAAAAGCACAGGCAGCCGGATGCCACTACGCCTTTACGTCTTTACAGATTCCCGAGGAAGAGGGGATTGATTATCGCACTGAGGCTCGCCGACTTTTAGAGCTGTGCAAAAAGGCTGAGATCAACCTCATTGCCGATGTTTCTCCTGCTACTCTTTCTAAACTTGGCGTTCAGAAGTTTGACGAGCTTGCGGAGCTGGGCATTACGTATGTGCGTCTTGACTTTGGGTTTGATGCGACGGAGACCGTAGAGCTCTCTCGCAAGTTCCACGTGGTCTTTAACGCTTCGACCATTACCAAGGACGACATTTCCGCATGGCAAGCGGCTGGTGCCGACTTCACTCGTTTTGCTGCCTGCCACAATTACTATCCCAAGAGTTACACGGGCCTTTCGCTGGAGCGCGTCGCACAGATTAACGCACGCCTTTCGGCGCTTGGATTCCAGATTTTCTCGTTTGTTCCTGGCGAGATTTTCCGCGGTCCTCTCTACGAGGGACTGCCAACTGTCGAGGAACATCGTGGACTTTCTGGTGATGCGCTTATTCAGGCAATGCTTTCGCTTTACGACGCTGACTCTGACGTGGTGCTTATTGGCGACCCAGATGTTACTGAGGCTACGTGGAAGCGCATCGGCCAGCTTGAGCAAAACTGCATTGAGCTAAAGACGGAACTCAAGCCTGATTTTGAGTATCTGTACGATAGACTTCAGACCGATCGACCTGATTCCAGCTCGTACATTATCCGCTCGCAGGAGTCCAGGCTGTGGAAAGACGCTCCCGTTTACGACGCAAAGCCTTCTACCTGGGAAACTGTTGCTACTGGCGCCATCTTGGTGAGTAGCAAGGCGTATGGCCGTTATGCGGGCGAGCTTTCGATTGCTCGAGGTCTTTTGGAGCTTGATGCTCGCGACAACGTTGCAGGTAGTGTCTGCGAAGAAGATCGCGCATTCTTGCCGTACATTCACTCCGGCCGAGGCTTTAGGTTTATCCGCAGGTAGCCAGCGGTTTTCTTGCTGGCTGATCACGCGAGCGCACCATACGCGTCGTAGTTACGCGGCGTGTTTGGTGCGCCGGATCTCGGGGGGGGTGTACAGGGTGTGCGAGGCGCTAGAAAACGTACGAAGTCACCTTGCGTGCATAAAGACCGCCTAATATGCACAAAAACTAATCAAGAAATTGATATGTCATTCAGAGGGTGCTGTTTTGGGTAAAAAACCCGTTTAGTTGGGGATAATTTTTTAGTTTTGTCATTTTGGCATTTGCGTTTGAGCAGTTCAGAAATAATGTGAATGTGTACGAAAAATTCGTCCAATAAAAAGCGCTGGTAAATCGCTTGCATAGAAATTAGCCAATCCTGTATTTTCCAACTAAACGCATTTTTTACCACTTCGCACCGAAATAAACTATTTTTGAATCAGAATAAGCTACTTCGCGCCACAAAAGACCAGTTGGCGACAAAATGGTGTGCGATCAAGCTGTGTGTGACCGAGTTTCGCATGAGCAATAAGCTCTTACAAAGCAAAGACTTTCTCTCTCAGCAAAGAATTGCCTGCTAACAAACTGCCTCCCATTTCCTCGGTGTCGGGAAATAGGAGGCAGCTCAAAAGTCAGTGTAATAGCTCTTTACAGCTTGACGATAACATCCTCAGCTGGCTGGCGACGCTTCTGGACAGGATCCATATCGCGATAGCCCAGGCTAAGCATGCAGGAAACGCCAAAGTCGTTGTACTGGCCGCCGTCGAGAAGACCTTCTTCTTCCAAAATCTTATCGACAGCCTCACGGTTGAAGCCCTCGATTGGGCAGCTATCAACACCAATCATAGCGGCCATAGTGAGCATGTTTGAAAGCGCAATGTAGGTCTGCTTGCAAGCCCAATCAAAGGTTGCGCGCTCATTGCCTACCAGGTCAAACATGTTCTCCTGGAAGTTCTTGAAGGCTGCAGCGTAAGTTGGCTCAAAGTCTGCAGGAAGCTGCTTGATGTCGTGCATCATGTGCTTGACGTAAGCAGACTCTGCGTTGACGTTCTTGCGAGCAAGAAGAATAACCAGGTAATGAGCACCGTTAAGGGACGCGCGAGCACCATAGCATGGCTCATAAAGTTTCTCTTTAAGGCGAAGTGACTGCTCAGAAGCCTGATCCTCTCGTAAATTAACAACCAGGAAGCGCCAAGGCTCCAAACCGTAGGAACTTGGTGCCAGACGACCAGCCTCAAGGATTACCTCAAGGTCCTCGTTAGAGACGTTTTTGGTTGGATCGAACTTCTTGGTTGCAAGTCTCCACTGGTAGGATGAGAGAACTTTGTTTGCAACGTACTGTGCGGAACAGGCCATGTGAGGTCCTTTCTTGTTAGAGGTGTGGCGCTGAGCTGGTTGCGCTGAGCTAAGAGGCGCGCTGGGTGCGCTGAGCTGGGAGTGTCATCCAGGAATGCGCCGCTCGGGAACATAACGTTTGTAAGCTGGGGCGCTACGCGTGGAAGGCTACTCAGAAACGATAAAACGACCAGGCTGTCCAAGTTCCCACGTGCCCTTGAGGTCAGCGGCAAGCTCAAAGTGCAGCTTGGAGATACCCAGGTCATAGTCTTGGATGAGGTGGCGCTGGTTAGGCATAGACGCGCTTACCACACCATCTGTCAGGTCAAATACAACTGGCAGCTTGTTGATGGCGGTTGGGCATGCCAAAACCGCATCAATGCCGCGGTTAAACCACTCGGGCATCTGCTTCGGCTCAGTTGGAGTACCGTTTGCCGTCATAATCTGCGCGGGCTTTTTGGTACGCAGACGAATTGCGGTACGAATGCCCTCCTGCTTGAGCGGAATCTTCTCCGGAGCGTATCCGATAGAAATAATAATGCCCAGCTTAAGGCCGTTGTACTCGTCGCGAGCCAGGGTCTTCCAGTCCATGGTCTCAGCAATCCAGCATGAACCAATGCCCAGCTGGGTGGCGAGAAGTACGATCTTCTCGCCATAGTAGCCGATGAGTTCACGGGCAATTGCGTCTTCACAATAACCTGCTACGTAGTGGTAAATGGGACCGACAATAGACCTGTTCTTCATGTGAACGGAAGTGCCATCCTCGAGGTGAGGACCCTCGATGGTAAGGATTGCGGGGTGATCAGGTGCTACCTCTGCCATCTGGGCGTTTGCGACGTCAATGGCCTCCTGGAGCTGAGAAAGTTTCTCTTGCTCAATAGGCTTTTGGTCGTACGCGCGCAGAGATATGCGCTGGTCCATAGCTTCTTTTACGTCCATCGTGGTCCTTCCTAGAGCAAGGTTAAAGCAGCGAGCCAAATCGCTTGACGTAGAGGCTCTTAATTATGGTGATAAGAACCATATACCCGCTCATGAGTGCAGTTAGCCATCCAAAGAATGATAAAGGTAGCGCAACAAGACTCAAGGGCTGGGCGAACACCGGCAGATACGGAAGAGCGCTGACCACAATGATTCCCGCAGTGGTTAGAGCAAGCAGCGATGCCGATGGCATGCTCTGAATAAACGGAATCTTATTGGTTCTGAGCGCGTGGAGAACAAAGGTCTGGGTCCACATGGATTCGATGAACCAGCCTGTTTGGAAAGACAGAATAAAGAGTGCTTGAGCAGAGGTGTTTCCAGCTGCAGCAAGTTCTGCCCAGGTTCCTCCGGCAAGTGCGGGAGAGACTACAAAGAACATGAGGGCAAAGGTCAGCACATCAAAGATTGAACTGATAGGACCAATCCAAAGCATAAAGTTTGTAATTGAATGTGCATCCCAAGAGCGAGGGCTTGAGAGGAACGAATCGTCAACGTTGTCCCAAGGAATCGCAATGCAGGTAACGGTATATGCAAGACCCAAGAGAAGCAGCTGAAGCGCGCTCATTGGCAAGAATGGTAGGAAGAAGCTGGCCACCAAAACGGACAGCACGTTACCAAAATTGGAGCTTGCGGTTGCTTTGATGTACTTGATGGTGTTGCCATAGGTTCTGCGACCCTCTTCAACGCCGTGCTCAAGTACCAGCAGATCCTTCTGCAGCAAAATGATATCAGCGGACTCTTTTGCCACGTCAACAGCGGTGTCAACGGAGATTCCTACGTCGGAGGAGCGCATTGCAGCAGCATCGTTGATGCCGTCACCCATGAAGCCGACCACGTGGTTGTTGGACCTGAGTGCAGAGACAACACGAGCCTTTTGCATAGGGGAAAGCTTTGCAAAGAGCTGGGTCTTCTCGACACGCTCTTTGAGCTGCTCATCGTTAAGGTTCTCTACGTCGCTACCAAGCAAGAGCTCGTCAACGTGGATACCCACCTTCTTGCAGACGGCAGCGGCAACGCCTTCGTTATCGCCGGTAAGTACCTTGACCTGCACGCCTCTCTGGTTGAGCTTGGCAATTGCCTCGCGAGCGCTTTCTTTTGGTGGGTCCAAAAAGGCAAGGTAGCCAATGAGTACCATGTCGCGCTCATCGTCTACACCAAACTCGCCGACACCACGAGGGTCACTCTTCTGAGCAACGCCAACTACGCGCATGCCTTCCTGATTGAGCTGGTAGACGCGGTCCATAACGTTCTTGCGCTGAGCGGGAGTCAGCGGTTTGATTTCAGAGTCCAGGTCAACAAAGGAGCATGCGTTGAGGACTTCTTCAACGGCGCCCTTGGTGATCATATGCGTTTTGTTAGTTTTTGTATTTCTCACTACAACGCTCATGCGGCGACGCTCAAAGTCAAATGGAACCTCGTCGATTTTTTCATACTCAATGCTCAGCAGGTTAGTGGGCAGCTCATCGTTTGAAGTCTTGATAATTGCCTTGTCAATGAGGTTTCGAAGGCCCGTCTGGAAATAGCTGTTCAGGTACGCATGGCGGAGCACGCGAGGATCCTCTTCGCCCAGAATGTTGAGGTGGCGCTCAAGCACAACCTCGTCTGCGGTGATGGTGCCGGTCTTGTCGGTGCACAGGATGTCCATAGCGCCCAGGTTCTGGATTGCCGCCGGGTTCTTGACAATAACGTCCTGCTTGGCCATCTGTGTTCCACCGCGAGAAAGGCAAGTGGTAACAATAACAGGCAACATCTGAGGGGTAATGCCAACGGCAACAGAAACGCTGAAGAGCAGCGCGTCAAACCAGTCACCCTTAAGGAAACCGTTTGCAAAGAACACAATAGGGCACATGATTAGCATGAACGAGACAAGTACCTTAGAGACGGATTTGAGACCCTCGTCAAAGCTGGTCTCGCCAGAAGGTTGCTGAAGCAGCTCGGACATAGTGCCTACGTAGGTTTTATTGCCTGTTGTAATTACCACTACCGTTGCACTTCCCGACTGAACGGTAGTACCGGCAAACAGCAGGTTTGTGCACTCAGAGAGCGAGAGGGGATAGCGTGTACCATCCGCGCGACGGCGAGCGTGCACTACACCAGCAGTTTTCTCGACGGACTCTGATTCTCCGGTGAGCGCAGTCTCGTTGACAAAGAGGTCCTTGGCGTCCAGAACGCGGCAGTCTGCAGGAATCATGTCTCCCGAGGCAAGGCGGATGATATCGCCAACGACTACCTGTTCAAAGGGGATCTCTTCTCCCAGAGCAGAAGCAAGCTTGGGCTCTTCAGGAGCTTCCTCTTCATCGGCAGCGTCTTCGGCGTAGTCGGCAGCTTCATCTGCGGCGTATTCATCAGCAGCGTCATCCTCGAAGTCCACGGCGGCATTTACGGCGTCATTCGAGCCCTGTTCAACGCCCTGGTCCACACCCGAGTCATTAAAGTCGATGGGACGACGGATTACTCTTGTCGTTGAGGTTACCATTTTGGAGAGCGCGGCCGCTGCCGAGGCTCCCTTGGAGCTCTGGACAAAGTCGATGATGCCGGAGATAAGCACCATTGCGGTGATGATGACGACGGTTGACGGGTCCTTCTCGCCATCTGCGGCAAGGGCCACGTTAGTGACGTAAGAAATGCCTGCGAGCGCAATCAAAATGAAGGTGAAGGGGCTTGCAAAGCTTTTGAGCAGGCGGATGATAAAGGGCTCCTCAGCGGCACTGGTGATAACGTTTGGGCCGTCGAGGTCGTATTTTGCCTGCGCAATGTCAATGGCAAGGCCGTCCGGGGTGGTATGGAACTTTCTACAGACGCTCTTTACCGAGTGTGTTGCGGCAAAGGTCAATGACTGTCCAAGCTCTCCCGAGGTGGTCTGAGCTGTCTTTGTTTGGGTTGTCTTTGTTTGAGTTGTGCGCTTCATGATTGCCATGTGCACCTCCGATGATTAGCGAAAACGAATGACTAACTGGTTGGTGTATGACGCAAACTGAAAGCGTTCTGTTATGTGCGGGACTTGAAACCGGATGATCCGAAACCGGGCACATAGATTCATATATCTACAGGATTGCTCTATAAACCTGCAAATTTATATCCCTATAGGCTTGCGGTGCAGTAAAAATTAAAGCTTTTGAATAAGAGGTTTCTTTATATCCGTCACACATAAATGAACAGGGTCAGCATCTGCTGTCAGACGTAAGCTGCTACTTCGACTAGGCATATAAAGCACCTCCTTATATTGGAGTTCTGCAAGGGACGTCCAGTAAAGCGTGGCATCTTGCGATGGACGGACGTCACGTCTATTCAGACATCTCTAAGAGTAGTTGGGTTGACGACTTTGGTCAACCTATTACTATATATCTTATAAATAACGTGTTTAATCTGCGTATTTATTTGCCGCGATATGGCGAGAAACCCTGTCGAGCAGTAACGCAGAGAAGAAACGACAAGCAGAACGACCAAACGCCGTACACAGCACTCTTGCTAAGAAGGAGCATCTCATGGGCAAAGTAATTGTATTTGGAAGCTTGAACATGGATATCTCCATCGAGGCCGATAAGATGCCTCAGCAGGGCGAGACTATTGGCGGCAAAAATCTTGTCACCAGCCCAGGCGGAAAGGGCGCTAATCAGGCAGTTGCTGCGGCTCGAATGGGCGCGGACGTTCACATGATTGGCGCGGTTGGCGCTGACTCGTTCGGACAAGACCTCAAGCAGTCGCTTATTGGCTACGGGGTCAATGCAGAGCAGGTAGATGAGCTGTCTGGAGTCTCCACGGGTGTTGCTGTGATCGTGCGCGTGGGCGGCGATAACCGTATCATTTTGGACCACGGCGCTAATTACGTTCGCACAACCGACGACGTGAAAGCGGTGCTCGATCGCATTGCAGAGCCAGGAGATGTGTTCTTGACGCAGTTTGAGTGCGAGTTGTCGACTACGTTTGAGCTTATCAGATACGCACATGAGCTGGGACTCTATACGATGGTGAACCCATCGCCATCGGCCACCATGACCACCGGTCTTCTCGCCAGCGTGGACGTGCTTTGCCTGAACGAGATTGAGTTTGCAGATTTGTTTGGCGAGGGCAAGATTAGCCCGCTGGCAGATCCCGAGGCTGCGGTGCAGAAGGTGCTTGCAAGTGGCGTGGCTACTGCGGTGTTGACGCTGGGGTTCAAGGGCTCCATTGCTGCTGACTCGCACGGCGTGTACCAGCAGGAATGCTACCACGTGGACACCGTGGACACTACCTGTGCGGGCGACACGTTTATGGGTACGCTTGCTGCGTTCCAGGCATCGGGGCAGCTAGAGGGGCACGACATCAAGCGGGCGCTTGACGTGGCCGCGAAGGCCGCAGCGCTCGCTACCACTAAGGTTGGCGCTCAGCAATCAATTCCAACGTATCGGCAGGTAGTTGAGTTTTAGGTTAAAATTGCAGTGATCGTTGCTCCATAATTTGCAGCTTACACGCAGTTCAAATGGCTCCAACTAAGTCCAAACGCAGTCTACACGCAGTTCAAACGTAACGTACACGCAGTTCAAACGCACAAAGGAGACTTATGACAACGCTTTCAACTAAGACGCGCGTCATCATTGACACGGATCCCGGCATTGACGATGCCATTGCGCTGGGATTTGCCCTGGCCGCAAAGGCGCTGGATATCAAGCTTATTACTACCGTTAGCGGAAATGTTGGCATCGAGAACGTCACCAATAACGCTCTCAAGCTGCTCAAATTCTGGAATCAGCATGTGCCTGTTGCGCGTGGTGCTGCCGAGCCTCTGCTCAGAAAACCGATGGACGCAAGCGACGTCCACGGCGCTTCGGGCATGAGGGGCTACGAATTTGACGGCATTCAGCCAGACTGTCTGCTCGAAGAAACTGCACTTGAAGCGCAGCGTCGCGTCATTATGGAGGGTGCTTCGGCTGGCGAGAAAACCACGTTGGTGACGCTTGGTCCGCTGACAAACATCGCACTGCTGCTGAAAGCATATCCACAGGTCAAAGAGCATATCGAGCGCATTGTTATGATGGGCGGCGCTCTGACCCGTGGAAACCTTGGCGTCATGTCCGAGTTTAACGTGGGTGTTGACCCTGAGGCAGCAAAAATTGTCTTCGCATCCGGCGTTCACGTGGCCATGGTTGGCCTTGAGGTGGGCGACGCCGCTCGCGTCATGCCTGAGGACATCGAGAGCATCCAGAACTCCGGCAAGAGCGGAGACATGCTGGTCAAGCTGCTTCTCAACTACCGCGTTCACTACCAGGAGGAGGGATTCAGCATGTACGACCCAACGGCCGTGGCCTACCTGCTGGCACCTCAGATGTTTGAGACCAAAGACGTGTTTGTGGACGTCGAATGCGCTGGAGGCTTAACCGCTGGCTGCACCGTCGTTGACCTGGCCGGATATCTTGGCGAGAAACCCAATGCAACCGTATGCGTGGGCGTCGACCAAAAGGCATTCCGCACTTGGTTTGTCCACCAGATCCAAAAGTGCAACGTCCTCGACGGCTCCGCCCTCGCGGTCGAAGGCGTGCTACTGGACTAGGGTATTGCAAGGGCAGTGTGCTGTTGGACTAGATGCTGCTGAACTAAGATCGTCGCTCCAAAACCTACAAGAAAAAAGCCTCTTCTCGCCATTGAGAAGAGGCTTTGTTGTGCGTAAAAGTGCTGGTTGGTAACGTTAATTAGCCAATGATGGTCATTACGATAGGAATGACAATCGCAAAGAGCACCGTTGAAGTCGCAACAACGTTAGTTGCAAATTTGACGTCAGCTTTACCCTCGTTTGCCAGAATTGGCAGAACGGTTAGCGCTGGAACTGCGGCCTGGATGATAAACGTTCTAGTTTCAAGTACGTTCTGTGTACCAAACACGCCGGTAAATGCCATGATTACGCCGACCATAATAAGCGGGGCAATAACAAATTTACCAATAAGCGCAATTGCCGTGTCACGGTCAATTCGAATGCTCGAGAGTCCCGTCTCCTGCAAAATAATGCCAATGTAAATCAGTGAAAGTGGCGTTACTAGGTTGCCTAAATACGTAAGACCAGTGTTTACAACTGCTGGAACAGGGATGTTGAACACGAGAAAAACGAGGGCTACTAAGAAACCAAGCAATGGTGGTGGTAACAACTTGCTGATATTGAATTTGTGCTCAGCGGCGTTGGTTTTCTCGCCATCATTTTCTGTTGGCATTGGATCACCGTAAATGAAGAAGATTCCAATTGCCCAGGTAGAAATAGTGTTCATGATGTAGTACACCAAGAAGTACGGTACGGCATGCTCGCCAAAGAGCGCAAGATTAAGCGGCATACCAATGAAGATGGTGTTGGCATTTGCAAAGGTATTGAGCATCAAGCCTCGGCGACCTGGTTGGACGCGGAAAACGTTGATAACCAAAAATCCTACGACATAAGACAAAGCAAAGCTAATCGCTGCAATAAGCACCGAGGGACCAAGCTGGAGCAGCTGATTGAGAGACAAGTTTTTTAGGACCGCTACAAAAATTGATGCAGGAAGTGCCACATTCATGATGAGCTTTGACGCCTGACCAGCAAATGTTTCATTGAGCCAGTTGATCTTCCTAAGAATATAGCCAAGCACAATAATCAAAATGATAGGCAGCACATTCTGTAATGATGTCAAAAAGACAGACATACTATGCCTCTAACTCCTTGTAGACAGGGAACCACTTAAGGGCGTCAACTGCCTCTTTTGCATCGGCAATTGGCTCGCGGTTCAGACCCTGCCTAATTGCCTCCTCTGCAACGCCAACAGCAATACGCTCGGAGAACTCAGTAATCTTGGAGACTGGAGGAAGAATTGCCGCACCAGGCTTTGTGGTGTCGACGATTCCGCCAAGCGAGTGAGCTGCGAGGGAAATCATCTGGTCTGTGAGCAGGCGAGCCTTTGATGCAAGTGCACCAAGTCCAAGGCCTGGGTAAATCAGAGCGTTGTTAGCCTGACCGATTTGGTAGGTTACGCCGTTCAGCTCTACGTCATCGGATGGAACGCCGCAGGCCACAAGTGCGCGACCATCAGTCCAGGTAAGCAGGTCCTGGGCGGTTGCCTCCGCAAGCTTAGTTGGGTTGGACAGAGGGAAGACCATGGGGCGCTCGCAATGAGCTGCCATTTCGCGAATAATCTCTTCAGTGAACGCTCCATAAACGGTAGAGGTTCCAACCATGATTGTTGGGTGAACCGTCTTTACAACGGCCGCTAGGTTGGTGAGGTCGTCAGCGTTTGCGAACTCAGAGCGCTTGCGAGCAAATGGCTTCTGCTGTGGAGTGAGGTTGTCCATATCGTCGAAGAGTAGGCCCTGACGATCTACCAGGTAGAAGCGCTTTCGAGCCTCTTCACGGTCCATTCCCTGGTCCACAAATTCCTGAAGTACACGCTCAGCGATGCCACAACCAGCAGTTCCTGCGCCAAAGCAGAGATATACCTGGTCGACGAGTTTCTCGCCAGAAATATTGAGGCCGCCGAGGATGCCTGCAAGGGTAACAATACCAGTGCCCTCGACGTCGTCGTTGAAGACAGGGTAGGTGTTCTTGTAGCGGTCCAGGATTGCTGCAGCGTGCGAGCGGCCGAAGTCCTCGAAGTGCAGGTAGAGATTAGGGAAGAGCTTCTCGACGGTGGTTACAAAGTTGTCAATGAATGCGTTATAGCGGTCTTCATCAACGCGCTTGTGACGTTCGCCCAGGTATAGCGGGTCATCGAGAAGTTCCTGGCGGTTGGTGCCAGCGTCAATGACAACAGGCATGATGCGATTAGGGTCAACACCAGCTGCGGCAGTGTAAACCATGAGCTTGCCAACGGAAATTTCGACACCGTTAGTGCCCCAGTCGCCAATACCCAGGATTGCTTCTGCGTCGGTGACGACAATCAGGTCGATGTCTCTACCTGCGGCTGCGTTCTTCAGCGAGGTTTCAAGGTCCTCAGGACGATCAACTGACAGGAAGCATGCATACTGTGGATCGACATAGCGCTGAGAATACTGCTCAATATCTGGTGCGATGGTTGGATCGTAGACGATAGGCATGAACTCTTCAACGTGCTTGGAGAACAGGTTATAGAACAGCGTGCGGTTCTCAGAGAAAAGCCTCATGAGATAGTGACGCTTTGTCTCGAGGTCAGGATATTGCTGGAAAAGCACGTATGCCTGCTCAGCTTGCTCCTCGATGGTCTGAATGTTTGGAGGTAGAAGTCCTACTAAGCCATACTTCTGACGCTCCTCCTGCGTAAAAGCGGTTCCCTTGTTCAAAAATGGATCATTCAGTAGTTCAAAACCCGTCTTCATGATGCCTCCTTAGTGCATCAGCTGTAATAATTGCCGTATTTGGCGCAGATAGAATATGTTTTCTATCTGCGATAACAATACCCATATTCTGTTACGTATTTACGAGAATTAGAAGAAATCTCCTTCTTTTTTTGAAAAGATTTTCTTACTAAACATATATGTTCACCTGTGCATATATAAATTTGGTTAAACTGACAAGGTGATGTTTTCAAATCCCAAGGTGATGTTTTCTAATCCTTTTGAAAGAATCGTTTTAACGGAGAAATGTAAGACAGAATTAATGCCAACTGCGGTTTTGCTGAGCGCTTGTCATGCAAGTGGTAAAAAATGCGTTTAGTTGGAATATGCAGTAGCGATTAGTTTTTATGCAAGCCATTTAACTGCGGTTTTGTTACGGATAAAAATAGCAAAATATGGACACTTTTTGTCACCTGCGCAAACGCAAGTTAGGAATTTCCGTGATCGTGATTTGACTTCCAACTAAACGGATTTTTTACCCAAAAGAGGGGTCTAATTTTGGTGAGTCAAATTGTTGATACAAAACTCCGTATAAACAAGGTGGAATATGCAATTTTCTCGGGTGATTGGATGTTGCTCGGTAAATTGGATAGCGGCCAGCCCTCAAAGTGACGTTATTTCACTACAACAGCTCCTTCGGGAAGTGCGATATCCGCGTCGGTTGCAATTAAAAGGTTGTTACCTGGTGTTTTAGGAGTATCAGGCCACTCGGGCACGTAAGCGATATGCGTAAACTCCTGCGCAAAGACGTTTGCCACCTGGGGAAGTATCGTAGACCCGTGGCCTTCGAGCGGACAGCGAACATCGGCCAGATACACACCGCCATCTGCAAGTTTTTCTTTAACCACTTGCGCGCCAGCCGCTGTTCCCAGAGGCCCAAGTGATTTTCGACCAGCAAACACTTCGTTTACCAGCACGTCAATGCTGCCATCTTCTGCGTCCTGCAACACCTTCCACGCATCATCTTCGATGACTCGTAGCTCGCTTGAAGCTGCACCCAGCGCTTCGTCCAGAAAGAAATGCTCGCGCGCAAGCGAGACAATTTTCGGATCAATCTCAATCGCGTCAATTACGCCGCCGCTCATGTGCGTAGCCAGGTGTTTTGGCAGCGAGAAACCTCCGCCGCCCATGACTACAACGTGACCCCGAGCAGATACCTGCTGGATGACCTTCGCCATCATGCGGTGATAGTGGACGCAGAGCTCGAAGCGCAGTTCAGGCGCAATGTAGCTCACGGACTGGAAGGTGCCATTAACGTTGAGCAGCCTAATGGGCGTACCGTCGGCGTCCTCGGAGTCAAAAATCATCGTGAGGCCAAATTTTGTACGCGTCACAAAAACGCCTCGAGCACGCAGAATTAACAGAAATAGCTGGTAAATGCCAATAATGGCAAGCCCCGCTACGGTCGACCAGATAAAAAATGTCCAAAAATCATGTAAGACCATGTTAATTCCTTGTTAGTAAGGTTTCCCTCGGTTATACTAGCCGATACGGCGTTTTTTCTGAACGCTTTTACAGGAAAAGATTTTCTGGGGGTTTATATGATTTTAGGACTTGGTATTCCTGAGCTTCTGATTATTGTTGTTATCGTCATGGTTCTCTTTGGACCTAAGAACCTTCCAAAGCTCGGCAAGGCTGTCGGCGAGACCGTTAAGAGCGTTCGCGAGGGCATGGAGTCTGAGACCAAGGAAGAAGCCAAGGAGCCAGAGGCTGAGGTCGTTGAGGACGAAGAGTCCAAAAAGGCTGAGTAACCCCATCTCACACGTATAGACCGACTGACCCATCAACAGAAAGAACACGATGGACACTACTAAAGAGATTGTACTTACCCCAGAAGGCCGTCAGAAGCTTGTCGATGAGCTGGCTTATCGTGAGGGCGAGAAACACGACGAGATTGTTGAGCGCATCAAAGAGGCACGTGGTTTTGGTGACCTTTCTGAGAACTCCGAGTATGACGCTGCAAAAGAAGAGCAGTCTCACAACGAGTCCCGCATCAACGAGATTCGCCAGATTCTCTCTGTCGCAAAGGTTGTCGAGGGCGGCAGCAAGCGCAACGTCACCGTTGCAATCGGCACAACCGTCGAGCTTGCTGATGCAAAAGGCAAGACAACTAAATATGTAATTGTTGGTACTACTGAGACTAACTCCCTTGAGCACAAGATCTCTAACGAGTCCCCAGCTGGCGAGGCTCTTATTGGTCACAAGAAGGGCGACGAGGTTGAGTTCACCACGCCAAACGGCAAGGTGAAGAAGTACACCATTACCTCTATTACTCGCTAGACTGGCACAAAAGATATTTGGTCGCCCCGTGTCCGTCTGGCGCGGGGCGTTTTTACGTGGAGGATACATGTCCGAAGTAGAGAACAACATCGCTGGTAGCTCGGTCGCCGCAGAGAACGCTGCCGCAACCAGCGCAGAGAACGCTGCTGCAACCGGCGCCGACGCAACCGAAGCCACCCCAGAGGCTTCCATCAACGACGAGCGCGCCCAGCGCAAAGCTCGTCGCCAGGCACTGCTTGACGCCGGCGTTGACCCATACCCAATCAAGTCAACTGTCACCGCTCACGTCGCTGAGCTGGAGGAACGCTACGCTGACCTCGAGGATGGCCAGACTGGCGAGGAAGTCTATTCCGTGGCCGGCCGCGTCCGTGCCATCCGCAACCAGGGCAAGATCGCGTTTGTCGTGGTAGAGGACTACACCGGCCAGATTCAGCTTTTCTGCCGCATCAACAACCTTGACGAGAAGAACTGGGAGCTCCTGGGTCTTCTCGACCTTGGCGACATCATCGGCGCAACCGGCGCTATCATGCGTACGCGCCGCGGCCAGCTTTCCCTGGCAGTGACCTCGCTGGAGGTCCTCTCCAAGTCGCTGCGTCCTCTGCCAGAGAAGTTCCACGGCCTCACCGACCGCGAGGTCCGTTATCGCCAGCGCTACGTTGACCTCATCATGAACCCGGAGGTCCGCGACGTATTCCGCAAGCGTTCCCAGATCATCTCCATTATCCGCCAGTTCATGGAGGCAGACGGCTACATGGAGGTTGAGACCCCTGTTCTCCAGGAGATTCTTGGCGGCGCAAATGCAAAGCCATTCATTACGCACTACAACGCTCTGAACACCGAGAATTACCTGCGCATTGCAACCGAGCTCCCGCTGAAACGCCTGCTTGTCGGCGGACTTGAGCGCGTCTACGAGCTTGGTCGCCAGTTCAGAAATGAGGGTACCGACCTCACGCACAACCCAGAGTTCACTTCCATGGAGGCATACGCCGCCTACTCTGACCTGGCCGGCATGCGCGAGCTGTCCCAGAACCTCTTCCAGGAGATTGCCCGCAAGGCTTGCGGCTGCGAGGAGGGCCACGAGGTTATCACGTACCAGGGCACCGAGGTTGACCTCTCCGGCAACTGGCGCGTTGCGTCCCTCGCAGAGATTGCGTCCGAGGTCACCGGCGAGGAGCTCTCCATTGACACCCCTGTCGAGAAACTCCGTGCAGTCCTGGATCGCTACGAGATTGAGTGGAACCCAGAGTGGCAGGCCGGCAAGCTTCTGTTTGAGATCTACGACGAGCTTGGCGAGAAGAGCATCGTAAACCCAACCTTTGTCTGCGATTATCCTGCAGAGGTTTCTCCGCTCACCAAGCGCAAGGCAGATGATCCTCGTCTGACCGACCGCTTTGAGCTCATTATCTGCGGCGCCGAGTACGCAAACGCATACTCCGAGCTCAACGATCCTGTTGACCAGGAGGAGCGCTTTGCCGCCCAGATGGAGGCCAAGCGCCAGGGTGACGAAGAGGCTATGGAGTACGATTACGACTTCATCCGCGCACTTGAGTACGGTATGCCACCAGCGGGCGGCATAGGCTACGGCATCGACCGCATGATGATGCTCTTCTGCGATCAGCCTTCTATCCGCGACGTTCTTCTCTTCCCACAGCTCAAGCCCGAGAAGCGCTAAGAGCTTGAGCGCACTGCGAATTCAACGCCCGCGACATATCCACAATGAGACTTAAAAGCTTGTGACACGCCTGTCTTAAAATCCTTTGCATTCACACGATAGTCACATCAATTAAAGCCGGTACCTGCACTTTTACGGGTACCGGTTTCTTGTGATTGTGGACGTTACCTTTTGGGTACATACCTATCCAAATCAAGATAGTTTTGAGAGGTTTCAGCACATGTTTGATAAATTCACTGACAGAGCGCGTAAAGTCATGAGCCTGGCTCAGGACGAGGCTCGCGGTCTTGGCCAGATGTATGTTGGTACCGAGCACCTGCTACTTGCTCTCATCAAAGAGGGGGAGGGCATTGCTGCTCAGGCTTTGGCTAAGCTGGAGGTCTCGTATGATGAGGCCCTAGCAACCGTAAAAGAGCTCACTACAGGCGCAGGAGATCCTATTCCTGGCGGCCACATTCCGTTTACTCCTCGCGCAAAACGCGTGCTAGAGGACGCGTATAGAGAGACCATGACCCACGGTCAGAGCTATATTGCAACAGAGCATCTGCTTTTAGGCATTGTGTCTGAGGGCAATGGTCGCGCTATGGATGCCCTGCGTACCATGGGTGTTTCGGGCGACGCAGTAAGAAACGCCGTTGATGAGCTGGTTGCTCAGACTCCAGAAGACGCGCCTGCTGGTCCTCGCATGGCAGAGCCTCGCATTGAAGGTGGCATCTTTGGCATGCCCGTCGGTGCTGGTCAGATGCGTCCTAACACAAACGATGACGCCTCCATGCTGGAGCAGTTTGGCCGTAACCTTACCAAGCTTGCCGCAGATAAGAAGCTTGACCCCGTCATTGGCCGTGACCGCGAGATTGAGCGTGTCATGCAGGTTCTTGCGCGTCGTCAGAAGAACAACCCACTTATCCTGGGAGACCCTGGCGTTGGTAAGACAGCCATTGTTGAGGGCTTGGCTCAGCTCATTGCTTCCGGCAATGTTCCTGACATTCTGCGCGGAAAGCAGGTTTGGACGCTTGACCTGGCAAGCTTGGTAGCTGGCTCTAAGTATCGCGGCGAATTTGAGGACCGCATGAAGAAGGTTGTTGCTGAACTGGAGAAATCCAAGAATGACATCCTCTTCATCGACGAGATTCATACCGTCATTGGTGCCGGCTCCGCAGAAGGTTCTATTGATGCTGCGTCCATCCTTAAGCCACCGCTGTCTCGTGGAGAAATCCAGGTCATCGGCGCAACCACGGCAGAAGAGTACCGTAAACATGTCGAGAAGGACGCTGCATTTGAGAGGCGTTTCCAACCTGTCAATATCGGTGAGCCAAACAACGATGACACCATTTCTATCATTCACGGTCTACAGGACCGCTATGAGAAGCATCACCACGTTCACTATACAGAGGCTGCCATCAAGGCTGCCGTTGCGCTTTCGAGCCGCTACATCCAGGACCGCTTCTTGCCAGACAAGGCCATTGACGTCCTCGATGAGGCTGGCGCTCGTGCACGCATCCACAAGATGAGCCTTCCTCCAGAGATTGCCCAGGTAGACGCAGATCTTCTCCGCGTTCGTACCCAGAAGTCTGAGGCAGCAAGCGCTCAGGAGTTTGAGCAGGCAGCTCGTCTGCGTGATCAGGAGAAATCCCTGGTAGCAGAGAGGGATCGCTTAGAGACTGAGTGGCGTGAGCAGCTAGACAAGAACATTGTTACCGTTGACGAGGACGATATTGCAAAGGTTGTCTCTGGCATCACTGGTGTTCCTGTTTCCAACCTCACCGAGACTGAGGCTTCAAGGCTGCTTCGTACAGAAGATATCCTTCACCAGCGCGTTGTTGGTCAGGATGAGGCTGTTGTTAAGGTTGCAAAGGCAATCCGCAGAAGCCGTAGTCCTCTCAAAGACCCTAAGCGTCCTGGCGGCTCCTTCATCTTCTTAGGACCTTCCGGCGTAGGTAAGACTGAGCTTGCAAAGGCCCTGGCAGAGTTCCTGTTTGGCTCTGAAGACGCCCTGCTATCCTATGACATGTCCGAGTACATGGAGCGTCACACTGTAGCTAAGCTGGTTGGCGCACCTCCAGGATACGTGGGCTACGATGAGGGCGGCGAGCTCACTAAAGCTGTTCGTAGGCGTCCATACTCTGTTCTGCTCTTTGATGAGATTGAGAAAGCACATCCAGACGTCTTCAACATCTTGTTGCAGATTCTGGACGAGGGCCGCTTGACTGACGGTCAAGGCCGTCACGTGGACTTCTCCAATACGGTTGTCATCATGACATCCAACATTGGCGCTCGCGAGATCGCCCGCACCAATACTATGGGCTTCTCGTCAGAGGGTTCTAAGGGTCTGTCTGACAAAGAGATTACCAGCCGTGTTATGTCCGAGCTCAAGCGTGGATTCCGTCCAGAATTCTTGAACCGCGTGGACGAGATTGTTGTTTTCAAGTCGCTCTCTACCGAGCAGCTTCGTGGCATCGTTGACCTCATGGTTCTTGAGCTGCGCGATCGCCTGATTGCCAACGGCATGTCCATTGAGCTCACCGAGGCCGCAAAGGACCTGATTGCCAAAGACGGAACCGACCCTGTCTACGGTGCTCGTCCGCTGCGCCGCACCATTCAGTCTATGATTGAAGACCCACTGTCTGAGGAGCTTCTCTCTGGCCAGTGGACCGCAGGCGACATTGTTGCTGTTGATGTTGACGCTGAGGGCAAGAAGCTTGTGTTCACCAAGACCACGGGCGTTATCCCTGAGCCTCGCAAGAAAGAGACAATGGCGCAGCTTGATCAGATGGATGTCAGCATGGGACCATCCTCGCTGCCGCAGGGTAGTGCAGGCGGTTCGTCCGACCTGATGTCCTCCGCCGAGTAAGACACTCCGACCCGAGGTTCTGCCTCGGGTCTTTTTGTATCGCAGCTAAACGCACAGTTCTCTTGGCAGAAGCTCTTGGCGAGAAACCCGTCTTCTTCAAACCGTCACTACACGCGCCGGCAACAAAACCGTATACTTGAAATGTTGAAACAAATTGAAGCCGTAAACGTACCAGATCGCAAAACGCAGCCTGTAAGCTGCAAGTAATTGAGGGAGAGCCATGGAGCCAACGCAACTTGATCCAAGCGCAACAGAAAACGAGGACCGTATTGCCACCGCTCTGAAGATGACTGCCCCTGGCACAGCGCTCCGCGTTGCACTGGACATGATTATCGCTGGCCGTCTGGGCGCCCTCATTTGCGTGGGAGATACAGAAAACGTCCTTGCTGCGGGCGGAGATGGTTTCAAACTTGATGTTTCTTTCACAGCAAATCGATTGTTTGAGCTCTGCAAGATGGATGGCGCTGTGGTGGTGGACAAAGATCTCACCAGAATTCTGCGCGCCAACTTCCACCTCAATCCTGATGCAACGCTTCCAACTGCAGAAACAGGCACTCGCCACCGTACTGCCGCTCGCATGAGCTTGCTCACCAAGTCTATTGTGATTGCAGTGTCTTCTCGCCGTTCGTTGATTACGGTCTACGTTGATGGTCACGTTATTCCGCTAAAGTCGGTACCAGCCATTATGTCTACCGTCAATCAGCTCTCGGTTGCTATGCAAAATACGCGCCAGCAGCTTGATCGCGCGCTTTTACGCCTAACCGCTCTTGAGCTTGATAACTACGTCACCCTGGGCGATGTAGCAGGCATTTTCTACCTGTTTGAGGTTCTTTTGAGTGCCGCTGATCAGCTTGATTCTTGTCTTTTGGAGCTAGGTAGCGAGGGCAAAACCACCGCTATGCAGCGCGAGGAATATTTGGGCGGTATCGACGAGGCCTATAACCTGATGATTCGCGATTACGCTGTAGATTCTTCCGCTGAAGAGGCGCGCGCCATTCGCCGCCGCTTCCACGAGACGGCTAACACCGAGCTCCGCTCCGCAGAAAGCGTTGGCCAGATTCTTGGCTACTCCGATGGCCGCGGAGAAGATGCATCCATGGAGCCTCTGGGCCTGCGCACGCTTTCCCGCGTTCACGTGGTCAACGATGAGATTGCGGCCAGAATTGTTGACGCTTACGATAACCTGCAACAGCTGCTTCACGTTGCAGAAAACGATACATCAAGCCTCAAATCTCTGGGTGTCGAGAACCCCGGTGCACTTGCTAACAGTCTCCGCAGAATGTGGGGTAAGTCGGAATAATGGCTGCAAGCAGCACCTGTGCAAAGGTCGTGTCAAAGCCACGTCCTTCTCGCTTTTCTACACATGGAGCAAAAGCCGATACCGTTGCCGTCATTGTGGCCGGTGGCATTGGCGAGCGCTTTGGGTATCCTGATGGCAAGCAGTTTATTTCTGTCTGCGGTCTTCCGCTGATGAGCTGGTCAATCCTTGCGTTTGATCACGCGCCAAGTGTGGCTCACATTGTGATTGCTTGCTCTGACGAGAAACGCGCTGCAGTTCAAGAGGGTGTTGTGGGCAAGCTTGTACTCCACAAGCCTGTTCACTTTGCAACGTCTGGTGCTACCAGACAGGAATCGGTTTACAACGCGCTCCAGGTAGTGCCTGCTGGATATGATTTTGTTTCTGTTCATGATGCGGTTCGTCCGCTCATTGAGGTAGAGACTATTGAGCAGGTCATTGGTACAGTTCGCAAGTCGCCTAAGATTGCGGGAGCAATTTTGGCTCACCGCGCAACTGATACGCTAAAGCGCGTAGATGGTGCAACCATTGTAGATACGCCTGACCGCTCAACGTTCTGGGCTGCTCAAACCCCTCAGGTGTTCAAGACACGTACACTTCTTGAAGCCCACGAAGTAGCTCGCCAGGAAGGCTACCAGGGAACCGATGACTCGTCGTTAGTTGAGCGACTTGGTCTTACCGTGCTGTGCGTTGAGTCGCGACGAGAAAACGTGAAGGTCACGTACCCGTCTGACCTTGCAATTGTTGAGGCTACGCTCAGCCGTCGCCTGGTAGAAGGCGCAACCGGAAGTGGGGCTGTAGAGTGAGCATGCCAGAGCTTAAAATTGGCCACGGATACGATGTTCATCGCCTGGTAGAGGGCAGAGATCTTATCTTAGGTGGCATCAAAATTGAGCACACCAAAGGTCTTCTCGGCCACTCCGATGCCGATGTTTTAGCTCATGCGCTTATGGATGCCCTGCTAGGAGCTATGCGAGCAGGCGACATTGGTCAGCTTTTTCCTGATACAGACCCTGCTTATGAGGGTGCTGATTCTATGGTGCTCCTGTCCCATGTTATGCAGCTTGTTCGTAATGAGGGCTTTGAGCTTCTGGATTGTGATTGCACCGTTGCAGCTCAGGCGCCTAAGTTGCTCCCTCATCGCGATGCTATGAGAAACCGCATGGCTGAGGTCATGGGTGTTTCGCCAGATAAAGTTGGCGTAAAAGCAACCACTACCGAAGGCCTTGGCTTTGTAGGCACTCAAGAAGGCATTGCTGCCTGGGCAGTTGTACTGTTGGGACGTAGCGCGCAATAAATTACAGCTCTACGATATGGTCGGCTGCCTCCACCACTTTAGGGTCATGAGATATGAGAAGTATTATGTGGTCCTGCTTGACCTTCTTGAGAAGAGTAAGAAGGACATCAACACTGTTTTGATCTAACGCAGAAGTTGGCTCGTCAAGCAACATGACACTTGGATTCATAAGCATCATGCGGATAATTGCAATCTTTTGCTTTTCTCCACCAGAGATAGCAGAGCTTCGTTCAGCCAGGCGAACATCAAGATTTTGATCGTCACCAAGCAGCAATTTTTCCAGGTTGAATAGCTTGATATAGCTGATTATCTCTTCATCTGTTGGTTGGTTTTTGCACAGCAGTGTCAGATTATTTCTTACCGTATCGTCAACAATGCTTGGCTCTTGCTCGGTAAATCCAAGCGTATTTTTTCGAAGTTCATACTGATTAATTTGAGTTAACAAATCCTCATTAATAGCAATAGTGCCTGATAGGTGAGAAGACCACTCTCCGTTAATGAGCTTCAGAAATGTTGATTTGCCTGTACCGTTTCCACCGGTAATGGCATATATATTTCCTTTTGCAAAACTACAAGACAAGTTGTTCATCAGTACTTTATTGGTATGTGGATAAGAGAAAGACACATTTGTGCAGGTAATTTGATTGACATCGTCTGATGGAACGATAGTTCCAACGGATTCTTGAGATAAATCTAGAATCTGCTCAATTCGATTAAGGCTTACCGTAATGCTCTGATAAGCCATACCAAATTCCATAAGAAGCGTAATAGAACCTAAGAGCGATACAAAATAGCTTGAAATGGTTGCAATATAGCCAGGCTGCAGTGCTCCAAGGAAAATTTGATATGCACAGGTAATAAAGACAATGGCTTGGAATACGGCAATCACAGCATTGTTTAATTCTTGTACGCCAAACTCAAGCTTGTACTGCTCATGAATGGCACTACGAACTTTTTGATTGACGGCATAGTGCTGATTAAAGAAACGCTCAAAGAGAGAATGACGCCTGATAAAATCTACGTCTGTGAATTGGGAGAGCTCAATAGATCCATACTGGGACCGCAGTTCTTTAGATTCTTTGTATCTTTTATAGGCCGAAGCTTGGATTTGCTTATAGATAATAAAACTCACTAGCAACAGAACAACCGTTACAAGGGCGGTTAATGGGTTCAAATATAAAATAATTGCCAGTGTGCCTAAGACAGAGACCATAGTTGTTACAAAGCTCACACATTGTGTAAGTATAAAAATTGAAACGTCATTAGAATCGTTATTTACTGTCTGGCGGTAATGTCCAGAATCATATGACGAGAAAAACGATGAATCTGCATGTTGAATCTTGTCAATTAGCTGTCGCTCAATAGTAAACGCAGAATCAATCTGCAATTGACAATAGCGCGTTTTAGCAAGATAGGAACAGCCGGCAATAAGGATTCCTAGTGCGGCAACTACAGCGCAATAGAAAAGTATCTCGCTCCAAGTAGTTCCCGTAATAAAAAGATTAATTACAAATCCAACAAGAAGAGGTTGGATCACCATAAGTGCTGTGACAAAGAATGACAGAAAGAGAAAAACTGCAAGACTGCCCTTATCCAGAATGGTAGATATACAGTAGCGGATAATGTTAAAAAACTTACTCATTCGAATCACCTTCTGAAGTTGTTAAGAGTAAGATTTCTTGTCTTCTAGTTCTTTGCAGTTTTGATTCAAATATAAATTCTTAAAATTTTTATTCGTCAAGTTTAGTAAAACAAAAAAAACAATCCAGTACTAATCCGTAAATGGTAACAAAATTGAATCTTGATTAGTAAGGTATGGAACTTAAAGGTTTTCCACAAACCGTTTATACTTACACCAATACACAATGGTTGCGAGGAGTATGCATGCTTGTCTATAACACTCAGACGCATAAAAAAGAAGAGTTCAAGCCAATCGACGAGGGCAAAATCCGCATGTACGTGTGCGGTCCTACGGTTTACGATCAGATTCACATCGGAAACGCCCGTACCTTCCTCTCGTTTGACGTTATTCGCCGTTATCTGATGCATAAGGGTTTTGAGGTCACCTTTGCTCAAAACCTGACCGATGTTGACGACAAGATTATTCAGCGCGCCATTGAGCAGGGAAGGACTGCTCAAGAGGTTTCTGAAGAGTTTTCTCAGGCGTTCATTGAGCAGATGCATCGGTTCAATATTCTGGATCCAGATATTCGTCCTCGCGCAACGCACGAGATTGAAGCCATGCTCCAGATGATTCAATCTTTGATTGAGCAGGGTCACGCTTACGCGGTGCCTTCGGGCGACGTGTACTTCTCGGTTCGTTCTGACCACGGCTATGGTGTGCTTTCTGGTCGCGATCTTGATCAGCTTCGCGCAGGTGAGCGCGTTGAGGTTAATGACGAGAAACGCGATCCATTTGACTTTGCACTCTGGAAGGCTGCTAAGCCTGGTGAGCCTAGCTGGCCAAGCCCTTGGGGAGAAGGTCGTCCAGGTTGGCACAGTGAGTGCTGCGCAATGATTCATCGCTACCTGGGCACTCCAATTGACATTCACGGCGGTGGCTCTGACCTGGTATTCCCTCACCATGAGAACGAGACTGCGCAGGCATCCTGCGCCTGGCACGCTCCTCTCGCCAATTATTGGATGCACACCGGAATGCTTCGCGTTGATGGCGAGAAGATGTCCAAGTCTTTGGGCAACTTCTACACACTCAAGGAAGTTTTGGACAAGTACCCTGCAGATGCAGTAAGACTTTTGATGCTTCAAACGCACTATCGCGCACCACTTGATTTCTCGTTTGAGCGCCTTGAGGGCACTGTTGGTACGCTTGAGCGCATGAAGACCTGCGTTGCAAATCTCCGATGGGCTTTCAAGCAGTCTTCTGCTCAGCACGAACTTTCCGACGCTGATAGCACGCTTGCTGAGGCAATCAATACAGCTCAGAGCGAGTTTGACGCTCAGATGGATGATGATTTCAACACCGCAGGAGCACTCGCTGCTATCTTTGCTCTGGTAACTGCTGCAAATACGTATCTTGCAGAGGTTGGCCAGAACGTTGGCGCAAGTCCTGTTCTTCGTGCAGCAGATATGTTGTGCGAGCTCACGGGCGCTTTGGGAATCGATTTGACTCAGGCAGCGTCTACCTCTGATTTGCCAGAGGAGCTTGTGACGCTTGCTGCCCAGGTGGCAGGCTATGAGGGCTCTTCAGCTGACGAGGCTGCAGAGGCTTTGCTTGCTGCTCGTCAGGAGGCTCGTTCCCAGAAAAACTGGGCAGTTGCTGATCAAATTAGAGACGGCATTGCCGAGCTTGGGCTTTTGATTGAAGATACCGCCGCAGGCGCTCGACTTAAGCGTAAGGCAGACTAACTATGGCAAGAAATCAGCGTTCTACCTCTAAAAATACACGCTCCGAGGGCGCTGCAGGCCGCGGCGCAGCCGGACGCGGCGGAGCTGCGGGTCGCGGTGGAGCTGCAGGTCGTGGTGGCGCAGGTCGCGGCTCCAAGAAGGCTGCCGACTGGGGCGGTTATTTCGGCGCCAAGAATGGCCAGGGCTCAAAGGGCGGCCGCTCCGCACAAGGCGCACGCGCAGCTCAGGGCACTCGCGGACAGAAAGGCGCTGGCACACAGCGAAGTGCTGGTGCTGGACGTCCCGGCAACAAGAAGCCTGCAACCGATCTTATCGAGGGTCGTCGCGCAGTAGCTGAGGCGCTGACCGTGGGTATTCCTTTGAAGAATGCGCTGGTACAGGCCGCTAGCGGACAGAAGGACCAGGAGATTGAGGCTCTTGCACGCCAGCTTGAGCAGGAGGGCATTCCTGTCGAGCGTGTTGCAAAGCCAGTGCTTGACTCGCTTTCAAGTCACGGCGCTCACCAGGGCGTTATTGTCCGTACACAGCCGTTTGCCTACGCCGACCTCTCTGAAATCATTCAGCGCGCCGGTTCTGAAAACGCGCTGGTTGTGGTCTTGGATCACGTCACCGACGAGGGAAACTTTGGCGCAATCGTAAGAAGTGCCGAGGTAGTTGGCGCAGCCGGCGTCATTATTGCAAACGCTCGCGCCGCCCGAGTTGGCGTTGGAGCATACAAGACGTCCGCAGGAGCCGTGCTTCACCTGCCAATCGCTCAGGTCTCTAACTTGCCACGCGCTCTTGAAGAGCTTAAAGCCGTAGGTTTTTGGACATGTGGCTCCACCGAGCATGCCACTCAGTCCGTGTGGGAGGCTCCTATGGGAGGCCGCCTTGCACTTGTAATGGGCTCTGAAGGCTCAGGAATTTCTCGCCTTATGCTCGAGAAGTGCGATTTTACGTGCAAGCTTCCTCAGTTTGGCCAGGTAGAATCCCTGAACGTTGCTCAGGCAACGACGGTTATGTGCTACGAGTGGCTCCGCAGGACCCAGGACGCGTAAGCCCAGGAAGCGTAAGGTATGGCTCAGAAAAAATCGCTGCTTGTAGTCGATGGCTATAACGTCATGTTGGCAACTCCTCGCTATGAGGCGTTGCTGGATGAACGCGGCTCTTCTGCACAAGAAACCGCTGCTGAGAGAGCCTATCACCTCAACACCGATCCGTTTTATCGCGCCCGTTTGGCGCTCATTTCTGACGTTGCCACGTTTGCGCAGGGCACCTACGAGGCCGTTATTGTGTTTGACGGCAAGGGAAACGTAAACGACGAGCGCCCGGAGCGCACCCACGCTGGCGTGCAACTGGTTTTTTCCGAGACTGGGGAGTCCGCGGATAGCGTTATTGAGCGCCTGGTCACGGACGCGCGAGAAGCTGGTCGCAAGGTATTTCTGGTTACGTCGGACAGGGACATCCGCGCTACGGCCGGCTTTGGCCCCGGCGAGGTCACGCGCATTGCAAGCGCATCTCTGGTCCATGAGATTTCCCAAGCAGATAACGTTGTCGAAGAGATGCGTCGCAATCAGGTCAGTACGCGCATGACGCTTGAAGACCGCATTTCTCCAGAACAGCGCGAGAAACTCTGGAAGCTTCTGGGCAAATAGGTGACCAGGTCAGCGTCTCACGCGCCTTACGCGCTAATGCGCCCGACGCGCCAATTTGACTGACGCGCCTGATTTCTGCAAAGAATCTGTAAATTCTGCCTGATAACAGCAAAGAATCTGTGGATTTGCCTGATTTTGTTAAAGAATCGGTGGCTTAAATACAGAATCTTTGCACTTTTCAGGCGGGCATTTCGTGACGTGACTTTTGAATCTGGTGTGGTTCATGGGCGCTTTCATCGAGCCTGATTTTCTCGCCAAGTCTGAACGATTTGCCGGAAAAGTGCGCCAAGTCTGAGTGTTTTGCCGGTTTTTCTCGTCATGTCTGAGCTGTTTTACTCAGACATGATGTACTTTTCAGGCTGACTAAACTTAACCAGACAGCGCATTTGTACCAAGTTCACCCCCACAGAAGGGCAGCGCTCCTACGAGCCACATTGACCAGTTTGTGGAGAAAAATTTCTCGAAAATTGAGACTAGACCAAAGCCAGAAAAGTCTATAGAATATCCTCTGCACTTGATGCCGCTATAGCTCAGCTGGTAGAGCAACTGACTTGTAATCAGTAGGTCCCGGGTTCGAAGCCTGGTGGCGGCACCACTTGAATTTTCAGCCAGGCATTGCCTGGCTTTTTTCGTGCGAATTTTGGGCATTCGCGACGTATCGCGTATGGCTTTTATAGATAACCGTAAAAGCCCGTATGCGTCTGGCCAGAAACTCGCTTGAAGTTGTGGCAAGAAACCCGCTTGGAGTTGTGACGAGAAAATCGGTGGAGTTGCGGCAACAAACCCGCTTGAAGTTGTGGCCAGAAAACTGCATGGAATCGTGGCGAGAAAATCGCTTGGAATTGTGGAAAAAATTTGATAAGATACGCCCGGTTGGGTGGATTACGTTGACAAGATTTTTATTCAATCGTAATATTTTCCCGCTTACGAGGTAATACAGAAGTTCAATAAGACTTTCTGCGTACGTTAAACCACAAGGTACAGCGTATTAATTACTTCAAGAGTGCTTGAAAACGGCATTTGGGGATATGGCACAGCGGCAACTGCGGCGGACTGTAAATCCGCTCTCTCTGAGTTCCTTGGTTCGAGTCCAAGTATCCCCACCACGCCCGTGTAGCTCAGTAGGTAGAGCACTTCGTTGGTAACGAAGAGGTCACCGGTTCAAATCCGGTCGCGGGCTCCATGTTTCAAGCGGCATTTATGCCGGCGTAGCTCAGCTGGTTAGAGCACACGGCTCATACCCGTGACGTCACTGGTTCGAATCCAGTCGCCGGTACCAGACTCTTTACGGCGTACATGTCCTAGACATTTGCGCCGTTGAGTATAAACAGACGTTTTTTCACCACGGTCTAGCCCGAGGGTTAGTTCCAGAAGGAGGATTGGCAATGGCCAAGGAAAAGTTTGACCGCACAAAGCCACACGTAAACATCGGTACCATTGGTCACGTCGACCACGGTAAGACTACCCTTACCGCAGCAATCACCAAGGTTCTCTCTGAGACCGAGGGCTGCAAGGCAGACTATACCGCCTTCGAGAACATCGATAAGGCTCCAGAGGAGCGTCAGCGTGGTATTACCATTTCCGTTGCTCACGTTGAGTACGAGACTTGGGAGCGCCATTACGCTCACGTCGACTGCCCTGGCCACGCAGACTACATCAAGAACATGATTTCTGGTGCAGCTCAGATGGACGGCGCAATCCTCGTTATTGCTGCAACCGATGGTCCTATGGCTCAGACTCGTGAGCACATCCTTCTTGCACGTCAGGTCGGCGTTCCTTACATCGTCGTCTTCCTGAACAAGTGCGACATGGTCGACGATGACGAGCTCATCGACCTCGTCGAGATGGAGACCCGTGACCTTCTCTCCGAGTACGACTTCCCAGGCGATGACCTTCCAATCATCCGTGGTTCCGCTCTCGGCGCTCTTAACGGCGAGGAGAAGTGGGTTGAGTCCATCCGTGAGCTCATGCACACTGTTGACTCCTACATCCCAACACCAGCTCGTGACAACGAGAAGCCATTCCTGATGGCAATCGAGGACGTCATGACTATTTCTGGTCGTGGTACCGTTGCTACCGGCCGTGTTGAGCGTGGTGAGCTCAAGCTCAACGATCCAGTCGAGATCGTTGGTATTAAGCCAACTCAGAACTCTGTTGCTACCGGCATTGAGATGTTCCGTAAGACCATGGACTTCTGCGAGGCTGGCGACAACGTTGGTATTCTTCTTCGCGGTGTTAAGCGCGAGGACATCGAGCGCGGTCAGGTTCTCTGCAAGCCTGGTACCGTTACTCCACACAAGAAGTTCACCGGTGAGGTTTACGTTCTTACTAAGGAAGAGGGCGGCCGTCACACCCCATTCTTCTCTGGTTACCGTCCACAGTTCTACTTCCGTACAACTGACGTAACCGGCGACATCTACGAGCTCACCGATGCAAACGGTGGCAAGGTAGAGATGGCTATGCCTGGCGACCACATCACCGTTGGTTGCGAGCTCATTCACCCAATCGCTCTTGAGCAGGGTCTGAAGTTCGCTATCCGCGAGGGTGGCCACACCGTCGGCGATGGCCGTGTTTCCACCGTCATCGAGTAACTTCTTTTAAAGTTGCTAACTTGCCCGGCGTGCTTTTTGCGCGCCGGGTTTTTTGTCGAGAAAAAATATGTGAACGCCTAGAGTAATTAGAGAAAAGTATTGACATCTCTGGGTAGTGGGTGCTAACCTAAGCAACCGCGTCACATTTCGAGAATACATCTCGTGACCGTGTTCAGGAGGATCAATGCGTACACTCGTTACTCTCGCCTGCACTGAGTGCAAGCGTCGTAATTACACTACGGACAAGAATAAGTCCAACAACCCAGATCGTATGGAGTTGAAGAAGTACTGCCCATGGTGCCACAAGCACACGGTACATCGCGAGACCCGCTAGGCTAGGTGGGTTCGTTCTAGGCCAGTAGCTCCAATGGTAGAGCGGCGGTCTCCAAAACCGTTTGTTGAGGGTTCGAGTCCTTCCTGGCCTGCCAGATAACTTCACCGGCCTTCCCATAAGGGTTGGCCGGTTTGTATGTAGGTATAACATCCAAGGGAGCGTAGGATGGCAAATAAGGAGCGCAATAAGAGGAGCGCACGTAAGGCTCGCGCAGAAGAGCGCGCCCAGCGTGAGGCCCTTCAGACTGAAGCTACTCCTGAAGCTTCTGCTAAGGCCACTAAGGTCGAGGCAAAGAAGCAGGAGAAGTCCATTCAGCGTAACGCTAACCCTGGCTTCTTTGGCCGCCTGGGTGCTTATTTTGCAGGCGTTCGTACAGAAATGCACCGCGTTGTGTGGCCTTCAAGCTCTGAGCTTGCTGGTTTCTCTGTAGCCGTAATTGCAACAATCATTTTCTTTGGCTTGGTAACTTGGCTGGTTGATACTGGCATTGTTGCTGGTCTCGTCGCCTTTACTGGACTGAGGGGATAATCAATGGCTAAGCGCTGGTATGTAGTTCACACCTATTCAGGTTATGAGAACAAGGTAAAGACAGACCTTGAGCACCGTATTGAGACCTATGGCCTTGAGCGTGCTGTTGTTGATATTCAGATTCCTACCGAGGAAGTCACTGAGGTCAAGGACGGCGGTAAGCGCGAGACCAAAGAGTCCAAGGTTTTCCCAGGTTATGTTCTTGTTCGCATGGAGCTGGATGACAATACCTGGGCTGTTGTTCGTAACACCCCAGGCGTAACTGGTTTTGTTGGCATTGACGGCAAGCCAGTTCCTCTGCGTCGCGATGAGTTCGATAAGATCATGCGTCGTGGCGGCATGAAGACGGGTAGCCCTGTACCTAAGCGTACAGCAACCAATATTGAGGTCGGTCAGGCAATTCACGTTCTTTCTGGTCCTCTCGCTGACTTCGACGGTACTGTCTCTGAGGTCAACGCAGAGTCCGGCAAGATCAAGGTAATGCTCACTATCTTTGGTCGCGAGACTCCGGTTGAGCTCACCATGGATCAGATTTCCCTGATAGACTAGTAACTAACGGCTTATCCCGCACTTCTCGTCCCTTGTGGATTGCTTCTCGGGAGTGCGCGAGAATAGACTCACAAGAATTCAAACAGGAGGCTTAACATGCCCGCAAAGAAGGTTGTTAACTTTATTAAGCTGCAGATTCCTGCAGGCCAGGCAAACCCAGCTCCTCCAGTAGGACCAGCTCTGGGTGCTGCACAGGTCAACATTATGCAGTTCTGCCAGGCATTCAACGCTGCAACTCAGGACAAGGCTGGCGACATCATCCCAGTCGAGATTTCTGTTTACGAGGATCGCTCCTTTGACTTCGTAACCAAGACTCCTCCAGCAGCTCAGCTCATCAAGAAGGAGCTTCACCTCAAGGGTGGTTCCGGTGTTCCTCAGCGCGATAAGGTTGGCCAGCTCTCCCAGGAGCAGCTCACCAAGATTGCTGAGATCAAGATGCCTGACCTCAACGCAAACGACATTGAGGCTGCAAAGAAGATCGTCGCTGGTACCGCTCGTTCCATGGGTGTAACCATCGCCGAGTAGTGTTTACTCCCGTCAGCCATTAGTGTGGCTGACGGTTGTTTTTGTCAGAGCATCCGACGTTAGTGCACATAGTTGGGTTTCTCGCCAAGAGGGCGCAGCTGCGGACGGAAGATGCAGGAGTGGGAGGGCAGACGCCCGCTAACCACAGGAGGTACATAATGCCTAAGCACGGAAAGAACTACAAGAATGCAGTTGCCAAGGTAGACGGTGCAAACCTCTACAGCCCAAAAGAGGCAGTAACCCTGTCTAAGGAGCTTGCAACTGCTAAGTTTGACGAGACCATTGAGGTAGCAATTCGCCTTGGTGTCGATACTCGTAAGGCTGACCAGAACGTTCGCGGTTCTATCTCTCTGCCTCACGGCACTGGTAAGTCCGTTCGCGTTGCAGTCTTCGCAGAGGGCGAGAAGGCCCGCGAGGCTGAGGCAGCTGGCGCTGACATCGTCGGTGGCGACGAGCTCATCGCAGAGGTCGAGAAGGGCATGCTTGACTTTGACGCAGCAATCGCAACCCCTCAGATGATGGGTAAGGTTGGTCGTCTTGGTCGCGTTCTTGGTCCTCGTGGCCTTATGCCTAACCCTAAGCTTGGCACCGTTACCATGGATGTTGCAAAGATGGTTAACGAGCTCAAGGCTGGTCGTGTTGAGTATCGTGCAGACCGTTTTGGTATCTGCCACGTTGCAATCGGCAAGGCTTCTTTTGAGGTCCAGCAGCTTGTTGAGAACTATGGCGCACTGATCTCCGAGATCATCCGCGTCAAGCCATCCAGCGCTAAGGGTAAGTACGTCAAGACCGTTGCTGTTTCCTCTACTATGGGCCCTGGCATCAAGGTTGATCCAACCAAGGTTCGTAACCTCATGGAGGACTAAGCTAATCGCTTAGAAGTACCTAGCACGTTTAATCCGGTATCTGCTTGCAGGTACCGGATTTTTCTTGAAGCGTGCACGCGGCTGATGTGTGTGGCTGAGTTGTGCGTAGCTGCTTAGCCGCCCTTCTCGTCAAATTTTTGTGAAGAGAAAGAAATTGCGCGCTCAACCTTGACTTGGATAGTTTTTTGCTGCACAATATCCAACGCAAGACAGACGTCTTGTAGTTGCACGTTCGCTGCCAAAGACAGCCGGCGCCTTGAATCCAAGGCTTAATGGGAATTCCCGCCTGCCGAGGTGGTCTTGAGATTAGTACATCCAGACCCCGCTTTGGTTGCCAAAGTGGGGTCTTTTCATGTGAGGGCCGCACCTGTTGGCGCTCGTGCCCGAGACATGATAAAGGAGGTGTACTACATGCCAGCTCAGTCTAAACTTGATTTGCTCGAGAAGGTTTCCGCTTCTCTCGACAACTCCAAGGGCCTGTTTGTTATCGACTATCGTGGTCTCTCCGTAAAGGAGACTCAGGAGCTTCGCCGCGCACTTACCGCAGCAGGCGCTCACATGAAGGTCTATAAGAACAACATCGTCAAGATTGCTCTTAAGAACGCTGGTATGCCAGAGATTGACGAGATGCTCGCCGGTACCTGCGCATACGTTTTCTATGAGAATGATCCTGTCGAGGCCGCTAAGGTCATCAAGGATCAGGCCAAGAAGCTCAAGAAAGTTGAGTTCATTGGTGGTATCGCTGATGGTCAGGCACTTACCGCTGACGAGGCAAAGGCTTACGCAGACCTTCCTTCTCGCGAGGAGCTCATTGCAAAGCTTGTCTTCGTTGTTGCAAGCCCACTTACCGGTATTGCACAGGTTTGCGCTGGTCCAGCTCGTGGACTCGCAACCGCTCTTTCTGCAGTCGCAGATCAGAAGAACGCTGCATAAGCAACGTTTTGTTGTACCCGCGCATTGGCGCAAACCGCGTGAGAGTGTAGACGCACTTAAACGCACACATACAAGCCGGGCTTTTGCCCAGATGCAGCACAAAGGCTGCATCGTTTAAAAAGGAGAATTGACATGGCTGTCACTAAAGATGAGATCATTGAGGCCCTTAAAGAGATGCCAGCACTCGAGCTTTCTGAGCTCGTTCACGAGCTTGAGGACGTCTTTGGCGTTTCCGCTGCTGCTCCTGTAGCTGTCGCTGCTGCTCCTGCAGCTGGTGGCGCTGCTGAGGAGGCAGAGGAGAAGACCAACTTTGACGTTGTTCTCGAGGGCTTCGGCGACAACAAGATCGGCGTCATCAAGGTTGTCCGTGCTCTTACCAACCTTGGCCTCAAGGAGGCAAAGGAGGTCGTCGAGGGTGCTCCTAAGGCTGTCCTCGAGGGCGCTAAGAAGGAGGACGCTGAGGCTGCTAAGGCTCAGCTCGAGGAGGCTGGCGCTACCGTCACCCTTAAGTAAGTCCATTCTACATTGCTTACTGGAGAGGTCAGACTTCGGTCTGGCCTCTTTTTTGTTTGCCTGGCGAGAAATCCGTGCGCTCGGGGCGCATGGAGCTGAGGTGCTTTTGCAGTAGCCCGAAATGTGCATCAAGCTGGGGCGCTTTAGCTGCAGCCTGAAAAGTGCATCAAGTCTGAGTGATTTTGCCGGATTTTCTCGCCACGTCTGAGCGATTTGCCTGTTCTTCTCGCCTTATCTGAGTACTTTTGCTCAGACTTGGTGTGCATTTCAGGCTCATAAACCCTGCGTGATTGCTCTAGCTTCCTGCGTGACTTACCCCAGCTTTCTCGCGCCTGATTTCTGCAAAGAATCTGTAACTTTTGCCTAAAAATGCAAAAGAATCTGTGGATTTGCCTGATTTTGCAAAAGAATCGGTGGCTCAAATACAGATTCTTTGCACTTTTCAGGCGCGTGCAGCAAAAGGCAGGCGCTCGCAGCGCGCACGCAGTAAAAGGTCGGCGCGCCTGGCGAGAAACCCGTGCGCTCGCACCCGCGCCTAGCGAGAAACCCGTGCGCTCGGAGCGCCATGCGAAGCGATGTGGCGGGGGAGCGCCGCTCACCGAAAGCGATTTCTGTCTCCGTGGACCTTCTTCACAAAATCTTCATAACTAGAAAAGACGAGTTAGTCAAGGATTTACCTGCAACATAACGTTTGTGCAGTTGAAAAACATAAACGCGATAATATAGTCAAAACGTCTTAAAAAATCAAGTGTTTTTCTGTTGACGCGCATTAAAATCTTGACTAAATTACTAGGTTGCGACAATTGCCACCTTCCACCCTTTTGAAGGAGGACAACCTGGTGTCTACCGCTAAAAAGACTTCCCTCACCACGCCTCAGGCGCATACTGGACGCAGGACGTTCAGTAAGATTCCCGCAGCTATGGAGCTGCCAAATCTGATTTCTGTACAGAAGGAATCATTTGAGCGCTTTATGGGAGAGGGCCTTGCAGAGTCCTTCGCTGAGTTCTCGCCAATTGAGAACAGCGCTGGAACCATGCAGGTCACCTTTGGTGACCATCAGTTCGGCGACCCTGCCAATTCAATGGCTGAGTGTCGTGCAAAAGACATTTCATATCAAGCACCTCTTTTTGTTGACGTCCGTTTTGTCAACAAAGAGACTGGTGAGATGAAGGAGCAGCTTGTCTTCATGGGTGATTTCCCACTGATGACTGAGCGCGGTACCTTCATCATCAACGGTTCTGAGCGCGTTGTGGTTTCACAGCTCGTTCGTTCACCTGGCGTGTATTTCTCGTCAGAGATGGACAACGGTGTTCTGGTCCACAAGTCTCAGTTCATTCCTGCACGTGGTGCATGGCTTGAGTTTGAGGTTGATAAGCGCGGCCACCTGGTCGTCTCCATTGACCGCAAGCGTCGCCAGAGCGCTACCGTCTTCCTCCGTGCACTTGGCATTGCTGTTACCGATGACGAGATTCTCTCGCTCCTTGGTGATTCCGATGTTGTTCGCAACACACTTGAGCGTGACGTTGCAACCACGCGTGAGGAGGCTCTTATCGAGATTTATCGTCGTCAGCGTCCAGGCGAGCCACCAACTGTTGACTCCGCCCGTTCTCTGCTTGACGGCCTCTTCTTCAACGAGCAGCGCTATGACCTTGCTCGCGTTGGTCGTTACAAGATCAACAAGAAGCTTGAGGAAGAGATTCCTGCAGACGTTCGTGTCCTTACCAAAGAGGACATTGTCGCAGCTCTTCAGTACCTTCTTGCAGTGCATGCAGGTGATGAGTCTAAGCACCTTGATGACATTGACCACTTTGGTAACCGCCGTGTTCGTACCGTAGGCGAGCTGGTCCAGAACCAGTTCCGCATTGGTATGAGCCGCATGGAGCGCGTTGTTCGTGAGCGCATGGCATCTCAGGACGCAGACGACATCACTCCACAGTCTTTGATCAACATCCGTCCAATTGTTGCTGCAATCAAGGAGTTCTTCGGTTCTTCTCAGCTTTCGCAGTTCATGGACCAGGCAAACCCACTTGCTGGTTTGACTCACAAGCGTCGTCTTTCTGCTCTGGGACCTGGCGGTCTTGCAGGACACAAGTCCGGCTCCAGCCGTCGTACCAACGTTCCTACCGCAGTCCGTGACGTTCACAACTCGCACTACTCCCGTATGTGCCCAATCGAGACTCCTGAGGGACCAAACATTGGTCTTATCGGCTCCTTGGCACTGTACGCTCACGTAAATGAGTACGGCTTTATCGAGGCTCCTTATCGTAAGGTCACAGGCGGTGTTGTCTCTGACGACATTGTCTGGATGACTGCAGACGAGGAGGAGAATCACATTATTGCTCCTGCTAACACCCCAATTGACCCTAAGTCTAAGAAGTTTGTTGAGGTTGACGCAGACGGCAAGATTGTTGATGCAGACCGCGTTATTGCACGTACCCGCGACTTCGACGGTTCCTTCGGTGCACCTGCACAGGTTCCTGTTGAGGACGTTGACTACATGGACGTTTCTCCACGTCAGCTTCTCTCCGTCGCAGCTAACCTCATTCCATTCCTTGAGCACGACGATGCAAAGCGTACCCTCATGGGTGCAAACATGCAGCGTCAGGCAGTGCCTCTGATTCAGTCCCACGCTCCATTTGTTGGAACTGGTATGGAGGGCCGCGCAGCTCAGGACTCTGGTGAGCTTATTTGTGCAGAGTTTGCCGGCGAGGTCACCGAGGTTGATGCAGCTCACGTTGTCATCTACTCCGATGAGCACGGTTCTCAGTGCTACGATCTTCCTAAGTACGAGCGCTCCAACCAGTCCACTTGCATCAACCATCGTCCAATCGTCACTGTTGGACAACAGGTCGAGAAGGGCCAGCCAATCGCAGACGGTCCATCTGTTGACCACTCTGAGCTGGCACTTGGTGCAAACCTTACCGTTGCTTACATGCCATGGGAAGGCTACAACTACGAGGACGGTATTATCGTCTCCGAGCGTGTTGTTCAGGAAGACCTTCTGACCTCTGTTAACATTTCCCGCCACGAGATTGATGCTCGTGACACCAAGCTTGGTGCTGAGGAGATTACCCGCGAGATTCCAAACCTTGGTGAGGACATGCTCGCAAACCTCGACGATGACGGTATCATCCGCATCGGCGCTGAGGTTGGCCCTGGCGATATTCTGGTTGGTAAGGTCACTCCTAAGGGTGAGACTGCTCTGACCGCAGAAGAGCGTCTGCTTCGCGCAATCTTCGGTGCTAAGGCACACGATGTTCGTGATACGTCCCTCAAGATGCCACACGGCTCCTATGGCCGCGTTGTTGACGTTGTCCGCTTCAGCCGTGAGGCTGGAGACGACCTGCCTCCAGGAGTAAACGACCTGGTCCGCGTCTTTGTTGCTCAGCGCAGAAAGATCCAGCAGGGCGATAAGATCGCTGGTCGTCACGGTAACAAGGGTGTTATTTGTAAGGTTCTCCCAGTTGAGGACATGCCTTACATGGCAGACGGTACCCCAGTAGACGTTATTCTCGACCCACTGGGCGTTCCTTCCCGTATGAACGTTGGCCAGCTGCTTGAGTGCCACCTTGGCTGGGGCGCTGCACACGGTTGGGATGACGACGACGCAGATTCCAAGCGTTACGTTGAGGGTCCAATCCCTGTTGCAACACCACTCTTTGACGGTGCTACTGATGAGTCCGTTGCAGAGATTGTTCGCCGCACCAACATCAACATGATCAATAAGGCTCTCAAGGAGTACGGCGAGGACATGCGTGAGGAGTTTGTTCCACAGCTCAACGAGCGTGGTAAGACTACCCTCTACGATGGCCGTACCGGTGAGGCTTTCAAGAGCCCAATTACCGTTGGTGTTTCTTACATCTTGAAGCTCGGCCACATGGTTGACGATAAGATCCACGCACGTTCAACTGGTCCTTACTCTCTTGTTACCCAGCAGCCTCTGGGTGGTAAGGCACAGTTCGGCGGTCAGCGCTTTGGTGAGATGGAGGTTTGGGCACTGTATGCATACGGTGCTGCTAACGTCCTCCAGGAGATTCTCACCGTTAAGTCTGACGATACCAACGGCCGTGTTAAGACCTACGAGTCCATTGTTAAGGGCGAGAACATTCCTACTGCAGGAATTCCTGAGTCCTTCAAGGTTCTGGTCAAAGAGATTCGCTCCCTGGCACTTGACATTGAGCCAATCTCCTATCGTAAGCGTGCAAATACCGCAAAGGTCACAGATCCTGAGGAGAAGAACGCTGTTGAGATCCTCAACGACCTTGGCTTCACTGAGGTAACCGCTTCCGACCTGTCCCAAGACGCTGAGGGTGCATCCGCACTTGTAGGCGACGCGACCACCGATAAGGAGTAGCGACTGTGGCAGATTTTGATTCCACTGAATTTGACGCTATTAAAATTTCTCTAGCGTCTGCTGATGATATCCGCGGTTGGTCCTATGGCGAGGTAAAGAAGCCTGAGACCATCAACTACCGTACCCTTAAGCCAGAAAAGGATGGCCTTTTCTGCGAGAAGATCTTTGGACCTGTAAGGGACTGGGAGTGCGCCTGCGGTAAGTACAAAGGCATTCGCTTCAAGGGCATTACCTGCGAGCGCTGCGGTGTTGAAGTAACCACCGCAAAGGTTCGTCGTGACCGCATGGGCCACATCGAGCTTGCTGCTCCTGTAAGCCACATCTGGTACTTCAAGAGCCCAACCAGCTTCCCTCTGGCACGTCTTCTTGATATCAAGAGCAAGGATCTCGAGAAAGTCCTCTACTTTGCATCTTACGTAATCACCAGTGTTGACACTGAGGCACGTGAGGCTGACGTAGACGATCTTCGTGAGGAGCTTGCAGCAGACCTCGAAGAGCTTGATGCAGAGCGTGACGATCAGATCGCACGTCTTCGCGAGCAGGGCCAGCCACAGGATGACGAGTTTGGCGATTTTGAGCCTCTTTCTGAGGACGAGATTCGTGCAGGCGTCGCTGATCTTGAGGAAGAGTACGAGGAAGAGAAGACGCTTCGTCGTGAGGCTTTCGAGAAGTTCATGCAGCTTGAGACCAGAGAGCTCATCTCCGATGAGGGTCTGTTCTCCGAGCTTAAGCGCTACTATGGCATCTACTTCAAGGGTGGTATGGGCGCAGAGGCAGTCCGCGACCTTCTCTCCAACATTGACCTTGAGAAAGAGGCCAAGGAGCTCCGCGCTATTATCGCCAATGAGGATGCTCAGAAGCAGAAGCGCGAGAAGGCCATTAAGCGCCTTGAGATTGTTGACGCCTTCCTTAAGGGTGGCAACGATCCAGCTAACATGATTCTTGACGTTGTACCAGTTATTCCACCTGATCTTCGTCCAATGGTTCAGCTTGATGGTGGCCGTTTTGCAGCTTCCGACTTAAACGATTTGTATCGTCGTGTTATTAACCGTAACAATCGTCTTAAGCGCCTGCTTGACCTTGACGCACCTTCCATTATTGTTAACAACGAGAAGCGCATGCTTCAGGAGTCCGTTGACGCTCTGTTTGACAACGGTCGCCGTGGTCGTCCTGTTACCGGCCGTGGTGGACGTCCTCTGAAGTCTCTTGCTGAGGCCCTTAAGGGTAAGCAGGGTCGCTTCCGTCAGAACCTTCTGGGTAAGCGTGTTGACTACTCTGGCCGTTCCGTCATTGTTGTTGACCCACACCTGAAGCTGCACCAGTGCGGTCTTCCATCCGCTATGGCACTTGAGCTCTTCAAGCCATTTGTCATGCGTCGTTTGGTTGAGCTCCGCAAGGTTGAAAACATTAAGGGCGCAAAGCGCGCTATTGACCGTGGTACTCCAGTTGTTTGGGACGTTCTGGATGAGGTCATTCAGGACCGCCTCGTTCTTCTCAACCGCGCACCTACCCTTCACCGTCTGTCCATTCAGGCATTTGAGCCAGTCCTTATCGAGGGTAAGGCAATCCACCTGCACCCACTGGTCTGCGCACCATTCAACGCAGACTTCGACGGCGACCAGATGTCTGTCCACGTGCCACTTTCTACTCAGGCACAGACAGAGGCTCGCATTCTGATGCTCTCCAGCAATAACCTCAGAAGCCCTGCTTCTGGTAAGGTTCTGACCGTTCCTTCTCAGGATATGGTCTTTGGTGTCTACTACCTCACTTCCGAGAAGACCGGTGAAGACGCTAAGACTCTTACCTTCGCAAGCTTTGAGGATGCTCTTCTGGCTATTGAGGCCAACCGTGACCTTGATATCCAGGCAAAGGTTGTTGTCCGCGTAAGCTCCAAGGATGCAAACGTTGCTGATAGCGATCGCGCTATCTTCCGCGTTATGACCGGCCGCGGTCAGTACGAGGACCTGGACGTTACTGAAGGTACTAAGCGTTTTGAGACCACTGTTGGTCGCATTATCTTCAACCGTCAGTGCCTGCCAGAGGATTACCCATACATCAACTACAAGATGGTTAAGTCCGACATTGGTGTTCTGGTCAACGATTGCTGCGACCGTTATCCAATGGCTGATGTTGAACCAATTCTGGACAACATCAAGAAGACTGGTTTCCACTATGCAACTCTTGCTGGTCTGACCGTTTCTGTTTGGGACGCTGTCATTCCTCCACACAAGCCACAGCTGCTTCAGGAGGCACAGGACCGCGTTGACCAGATCAACGAGTACTACGAGGACGGCTTCCTTTCCGAGCGAGAGCGTCACGTTGAGGTTGTTAACGCATGGACCGAGTGCACCGATCTTCTCGGCTCTGAGATGCTTACAGGCTTTGCAGAGAACAACCCAATTTACATGATGGCTGACTCTGGAGCTCGTGGTTCTAAGACACAGCTTCGCCAGCTTGCTGGTATGCGAGGCCTGATGGCGGATATGTCCGGTGAAACCATCGACCTTCCAATTAAGGCAAACTTCCGCGAGGGCCTTGAGCCTCTCGAGTACTTCATTTCTACCTACGGCGCTCGTAAGGGTCTGGTAGATACAGCATCCCACACCTCCGACTCTGGTTACCTGACTCGTCGACTTGTTGACGTTGCACAGGACGTCATTGTCCGCGAGGAGGACTGCGGCACTGATGAGGCAGTTACCTATCCTCTGATTAAGCCTGGTCAGACTTCTGTTGATACTGACCTGATTGGCCGCTGCACCCTTGAGGATGTCTGCGATCCAAACACTGGCGAGGTTCTTATCCCTGCTGGTGGCTATGTTGAGTCCAAGCAGGATCTTGAGCGTCTTGTTGAGCACGGCCTTGCTAAGGTTCAGCTCCGCGCGCTTCTGACCTGTAAGTCTAAGTACGGCGTCTGCCAGAAGTGCTACGGCTGGGATCTTTCCACCCGTCGTCCTGTCAACATTGGTACTGCAGTTGGTATTATCGCAGCTCAGTCCATTGGTGAGCCTGGTACTCAGTTGACCATGCGTACCATTCACTCCGGTGGTGTTGCAGGTGCAGACGATATTACGCAGGGTCTTCCTACCGTTGCTCGTATGTTCGACGTCGTCGGCAACGTCAACGAGAAGATTCTTGGTCGCGAGGCTGACCTGGCTCCAGTCTCTGGTGTTCTTCACATTACCCCAGAGACCACCGAGTACCTGCTGCGTATTGTTGATGCAGACGATGCTTCCCGTGTCATCGAGGAGTGGCGTGTACCTGCATCTGTCCGCTTCATGCCTGGCATTGAGGATGGTGTTGTTGTCCGTGCTGGTGACCAGATTACCCGCGGCTTCGTCAACTTCCGTATGCTCCGTCGACTCACTGACATTAAGTCCACTATGCACACCTTCGTTGAGTCCGTTAAGGACGTCTATACCTCCCAGGGTGTAGAACTCAACGATAAGCACATCGAGGTTATCGCACGTCAGATGCTTCGTCGTGTCCAGGTTACCAACCCAGGTGACTCTTCGTACCTGCTTGGTCAGTATGTGGACCGCTATGTCTTCGCAGAGACTGTCCAGAACATTGCCCTTGCTGGTGGTACTCCACCAGAGGCAGAGCCAGCAATCCTTGGTACTCTGAAGGTTGCAAGCTCTATCGATTCTTGGCTCTCCAGCGCATCGTTCATTCGTACTGCAGGCGTTCTTACCTCTGCAGCTATCGAGGGCGATGTTGACCACCTGCTTGACCTCAAGTCCAACGTTATTGTTGGTAAGCAGATTCCTGCAGGTACGGGTCTCTCCGCATACAACGATGTTGAGCTTACCTACCACGGTACCAAGATTGATGGCCCAACCTCTTCTCTTGCTAAGTCTCTTCCAGACTGGGCACCAGCAGAGCTCAAGGACATCGAGGAGCAGCTTCCTAAGCAGCTTGACTGGGTCAATGAGGATTACAACGGTGGCGTTTACTCCAAGAATGGCCGCACGCTTTCAAGCGAGGACGCAAAGCTGTACCTCTTCGACGATCTTGGCGTGTCACAGCGTTGGACCAACAAGTTCAGCGAGGTTGGCATTGAGACCGTAGGCGATCTTATTGGTAAGACCGAGGAAGACCTTCTTCGCATCGATGGTATTGGTGCAAAGGCAATCGAGGAGCTCCGCGATGGCCTTGAGGCTCGTAACCTCCTCTACATCCTTGAGCCAGAAGAGGATGAGGCTGATTCTGAGGATCTTTCACAGCTGCTCAACATGGTCTTCTCGCCAGAAGGCGACGGTGGCCTGATGCTGGGTTCCGCAGCTCCATCCACTCACTCTGATTACACCGAGACACTCATTGGCTCTTCTTCTGACGAGGTTAGCCCTGATGTAATCAACGAGGACCTTGGTTCTCTGGATGACCTGCTTAACCAGGTTGTCCGCATGGACGCTGAGGCAGACGGTGAAGACGAGTAAGTAATCTCGCCTGATACATCAAACTTTTTCGGAGATTGCCTCCGATACACAAGAGGACTTCAGCCGTTAGCTGGAGTCCTCTTTTAGTTGCGCGTAGATGGGGGAGTATCGGTATATACTAATCTTTTATGATTACCGTTAAGTAGCCATGAACTTTGCGACTCTCAAAAGATAGGAAGAGCAATGGATAGTCATTCCCACGATTCTGAACAGTGCGAGCACACCCATTCTACGTGCGATTACGTTTCTGATCAGAAGCTGAACGAATACCTGGTAAACGATGACATCATCTATGATGCAACTCAGATTTTTGATGCACTGTCTGATTTCACTCGATTCCAGATTTTGGGTGCCCTGGTAAATGGCGAGAAAAGCGTGACAGAGCTGCAGGAAATGCTTTCTGTTTCACAGTCGGCTACCTCTCATCAGTTGCGTCTTTTGCGAGATCGCGGTCTTGTCAATGCAAAAAGAGATGGCAGAAAAGTTATCTACTCACTTGCAGATGAGCACGTCACAACGCTGATTCGTGTTGGCCTTGCACATGCCGCGCATCTGTTGGGACACTAACGTACGTATCGGAACTGTGGAGAGAACTTATGGGTGAGTATCGCGTCATTGAAGTTAAGCAGAGCGTTTTTGCAGCTAACGAGAAAAGCGCCGATCAACTAAGAGAAGAAATGAAGAAAAAGGGAACCCTGCTGGTAAACCTTATGTCTTCTCCTGGTTCTGGTAAAACTACTACCCTTAAAAAGACCATTGCTGCTCTGAATGGCAAGCTTTCACTCGCTGTTATGGAAGCTGATATTGATTCAGATGTTGATGCTGCTGCTATTTCTGAAACAGGAGTAAAAGCCATTCAGCTGCATACGGGCGGCATGTGTCACCTTGATGCGCATATGTGCGCTCAGGGTCTTGAAGGTCTCAACGCAGGAGATGTAGACCTTATCTTTTTAGAGAACGTTGGAAACTTGGTATGTCCAGCAGAGTTTGACACCGGTGCCGGAGTAAACGTCACTATTCTTTCTGTTCCCGAAGGTGACGATAAGCCGCTGAAGTACCCACTGATGTACCAGGTCTGTGATGTGGTGCTTGTTAACAAAATAGACGTAGCACCTTATTTTGACTTTGATCTAGAGAAACTCAAGAAAAATGTAGCCCTCAGAAATCCAAAGGCACTTGTTATTCCTTTCTCTGCCAAAACTGGGGAAGGATTAGATGCTTGGACTGAATGGCTTTCTCGCAAAGTTGCTGAGTGGAAAAGCAGTCAGTAACTCATGATGATCGCTTAAAGAATGTCTTATGCCTGATAGGAGAGGTCATGGCAGAGGAAGTACCAGCACGTAAGACCCCAAAAGATGGAAATGCCATGCGTGGCAGTCTTACTGATGAAGAAATTGCACGCAGAAATGTATTGCCAACTACTAACCCTGCTGGTGGTCCTATTCGTATACTCGCTCAAAATCACATTACTGAAAATGACGAGGTAGTTCATTACAAAACCGTAGATCCAAATGAGCCTGGACCAGCTTCTTCTGAGCAATTTAAGCCTCTTGTAAGAGATGAAGTTCAAAAAATTACCAGTCGCCTCGGTCATAAAATTGTAAAAGATGACCCAGAATATTGGGGAATTGCAGCAATTATGACTGAGGAAGAGGCCTCGGTAACCAAACACATGAAGGTGCGACAGCCAGTTACTTTAGAGGAGCTTTGCAAGCGTACTGGTAAAACTGCAGAAGAGCTTCAACCTATCCTAGACACCCTGTCTGTAAAGGGCATGATCGAGTACAACTGGGAAAATAAGAGCAAGCAAAAGCAGTATGTTCTTCCCATGTTTGTTCCCGGCTCCGCAGAGTTTACCGTGATGAACGAGAGCCAACTTGAAGAACATCCCGAGATGGCTTCTTTGTTTGAGCGCATGACGTATCTACCGCTCAAAAATGTCACTAAGCTGGTTCCTGAGGGTGGTGCGGGTGTTGGAATGCACGTCATTCCTGTTGAGCGCTCTATTGAGCAGGTCAATCACACCGTTACCGTTGAGCATATTTCGCATTGGCTCAAGAAATACGATAGATATGCTGCAACTCCCTGTTCTTGTCGCCTTGCTGAGCGAGTTCGTGGCGACGGCTGTGCTGACGATCCAGAAGATTGGTGTCTTGCCATTGGAGATATGGCTGATTACTGCGTAGAAACAGGAAAAGGCCACTACATCACCTACGATGAGGTTATCGATATCTGTACAAAGGCCGAGAAAAACGGTTTTGTTCATCAGATTACCAACATTGACGGTGAAGATAAGATCTTTGCTATTTGCAACTGCAACGTAAATGTTTGCTATGCACTCAGAACTTCTCAGCTGTTTAATACGCCTAATTTGTCTCGTTCCGCTTTTGTGGCTCACGTTGATGAAGAAAAATGTGTTGCTTGTGGTGGATGTGTTGAGGTTTGCCCAGCTGGAGCCCCTCAATTAGGTCAGAAGCTTCCTACTAGGACCGGCAAAATTTCCTATCCAACGCAGGATCTTCCCGATGATAAGTTTTGGGGAGAGGCTGATTGGGATTGGAATTATAAGAACAACAACCGTATTGAGTGTCACGATACCGGTACTGCTCCTTGTAAAGTTGCTTGTCCAGCACATATTTCTGTTCAGGGTTATCTGCGTATGGCAGCTGAAGGTCGCTATCGAGATGCGCTTGAGCTGATCAAAAAAGAAAATCCATTCCCAGCTGTTTGTGGTCGCGTGTGCAATAAACGTTGCGAAGCAGCGTGTACACGAGGAACTATTGACCAGGCAGTAGCCATTGATGACGTTAAGAAATTCATTGCTCAAAAAGATCTAGAGGCAGAGCATCGCTTTATTCCAGAGCCAGTTATCCCGTCAAATAGAGGCCGATTCAACCAGAAAATTGCCATTATTGGTGCAGGTCCAGCCGGCCTGTCCTGTGCATATTACCTGGCAGAACACGGTTACAACCCCGTCGTTTTTGAGAAGAACCTCCTTCCTGGCGGAATGATGGTATATGGCATTCCTTCTTACAAGCTCGAGAAAAACGTTGTTGCCGCAGAGATCGACATTCTTAAAGAAATGGGTGTTGAGATTCGCTGTGGCATTGAGGTAGGAAAAGACATAACCCTTGATGAACTGCGCGCTCAAGGCTTTATTGGTTTTTATGTTGCCATTGGTTGCCAGGGCGGTAGAAAAGCCAATATTGCTGGAGAAGACGCCGATGGGGTTATTTCTGCTGTTGATTTCTTGCATTTTGTAACCGAGCATCCTCTGCATGAAGTACCTGGTAAGACAGTGGTCATTGGCGGCGGTAATGTTGCTATTGATGCGGCTCGAGTTTCTGCGCGTTGTGGCTCAGAGTCAGTTACTATGGTGTGCCTAGAGCAGCCAGAAGAGATGCCTGCACTACCAGAAGAAATCACAGAAGCGCAGGAAGATGGTGTGTCAATCAAGAATGGTTGGGGACCTGCTTTTATTGCCACAGATGAGCAAGGACACGTTTGCGGCGTGACGTTTAAACGCTGTACTCGTGTTTTCGACAATGACAAGCGTTTCTCGCCTTGTTTTGATGACGAGCAAACAATGTATCTTGAGGCAGACGCAGTAATCTTGTCTATTGGACAAACCGTTGAGTGGGGAAGTCTTTTGGAGGGAGAGGCGGTTGAGCTTACGCGAGGCAATCTTGCGTGCGCTGATTCCCAGACGTATCAGACTGCTCAGCCCGATGTCTTTGTGGGTGGAGACGTGTACACGGGTCCTCGCTTTGTTATCGATGCTATTGCCGCAGGTCATGAAGCTGCTGTTTCATTACATCGTTTTGTGCAGAAAGGCTCTTCTTTGACTATTGGCCGCAACCAGCGCCATTATGTTGAGCTTGATAAATCTGACGCAGCAGTTGAGTCTTGTGGATACGATCACGCAGGTCGTCAGCGTCCCGCATGCGATACGGTCAAAAACATTAGACACAACTGGACAGACCCTAGCCATACCTTTACGCCAGAGCAAATCAGAATCGAGACCGCTCGCTGCTTGAAGTGCGGCGCTTCAATTGTTGATGCAAATAAGTGTATTGGTTGTGGTCTCTGTACTACACGCTGTGAGTTTGATGCAATTCACCTGTTCCGCGACAATCCTCACTGTTCAGATATGGTTGCCGCAGAGCATAAGGCAGGAAAGATTCTCTCGTATGTTGGAAAACGTGCGGTAAAGATTATTAAGAACCCCGCGAGAAAAACAAAGACTCCTAAGCCTCAGTCACACGTGACAACCGATGAACTTGGCAATCCCGTTCCTGCGGGCAGTACCGGTATTTCAAGCTAGCGTGCTCACTGGAACTAACTGATATGCATGAGCTAGGAATTGCGTTTTACCTCATAGACATGGTGGAAGACCTGGGTAAACAGAACAACCTTACCTCCGTTGCGCGCGTAAAGTTGCAGCTAGGGGAGGTATCTGGAGTTGTTCCAACGTACTTGTTGGATGTATGGCGCTGGGCAGCTGATCGCACGGAGCTGTTACATGGAGCTCAGCTAGAAATTGAAGAAGTACCAGCTCTAACACAGTGTTTATCGTGCAATAAAACGTACGCCACGGTAACGTATGGTCGCATATGCCCTTACTGTTCTAGCGAGAAAACCGAACTTATCCAAGGTTTAGAAATTGAGCTTGCTGAGATTGAGGCTACCTAGCATTTGTAATTTCTATGAAGTATGGATACGCCCGGCACAGTGGCTTGTTGACATGTGGCTTTCATCAGCGTAAAGTACTTCCCTGCGTAATTCCAAGGGGACAGTGCTGTGTCGCCTTTCGAATATGTAAAACTGCAGGTAGATAGGTATAAGAAGGAGAAGATCTTGCCTACTATTAACCAGCTCGTACGTAAGGGCCGCGTGAGCGTCAAGTCAAAGTCCAAGAACGCCGCTCTTCAGCACAACCCACAGAAGCGTGGTGTTTGCACCCGCGTTTTCACCACTACGCCAAAGAAGCCTAACTCAGCACTCCGTAAGGTTGCTCGTGTTCGTCTTGTTAATGGCATTGAGGTAACCGCTTACATTCCTGGTGAGGGCCACAACCTCCAGGAGCACTCCATTGTTCTGGTTCGTGGCGGCCGTGTCCGTGACCTTCCTGGTGTTCGTTACAAGGTTGTTCGCGGTGCATTCGACTGCGCAGCAGTTCAGAATCGTGCTCAGGGCCGTTCCCGTTACGGCACTAAGCGTGCTAAGTAATCACGTCCACTACTCGAACTAGTTCTTAGGAGATTAATATGCCGCGTCGCGCAGCAGCAGTACGTCGTGAGGTTATGCCTGACGCCGTCTACAACAATCGTCTGGTAACCCAGCTCATTAACAAGGTCCTTCTCGACGGCAAGAAAGCAACCGCAGAGCGCATTGTCTACGGTGCATTTGACATCGTCGCAGAGAAGACTGGCGAGGATGCTCTCACTGTCTTCAAGAAGGCTATGGATAACATTCGCCCAACACTTGAGGTTAAGCCTAAGCGTGTTGGTGGCGCTACTTACCAGGTCCCAATGGAGGTCAACTCCCGTCGTGCAACTACTCTTGCTATCCGCTGGATGGTCACTTTCAGCCGTAGCCGTAAAGAGAAGACCATGGCAGAGCGTCTTGCAAACGAGATCATCGACGCAACTAACGGCGTAGGTGCATCCGTCAAGCGCCGTGAGGACCTGTACAAGATGGCTGAGGCCAACCGCGCCTTCTCCCACTACCGCTTCTAGTCGGAATTCAGGAGTAGCAAACAAATGGCTAAGACTAAGTACAATCTTAAAGACCTCCGCAACATCGGCATCATGGCTCACATCGATGCTGGTAAGACCACCACTACGGAGCGTATTCTTTACTACACCGGTAAGACCCACAAGATTGGTGAGGTCCACGACGGTGCAGCAACCATGGACTGGATGGTTCAGGAGCAGGAGCGCGGCGTAACCATTACTTCCGCAGCTACCACTTGCTTCTGGAAAGACCACGTCATCCAGATCATCGACACCCCAGGTCACGTTGACTTTACCGCTGAGGTTGAGCGTTCTCTTCGTGTTCTGGACGGCGCAGTTGCAGTCTTCGACGCAGTTGCAGGCGTTCAGCCACAGTCCGAGACCGTTTGGCGTCAGGCAACCAAGTACGGCGTACCTCGTATTGCATTCATCAACAAGTTTGACCGCGTAGGCGCAGACTTCTTCCGTGCAATCCAGACCATGCGTGACCGCCTCGGCGCAAACGCAATTGCAGCTCAGGTCCCAATGGGTGCTGAGTCCAACTTCTGGGGTCTTATCGACCTTGTCACTAACACTGCATGGGACTTCAAAGAGGATGCAAAGGGCATGATTTACCCTGAGCCACTCGACGAGATTCCTGCAGAGTTTGCAGAGATTGCAGCTGAGAAGCGTGAAGAGCTTCTTGAGGCAGCTTCTGACTTCTCTGAGGACGTCATGATGGCTGTTCTCGAGGGTGAAGAGGTTGACGTTGAGACCCTTAAGGGTGCTCTTCGTGCTGGCGTTCTTGCTGGTCAGATTAACCCTGTCTTTGTTGGCTCTGCTTACAAGAACAAGGGTATCCAGGAGCTTCTGGACGCAGTCATCGACTTCCTTCCAAGCCCTCTGGATGTTCCAGAGATTGACGGTGTCACTCCTAAGGGTGACGAGGCTGTCCGTCACGCAGACGTTAAGGAGCCATTCTCCGCTCTTGCATTCAAGATTATGACTGACCCTTATGTTGGTAAGCTTACCTACATTCGTGTTTACTCTGGTCAGGCAGAGGCAGGTTCTTACGTCTACAACTCCGTCAAGGACAACCGTGAGCGCTTTGGCCGCATCCTTGAGATGAACGCAAACGACCGTGTTGACCGTGACGAGTGCTCCGCAGGCGACATCGTTGCATGCGTTGGTCTGAAGAACACCACTACTGGTGACACTCTTTGTGACGAGAAGAACCCAATCATCCTTGAGTCCATCAGCTTCGCAGATCCTGTTATCGACGTTGCTGTTGAGCCTAAGACCAAGGCTGAGCAGGAGAAGATGTCCATCGGCCTTTCTAAGCTGGCTGAAGAGGACCCAACCTTCCAGGTTCACACTGATCACGAGACCGGCCAGACCATCATTGCTGGTATGGGCGAGCTTCACCTTGAGATTATTGTTGACCGTCTCCGTCGTGAGTTTAAGGTTGACTGCAACGTTGGTAAGCCACAGGTTGCTTACCGTGAGACTGCTGGTAAGGCAGTAAGCCACGCTGAGGGCAAGTTTGTCCGTCAGTCCGGTGGTAAGGGTCAGTATGGCCACGCAGTCATCGACCTTGAGCCACAGGAAGAGGGCAAGGGTTACGAGTTTGTCAACGCTATCGTTGGTGGTGTCATTCCTAAGGAGTACATCCCATCTATCGATAAGGGCATCCGCGAGGCTCTTGAGAACGGTGTCATTGCTGGTTACCCAGTAGTCGACATCAAGGTCACCCTTGTTGACGGTTCTTACCACGAGGTCGACTCTTCTGAGGCAGCATTTAAGATTGCTGGTTCTATGGCAATTAAGGATGCTCTCAAGAAGTCCAACCCTGTCCTTCTCGAGCCAGTTGAGTCTGTTGAGGTTGAGACACCTGAGCAGTACATGGGCGACGTTATGGGCAACCTTTCTTCCCGTCGTGGCAAGATTGAGGGTATGGACGATCGTATGGACGCCAAGGTCATCCGCGCTAAGGTGCCTCTTGGTGAGATGTTCGGTTACGCAACCGACCTTCGTTCCCAGACCCAGGGCCGTGCGAGCTACACCATGCAGTTCGATTCTTACGAGCCTGTTCCAAACGCTGTACGCGAAGAGATTGTCGCCAAAAACGGCGGCTCTGCATCCTAAGTAAACGACCACGAGCTCTAGCTCATTTATGGAGGTACCCAAAGTGTCAAGCCAGAAGATCAGGATTCGCCTCAAGGGCTATGATCACGAGGTCATTGATCAGTCCGCTAAGCTGATTGTTGACACCGCACAGAAGACAGGTGCGCGTGTTTCCGGTCCTATCCCTCTGCCAACCGAGCGCAACCTTTACACCGTTATCCGCTCACCACACAAGGATAAGGATTCCCGTGATCAGTTTGAGATGCGCACTCACAAGCGTCTCATCGATATTCTCGACCCAAGCGCTTCTACCGTTGATTCGCTTATGCGTCTCGACCTTCCAGCTGGTGTCGATATCGAGATCAAGCTCTAAGCACACGGCTTAATCCAACTTGCAAACCCTCCTGTGCATCTTCGCGCGGGAGGGTTTTTGCGTGGGCCTTCCGCTTGCGCCGAACCAGCTTACGTCTGACCTGTTTACGCTGAACCCGCTCGCGCTGAACCCGATCGTGCCCAACCCGCTCGCGCTGAATCCGTTCGCGCCTGATTCTCTCGCCATGTCTGAACGATTTGCCGGAAAAGTGCACCATGTCTGAGTTATTTGCCGGTTTTTCTCGCCAAGTCTGAGTAAATTTACTCAGACTTGATACACTATTCAGGCTCTTAGTACAGGGGCACGTTGGTTTATAGCGCAGATGTCGTACTTGGCGAGAAACCCGTAGAATTAGAGGGCAAATACTCGCACAAAGCGCAGGAGAAAAGATGAAGCATAGCCAGTTGAACGCAAGCAACCAGCAGAATACTGACCGACCGGAAAACTCCCACGTGACTAAGATTCTCTTTGTGTGTCATGGAAATATTTGCAGGTCAACTATGGCGCAATATGTCATGCAAGACCTTGTCGAGAAAAACGGTCTGGCAGAATCGTTCTTCATTGACTCAGCCGCAACATCCACAGAAGAGATCGGCAATCCTGTGGACCCTCGCACGCGTAGAAAACTGCAGCAAGAGGGGATTCATTGCGGCAATCATCGTGCCAGGCAGATGACTCGCGCAGATTACGAGGAGTTTGATTACCTCATTGGTATGGATCACAACAACCTGCGCAACATGATGCGTATGCTCAAGGATGATCCGCTTGGAAAGGTTTCGTTGCTTCTTGACTGGACAGAGAAGCCTCGCGACATTGCGGATCCGTGGTATTCGGGTAATTTTGACCTGACGTACGAGGACGTTACAGAAGGCTGCGAAGCGTTGCTCAAGAAAATTTTAGCCAGATAGCCTTCACCGCAATTTTCCCGGTAACTAGTTCCGGCAAATCATTCCGACAAATTTTTTGGAAAAATTTTTCAAATTTCTTCGGGTTTCTCGCTAATGGATACGCCCGGGTCAGCGGTTTGACCTCGCAAAATAGGCGAGAAGAAAGATCTCGCAGCTAGAAGGTATCAAACGGTCTTCACAAAGCGTTCATCTTTTAGAGATTTTAGGCTTGTTTCTTGTCAAAAATGAGTGTAAAGTAGACGGGCTGCTCAAACAGGACAATTATGTCTAAAGGCAGTATGTACAGGACGTGGTCCGCTGGGGAAGAGTACCCGATGTGCTCTCAAGGTCCCATGACCACCGAAGGTTAGGAAAGAGCATGGTTAATACCATCCTCGGCCGCAAGCTGGGTATGACCCAGGTATGGGACGAGAACGACAACGTCGTTCCTGTTACCGTCGTTCTTGCTGGCCCCTGCACCGTTTCACAGGTAAAGACTGTTGAGACGGACGGCTACAATGCCGTACAGATTGGCTTCGGCGACATCTCTGAGAAGCATGTCAACAAGCCAATGGCTGGTCACTTCAAGGCACAGGGCGTCGAGCCAATGCGTTACCTCCGCGAGGTTCGCGTTGAGGATGCTTCTGAGCACAAGACCGGCGATGTTGTCACAGTTGCTGACTTCTCCGAGGTCACCGCTGTTGACGTAACAGGCACTTCTAAGGGTAAGGGTTTCCAGGGTACCGTTAAGCGCTGGAACTTCTCTCGCGGTCCAATGACTCACGGTTCTCGTAACCAGCGTCGTCCAGGTTCCATTGGTCAGTGCGCATACCCTGCACGCGTTCGTAAGGGCCTTCACATGTATGGTCACATGGGCGCAGAGCGCGTTACGGTCAAGAACCTTAAGCTTGTCCGCGTTGATGCTGAGCAGAACCTCATGCTTATCAAGGGTGCTGTTCCTGGCGGCAAGAATGCCCTCGTCCAGGTCCGCATGGCCTAAGGGCCTTTAGGCAAACACTTAGGCTAACAAGGAGACAACATGTCCAAGTATGAGATTAAGAACGTAGAGGGAAAGAAGGTCGGCGACGCCGAGCTCTCCTCTGACGTCTATGGCATTGAGCCAAACATCCCTGTTGTGCACCAGGTTGTAGTCTGCCAGGACGCATCCGCACGTCAGGGTACCCACTCTACAAAGAACCGTCACGAGGTATCCGGCGGTGGCGTTAAGCCTTACCGTCAGAAGGGTACTGGTCGTGCTCGCCAGGGTTCTATTCGTGCTGGTCAGTGGACTGGTGGTGGCGTCATCTTTGGACCTACCCCTCGTTCCCACGCACGTCGTATTAACAACAAGATGGTCAAGCTTGCTATGAGGTCCGTCCTCTCCGGCAAGGTTGCAGATTCCGAGCTTGTCCTCGTTGACTCTCTCGAGTTTGCTCAGCCTTCCACCAAGCAGGCAAAGGCTGTACTTCAGAACCTCGGTGTTGAGGGTAAGCGCGTTACCGTCATCGTCCCAGACGACGACGTCAACACTTACCTCTCTTTCCGCAACCTTCCTAAGGTTTCGATTTTCGGCGTTTCTGAGGTTACTACTCGTTTCCTGATCGACAACGGCGCACTTGTTATGTCCGCTGATGTCGCTAAGCAGCTTGGGGAGGTGCTCGCATAATGAACTCTCCTTATGAGGTCATCATTCGTCCTATCGTTTCAGAGCGTGCTTTCGATCTGATGGAGCAGGGCAAGTACACTTTTGAGGTTGCTCGTAACGCAGGTAAAGAAGAGATTGCTGCAGCTGTAGAGAAGCTCTTCTCTGTACACGTCACCAAGGTAAACACACTTTCTGTTAAGCCAAAGAACAAGCGTGTACGTTATCAGCAGGCAGGCAAGACCCGCCAGTGGAAGAAGGCTATTGTTACCCTCGCTGCTGGTGAGACTATCGAGATCTTCGGTAATAACTCTGCTGAGTAAGGTTTTTCTCCCGTGCCTCTTTTGAGGTACGGGTTCGTATGCCGCGCATAGTAGATACGCGCGGTACCGTGGTAATCCGGTGTTAGCTCGACTTTCCCTTAAGCGGGCTAGCCAACGGAGAAGAAAGGGATACTGTTTATGGCAGTTAGGCATCTAAAGCCAACAAGCGCAGGCAGGCGCTTCCAGACAATCTCAGACTTTGCTGAGATTACAACTGATAAGCCCGAGAAGTCCCTTCTCGAGCCTCTGCCAAAGAAGGCTGGCCGCAACAACAATGGCCGCATCACTACCCGTCACCAGGGTGGTGGCCACAAGCGCCAGTACCGTCGTATCGACTTCAAGCGTCGCAAGGATGACATCCCAGCTAAGGTCGCTACTGTTGAGTACGATCCTAACCGTTCCGCTCGTATTGCTCTTCTGCACTATGCAGACGGTGCAAAGGCATACATCCTTTGCCCAGAGGGCCTGAGCGTCGGTGACACTGTTCTTTCTGGTACCAAGGACGTCGACATCAAGCCTGGTAACTGCACCACTCTTGAGCAGATTCCAGTAGGTACTCTTGTTCACGCAGTTGAGTTCCAGCCTGGCAAGGGTGCTGCAATGGCACGTGCTGCTGGTACTTCCGTCCAGCTCATGGGTAAGGACAACGGCTATGCAGTTCTGCGTATGCCTTCCTCCGAGCTCCGTCGTGTTCTTCTGACCTGCCGTGCAACCATCGGTGAGGTTGGCAACGCTGAGCACTCCAACATTGTTGTTGGTAAGGCTGGTCGTTCCCGCTGGGCAGGCGTCCGTCCTACCGTCCGTGGTACTGTCATGAACCCTGTTGACCACCCACACGGCGGTGGTGAAGGTAAGAACCACACTTCTGGTCGTCCTTCCGTCACCCCATGGGGTAAGCCAACCAAGGGTTATAAGACCCGCGACCCGAAGAAGGCTTCTAACCGCCTGATCATTCGCCGTCGTAAGTCCAAGTAAGACACGAGTAGGAGTAGATAAATGAGCAGAAGTCTCAAAAAAGGCCCCTTTGTGGAGACTCGCCTCCTTGCGCGTGTCGCTGCAATGAACGAGGCTGGCAAGAAGGACGTTATCAAGACTTGGTCACGTTCCTCAACCATCTTCCCTGAGATGGTCGGTCACACCATCGCTGTTCACGATGGTCGTAAGCATGTACCTGTGTACGTCACTGAGTCCATGGTTGGTCACAAGTTGGGCGAGTTCTCCCCATCCCGTACCTTCCGCGGTCACAAGGCCAAATAGGGGGAGTGTAGTAAATGGCTAAGAACACCGATTCTATTGAGGTTCGCGCAACAGCTAAGTATGTTCGCGTTGCTCCTCGTAAGGCTCGCGCAGTTGTCGCGCTTGTCCGCGGTAAGTCTGTCGAGAAGGCCCTTGAGGTTCTTCAGTTCTCGACTCGCGCTGCCGCAACTGATATTGCTAAGGTTCTGCGCTCCGCAGTTGCTAACGCCGAGAACAACAATGGTCTCCGCGCTAACAACCTGGTAGTCAAGACCGCTTTTGTTGACGAAGGCCCAACGCTTAAGCGTATTCGCCCTCGTGCAAAGGGTTCGGCTTCCCGCATTAACAAGCGCATGAGCCACATTACCGTTGTCGTTGCACCTCGAAAGGAGGCGTAGGAATGGGTCAGAAAGTACAGCCTACAGGCTTCCGTCTTGGTGTAACCGAGAGCTGGCGTTCTCGTTGGTACGCCGATAAGGACTACGCCGAGCAGCTCGGCAACGATCTTGCTATCCGCAAGTATCTTGAGAAGCGCCTTGAGAAGGCAGCTGTTGCTCGTATTGATATCGAGCGCGCTGGCGATAAGGTCAAGGTAACTATTTTCTCCGCACGTCCTGGTATTGTCATTGGCAAGAAGGGTGCAGAGATTGACGGCCTCCGTGCAGATCTTGAGCGTGTTGCTAAGGTCGGCAAGGGTCAGGTCAACGTTGATGTTGTCGAGGTTAAGCGTCCTGAGCTTGACGCAAACCTTGTTGCTCAGTCCATCGCAGAGCAGCTTGAGCAGCGTGTCGCTTTCCGTCGCGCTATGCGTAAGGCTGTTCAGTCCGCTCGTAAGGCTGGCGCTAAGGGTATTCGTATCCAGTGCTCCGGTCGTCTGAACGGTGCTGAGATGGGCCGCCGTGAGTGGTACCGTGAGGGTCGCGTGCCTCTGCACACCCTTCGTGCTGCAATCGGCTATGGTACCGCTACAGGCCGCACCACCATGGGCGCTGTTGGTATCAAGGTTTGGATTTATTACGGCGAGAAGATGCCTGGACAGCCAACACCTAACCCAGCTCTTGAGGGCTCCGCTCGTCCTCGTCGTGCTCGCAATGAGAGGAGGGGCCGTTAATGCTTGCTCCAAAGCGTGTATTGCACCGTAAGGTACAGCGCGGTTCCATGAAGGGCCAGGCAAAGGGTAATACCCAGCTGCATTTTGGTTCCTGGGGCATCCGTGCAGAGGAGGCTCACTGGATTACTAACCGCCAGATTGAGGCTGCTCGTATTGCTCTCACCCGTGAGATGAAGCGTGGCGGTAAGGTTTGGATTACTATCTTCCCAGATAAGCCAATCACCAAGAAGCCTGCAGAGACTCGCATGGGTTCCGGTAAGGGTAACCCAGAAGAGTGGGTAGCAGTTGTTAAGCCTGGTCGTATCATGTTCGAGATTGATGGCGTACCAGAGGAAGTTGCTCGTGAGGCTCTCCGTCTTGCTCAGCACAAGCTTCCAATTAAGACCAAGATTGTCTCCAAGGCCGATCAGGACGGTGAGAACTAATGAAGTACACCGAAATCAAGGCTATGAGCGATGCAGACCTCGCTAAGAAACTCGAGGAAGGCCGCGCAGAGCTCTTTAATCTTCGTTTCCAGATGGCAACCAGCCAGCTGGACAACACCGCTCGTGTCAAGGCTGTTAAGCGTGACATCGCTCGCGTTCAGACCGAGATGCGCACCCGTCAAATTGCTGCGGAAGCATCCGCAGAGCAGAACTAGATCGCAGGAGATAAGTTATGGCAGAGACCGAAAGCAGAAATGCGCGTAAGGTTCGTACCGGACTCGTCGTCTCCATCTCTGGCGAGAAGACGATTACGGTAGAGATTACGTACCGTAAGCACCACCCTAAGTATGGCAAGATGATGACCATCGGCAAGAAGCTTCACGTTCACGATGAGAACAACGAGGCTGGTCTGGGCGATACCGTCCGCGTCATGGAGACTCGTCCTCTTTCCAAGACCAAGCGTTGGCGTCTCGCAGAGATCGTTGAGCGCGCTAAGTAATTAGCACCTAGGAAACAGCTTTTAGCTCAACCTAGTTTTGTATCTATCATTATTTCTCATGTCCGCAAATACGCGCACCTCTGAGAAATTAGGTTCCGGAGGAACGTCACATGATTCAGATGGAGACCATTCTCAACGTCGCTGACAACAGCGGCGCAAGGCGCGTAAAGTGCGTCAAGGTCCTTGGTGGCTCCAAGCGTCGTTACGCCGGCCTTGCCGACGTCATCATTGGCGCTGTCCAGGAGGCTACTCCAGGTGGTTCGGTGAAGAAGGGCGACATTGTTCGCTGCGTCATCGTTCGTACCGCTAAGGACACCCGTCGCAAGGACGGTAGCTACATCCGCTTTGACCAGAACGCATGCGTTCTTGTTAACAAAGAGGGTGAGCCCAAGGGTACTCGTATCTTTGGACCAGTCGCTCGCGAGCTGCGCGACCACAAGTACATGAAGATTGTCTCACTTGCACCTGAGACCCTTTAAGGAGGAACGACATGCCTAAGATGAAGATCAAGAAGGGCGACAAGGTCGAGGTCCTCACTGGTAAGGACAAGGGTAAGCGCGGCGAGGTACTTCGCGTATATCCAGAGAAGAACAAGGTTGTCGTTGAGGGCGTTGCAATTGCAAAGCGCCATGTCAAGCCAAACGCAGCTAACCAGCAGGGTGGCATCGTTGAGGCAGAGGCAGCAATCGACGCTTCCAATGTTGCTCTTATCGACCCTAAGACCGACAAGCCAACCCGTGTTGGCTACCTGATCAAGGAGGACGGCACTAAGGTCCGCGTCTCCAAGAAGTCAGGCGCTGAGCTCTAAGTTATACGTGTTTCTCGCTTTGTAGAAACATCTCAGAGCTACTTCAAACCCCGTTATCATCAGATAGCGGGGTTTTCTTTTTGGGCGAGAAGTGCGGTGTTGTGTAAGTCGTGTGATGACACGAAAAAATATCAGCTAGCTTGAAATTCTCGCCCCATTTTTGCTCAATAAGGTCTAATATTGTTCATTGCGTCTTTCTATGGGACACGTATGTCTCGAGGATGCAGATGGCTCCTAGTTCGCCAAACTAGGAGGTGCGAGGCGATCCCCGCACTTAAAACCCCAAGAGTTAAGGAGAAACCATGGCAGACGAGAAGTACACACCTCGCCTTAAAGAGCTTTACTACGCATCCGTGCGTGATGCTCTGAAGGAGAAATTTGGTTACACCAACGTTAACCAGATTCCTAAGTTTGAGAAGATCGTTGTCAACATGGGTGTTGGCGAGGCAGCTACAGACGCCAAGGCAATCGACGGCGCTGTAAACGACCTCCGTACCATTACTGGTCAGCAGCCACTTGTTACACACGCTCGCAAGTCTATTGCAACCTTTAAGCTTCGCCAGGGTATGCCAATCGGCGCTAAAGTTACCCTTCGTGGCGATCGTATGTGGGAGTTCCTGGATCGTCTGATCGCAGTTGCAATTCCTCGTATCCGCGACTTCCGTGGTATCTCTGCTAAGAGCTTCGACGGCCGTGGTAACTTCTCCATGGGCGTAACCGAGCAGCTCATCTTCCCAGAGATTGACTTTGACAAGATGGACCACACCCGCGGTATGGACATCACCATTGTCACCACTGCTAACACCAACGAGGAGGGTAAGGCACTTCTCGACGCCTTCCACTTCCCATTCAAGCAGGACTAACTTTTACCTGCGCTTAAATTAAGCGCATTCCTGTTGGCATCTTCGATGCCGGGTGACATAGTCACCAGCACTATTGTTTGAAGTCATCTTGGCGTTCGCCAAGTTGCATTTTGAAGGAGGATTTGTGGCTAAGACTTCGATGATCGTCAAAGCCTCGCGTGAGCCGAAGTACTCTACGCGCACACAGAACCGTTGCCAGCGTTGTGGACGTCCCCACTCCGTTTACCGCAAGTTTGGTCTGTGCCGTGTGTGCTTCCGTGAGCTAGCGAGCAAGGGCGAGCTTCCTGGTGTCCGCAAGGCAAGCTGGTAGGACTCAGGGCTCTGGCGTCAAGGCATCTGCGCCACGGGTGTAGATGAACCAGACACGCAGTTTCATCATTAACGAAGGAGAAGGATCAAATGAAAATTACCGATCCCATTTCAGACATGCTGACGCGTATTCGTAACGCAAACTCAGCTGGCAAGGATTCCGTATCCATGCCATCGAGCAAGGTGCTCGTTGAGATTGCTCGCGTCATCACCGAAGAGGGCTATGTCGAGGGTTACACCGTTGAGGATACTAAGCCTCAGAAGACTCTTCACATCACCCTTAAGTATGGTAAGAAGCGCGCTAAGGTTATCCGCGGCATTCGTCGTATTTCCAAGCCTGGTCTGCGCATTTACTCCACCGCTGAGAAGCTTCCACGCGTTCTTGGTGGTCTTGGTACTGCAGTGGTTTCCACTTCTAAGGGCATGATGTGCGACCGCGACGCTCGTAAGAACGGCGTTGGCGGCGAGGTCATCGCTTACGTTTGGTAAATCTGACAGGAATGAAAGGAGACAGCCGTGTCTCGTATTGGTAAGAAGCCTGTCCAGATTCCTGCTGGAGTCACTGTGACAGTTGATAACACCACCGTTACCGTTAAGGGTTCTAAGGGCGAGCTGACTCGTACTTTCTCTGAGCTGGTTGCTATCGCTCAGGAGGGCGAGGAGATTCTCGTTACTCGCGTTGACGAGTCCACTGAGTCCAATGCTCAGCAGGGTCTTGTCCGTACCCTTATCCACAACATGGTTGTTGGTGTCTCTGAGGGCTTCGAGAAGAAGCTCGAGCTCACCGGCGTTGGTTACCGTGTAGCACTTAAGGGCAAGGATCTTGACCTTTCCCTTGGTTATTCTCACCCAGTTCTCTATGTTGCACCTGAGGGCATTAGCTTTGAGGTACCTGATAACACTCACCTTACCGTTAAGGGTATTTCTAAGGAGAAGGTCGGCCAGGTTGCAGCTGAGATTCGTATGAAGCGTCCACCAGAGCCTTACAAGGGCAAGGGCATTCACTACGAAGGTGAGCACATCCGCAGGAAGCTCGGTAAGGCTGCTAAGTAAAGCAACCCTACTTTTAGGCTAAAAGACCATCACCCCGTTAGGTGATGGCATGTCTCTAAGGAGAAGGAATGAACAAGCAGCAGGCGAAAAAGGCGGGTCTTGAACGCCGCAAGCGCCGCGTACGCGCCAAGGTCTTTGGTACACCTGAGCGTCCGCGTCTTGCAGTTCACCGCACAAACGCAAACATTTATGCACAGCTTATTGACGACGCTTCTGGAAGAACTCTCTGCTCTGCCTCTACGCTTGACCCAGAGTTCCGTTCTACTGGCAAGGTTGGCTCCAACAAGGAGGCAGCTGAGTTCGTAGGTGAGCTTATCGGTAAGCGCGCTGCCGAGAAGAACGTCACTGAGGTCACTTTTGACCGTGGTGGCCGTCTCTATCACGGCCGCGTCAAGGCTTTGGCAGATGGCGCCCGCAACGCGGGCCTGAAGTTCTAGGAGGATTCAATGGCACGTGATCGTAAGCGCCAGCAGGATACGGATCTTCAGGAGCGCGTCGTTTATATTCACCGCGTTTCCAAGACCGTTAAGGGTGGCCGCCGTATGTCACTCGTTGCTCTGGTAGTCGTTGGCGACGGTAAGGGTAACGTTGGTATTGGCCAGGGTCGTTCCGCTGAGGTACCTCTGGCAATTCAGAAGGGCGTCGAGGACGCAAAGAGGAACATGTTCAAGGTCCCACTGACCGAGACTGGTTCCGTACCACACGCAGTCACTGGTCACTACGGTGCAGGTTCTGTTCTTATTAAGCCTGCATTCGAGGGTACTGGTGTTATTGCTGGCGGTCCTATTCGTCCACTCTTCGAGCTTGCAGGTATCACCAATGTACTTTCTAAGTCCCTTGGTACCGACAACGCTCTGAACATGATTAAGGCAGCAGCTGAGGGTCTGAAGGAGCTTTCCAGCCCAGAAGAAGCAGCTGAGCGTCGTGGCCTAACCGTCGGCGATATGTTCGTCGGAAAGGAGAACTAACGATGGCTAAGAACCTTAGCATCAAGCTTGTCCGTGGCGCCGTTGCAGGCGTCAAGAAGGACCAGACTGCTACGGTGAAGGCCCTCGGCCTCCACAAGATCGGCGATACCGTCGAGCAGCCTGACAACCCAAGCATTCGTGGAATGATCTTCAAGGTTAAGCACCTTGTCGAGGTTGAAGAGAACTAGAGGTAGTAATAATGCAGCTCAATGATCTTCGCCCCGCAGTGGGTTCGCGCAAAAATCGTAAGCGCGTAGGTCGCGGTAATTCTTCAGGCAATGGTACTTTTGCCGGCCGCGGTATGAATGGTCAGCTCTCCCGCTCTGGTGGCGGCAAGGGCGCTGGCTTCGAGGGTGGACAGCAGCCACTGGCTATGCGTCTTCCTAAGCTTCCTGGTTTCACTAACCACAACCGTGTTGAGTACGCTCCAGTCAACGTTGCTCGTCTGAACGCTCTCTTTGCAGACGGCGAGACCGTAGACGCAGAGGCTCTGGTTGCTAAGGGAGTTATTAAGTACAACTTCATCCCAGTCAAGGTTCTGGGTGATGGCGAGCTTTCTAAGAAGCTCACTGTTAAGGTCGACAAGGTTTCCGCCTCCGCAAAGGCTAAGATCGAGGCGGCCGGTGGAAAGGTTGAGGCCGAGTAGTGAGTAAAGGAATCGCCAACGCATTTCGTGTTCCGGAACTAAGGGGAAAGATTCTCCTTACGGTACTGATTCTTCTTCTGTACCGTTTTGGTGCGTATCTTCCTGTGCCCGGTGCTCCATTCCAGCAGATGCTTTCTGTTTATCAGAATGGTCTTTCTAAGAATGGCGCAATGGCCGTGCTTAACCTATTTTCGGGTGGCGCTCTTTCTCGCATGTCTGTTTTCAGTCTGGGCATCATGCCTTACATTACGGCTCAGATCATCTTCCAGATGATGCAGTCCGTTATTCCATCTCTTGGCGAGCTTGCTAAAGATGGTGAGAGCGGCCAGCGTAAGATTACGCAGTACACGCGTTATCTTACGGTTGGCCTAGCTCTGCTCAATGCAGTTGGTTACCTGTTCTTGTTTAAGAGCTATGGTGTATCTTTTGCATCTATGGAGGGCGTGCCTGAGGCACTTGAAAACTTCCTGGTAGTCTTTACCATGCTAGTTGGTGCCATCATTATTATGTGGCTCGGTGAGGTTATTACCCAGCAAGGTGTTGGCAACGGAATGAGTCTTATCATCTTTGCAAACATCATGGCTGGACTTCCAACAGCCCTTATTTCTTCAGTAGCTACTCGTGGAAACATTGTTCTTACCGTTGTTACTGTTGTGGTTATGCTCGCTATTATTCCGCTCATTGTTTACATTGAGCGTGGTCAGCGTCGTATTCCTATCAACTATGCCAAGCGCGTTGTTGGTCGTCGTATGATGGGTGGTCAGTCAACTTACCTTCCAATTAAGGTAAACACTGCAGGCGTTGTACCAATCATCTTTGCATCTGCAATCCTGTACCTTCCTGCTCAGGTTGCTGTGTTCTTCCCAGGAGTAGAGTGGATTCAAAATCTTGCTACTTCACTTTCTTCTGGATGGGTTAACTGGGTTCTCTCAGTTATGTTCATTGTCTTCTTTGCATACTTCTACACCTCAATGGTGTTCAATCCAGAGGAGACAGCAGACCAGCTTAAGAAGCAGGGAGGCTTTATTCCTGGTGTTCGTCCAGGTACTGCTACTTCAACGTATATCAAGACTGTTATTGACAGAGTCACCCTCCCCGGTGCTATCTTTATGGCAGTTCTTGCAATCGTTCCAACCATTATTTTCTGGTTCACAGGCGATTCGTTGATACAGGCGTTTGGTGGAACTTCCGTCCTCATCATGGTCGGTGTTGCAATGGATACACTCTCTTCCATTGAGTCCCACCTTAAGATGCACAACTATGAGGGCTTCTTTAAGTAGTTCTTAATACGTAGCATAAAGGGGCCTGGAAACAGGCCCCTTTTATTATTTGAAAGGAAGGCGAAGCATGAACATTGTTCTTCTCGGCGCACCTGGCGCTGGCAAGGGTACACAGGCTCAGAAGCTCGTTGCAGAGTATGGACTTGCTCACATCTCAACCGGTGACCTTCTTCGTGCTGCTGTTAAAGCTCAGTCTGAGCTTGGCGTTAAGGCTAAAGAGTATATGGATGCTGGTCAGCTTGTTCCAGATCAGCTTGTAATTGACCTGGTAAAAGAGCGCCTTTCTGCAGACGATGCAAAGGCTGGTTTTATTCTTGATGGCTTCCCACGCAACACCGCTCAGGCAGTAACCCTTGATTTTGAGCTTCAGAATATGGGCCTCAAGCTTGATGCAGCTCTGCTTGTTGCTGTTGAGCCAGAGGTTATTGTTGAGCGTCTTTCTTCTCGCCGTACGTGCAAAGAGTGTGGTTATACTGCACCTGCTGGTACAGAGACTTGCCCAAATTGTTCTGGTGAGATGTATCAGCGTGATGACGATAAGCCAGAGACAATTCGTAAGCGTCTTGATGTATACGAGAACCAGACTTCTCCTTTGATTGAGTACTACAAGGGTCATGGAATTCTGAAGGAGGTCAACGGAGATCGTCCTGTTGACGAGGTATTCGCCGACGTAAAGACACTCCTCGCACTATGATTACGATAAAAACACCTGAACAAATCGAGGCAATGAAGGTGTCGGGCGCCCTTTCAAAGGCAGCTCTTCGCCGTGCTGGATCTATGATTAGACCTGGTGTTTCAACGCTCGAGATTGACCGCGCTGTTGAAGCTTTTATTAGACTTCATGGCGGAACCCCTACCTTTAAAGGCTACGGTGGATTCCCTGGATCTGTTTGCTCTTCTATTAACGAGCAGATTGTTCACGGTATTCCATCAGCTAACGTCATTTTGCAAGATGGCGATATTCTGACCATTGACACGGGTGCTACCGTTAACGGTTGGGCAGGAGATAACGCTTGGACGTTCTACTGCGGAACAGTTGACGAGAAAACCCAGGCACTTTGTGAGGTTACCCGCGATTGCCTTAAGGCAGGTATTGCAGCTGCTGTTCCTGGTGCTCGTCTTGGCGACGTTGGCCATGCAGTTCAGAAACTTGCCGAGGATAACGGCTATGGTGTCATTCGTGATTTTGTTGGCCATGGTATTGGTCGTAATCTTCACGAGGACCCCGAGGTCAGAAACTATGGTCGTGCAGGTAACGGCATTGTTCTTCGTGAGGGAATGGTAATTGCAATTGAGCCTATGATTGCTATGGGTACCTACGATTGCACCGTTCTTGAAAATGGTTGGACCGTTGTTACAGATGATGGCCTGCCATCAGCACATTATGAGAACACGGTTGCTATTACTGCCGACGGTCCCGTTATCGTTTCAGAAGATGAAGTTGGTCCATGGTGCGAGATGCAAGGCGGTCTTGAGTAACACATACATTGTTCTTCTCGCTATCTAATTGTGTTGAAAAAATAAGTGATAGACGAGTGGCACATTTTTATGTATTATTGATAACCGCTGTCGATGTGTCGAGAGGATGAAAGTTGGCTAAACAAGACGCGATTGAGCTTGAAGGCAAGGTACTAGAACCCCTGCCAAACGCTATGTTTAACGTTGAGTTAGAGAACGGCAAGACCATCCTTTGCACCATCTCAGGTAAGATTCGAATGAACTATATTCGAATTCTCCCTGGTGACAAGGTTGTAGTAGAGATTTCTCCTTACGATCTTACCAGGGGTCGCATTACCTACCGTTATAAGTAAGTAATGCAAAAACCTCGTGCCATGCATGAGGTTATCTGTGTCTTTGTGCACGTCGCAAGGGCACATGTACGTAAGTACAGTCGGTATTTCACGCCAGCGGCTGGGCGAGTATATAGTTCGTATCAGCAGAACCGAAAGGAAGACACATGAAGGTACGTCCTTCGGTAAAGAAGATGTGCGACAAGTGCAAAGTCATCCGTCGCCACGGTAAGGTTTACGTGATTTGCGAGAACCCGCGCCACAAGCAGCGTCAGGGCTAAGGAAGGAGCACCAAGTTGGCCCGTATTAACGGCGTCGACCTGCCACGCGATAAGCGTGTTGAGGTCGGACTCACCTATCTTTACGGCATTGGTCAGACTCGTGCAACCAAGATTTGCAACGAGACTGGTATCGATGTAAATACTCGCGTCAAGGACCTCACAGAGGAAGAAGTCACTAAGATTCGTGACTTTATTGACGCTAACTACACCACCGAGGGCGATCTTCGCCGCGAGGTGCGTCAAAATGTTGCCCGCCTGATGGAGATTGGCTGCTACCGCGGCCTCCGTCACCGCAAGGGCCTCCCTGTCCACGGTCAGCGTACCCACACTAACGCTCGTACTCGTAAGGGTAAGAAGCGTCAGGTGGGCGGCAAGAAGAAGTAGGCGAGGAGTAGCTAATGGCACAGAAAAAGAACGCTCGCACTACACGCGTCCGCCGCTCCGAGCGTAAAAACATTGCAGTGGGCCAGGCCCACATCAAGAGCACATTCAATAACACGATTGTCTCTATTTCCGATCCCCAGGGTAATGTAATTTCCTGGCAGTCCGGTGGTACCGTCGGCTTCAAGGGCTCTCGTAAGTCCACTCCTTTTGCTGCACAGCTTGCAGCAGAGGCAGCAGCAAAGGCAGCAATGGAGCACGGTCTCCACAAGGTAGCTGTTTTTGTTAAGGGCCCAGGCTCTGGTCGCGAGACCGCAATCCGTTCCCTTCAGGCAGCAGGCCTCGAGGTTTCGGGTATTCAGGATAAGACACCTATTGCACACAACGGCTGCCGTCCTAAAAAGCGCCGTCGCAACTAGCACGAAAGGACAAGCAAATGGCAATTGATAGGACCCCGGTCCTTAAAAGATGTCGTCAGCTTGGCATCGATCCCGTTGTGATGGGGATCAATAAGACTTCTAACCGTGAGCCACGTCGCCGTCGTCGCCAGGAGAGCGAGTACGGTATGCAGCTCCGTGAGAAGCAGAAGGCTAAGTTCATTTACGGCGTCCTTGAGAACCAGTTCCACGGCTACTATGAGATGGCTAAGAAGAACCCAGGCATTACTGGTGACAACCTGATGAGCATCCTTGAGACTCGTCTTGACAACGTCATCTTCCGCCTTGGCTTTGCTCGTACACGTAAAGAGGCTCGTCAGACTGTCCGTCACGGTCACATCACCGTTAACGGTCAGCGTGTTGACATTCCTTCTTATCGCGTAAAGAGCGGCGATGTTATCGCTGTTGCTTCCAAGGCAAAGGATCTTCTTCCAATCAAGGAAGCTCTCATTTCCTCCGAGCACATGGCAGTTCCTGCATGGCTTGAGGTTGACATTGAGAAGCTGCAGGGCACTGTTCTTCAGCTTCCAACCCGCGATCAGATCGACCTTGAGATTGACGCACAGCTGATCGTCGAGCTCTACTCCAAGTAAGCCCGACCCGTTTTGGAGGTAGCAATGTCCGAATTTATCCGACCAAACGTGTCGGTAGATGAAATCGGCGCAAACGTCGCTCGTGTGAGCGTAGAGCCGCTTGAGCGTGGCTATGGTGACACGCTTGGCAACTCCCTCCGCCGCGTACTGCTTTCCTCTCTTGAGGGAGCTGCGGTTGAGGCCATCCAGATTGATGGCGTTCAGCATGAGTTCACTACGGTTGAAGGCGTCTATGAGGACGTTACTGACATCGTTCTGAACGTTAAGGGCCTAGTTTTCCGCAACACCAACAACTCTGATGAGGCTGAGGCTTCCATCTCTGTTGATGGTCCTTGCAAAGTCTCTGGTGCTGATCTTGATGTTCCTATGGGCTACGAGCTGGTTAACCCAGCTCAGCACATTTGCACTCTTGCTGAGGGAGCTCATCTTTCCATGAGACTTCGCCTTGGTAATGGTCGCGGTTATGTTTCCGGTGAGGATAACGAGCGTGAGAGCGATCCAATTGGATTCATTCACGTTGACTCGATCTTCTCGCCAGTTCGCCGCTGCGCTAAGGCTGTTGAGCCTTGCCGTGTTGGCCGTCACACCGACTATGATCGTCTGGTGCTTGAGGTTGAGACCAATGGTGCAATCAGCCCTCGCGAGGCTGTCGTTGAGGCTGCAAACATCATTAACCAGCACATGAGCGCATTCATGGGACTTACTGATTTTGACGAGACTCAGGAAGAGGCTTCGATTTTTGCTAAGGCAGACGTCGAGGACGATTCCGAGCTTGAGAAGCAGGTTGAGGATTTGGACCTTTCCGTCCGTTCTTACAACTGCCTCAAGCGTGCAGGAATTCACTCTGTCCGTCAGCTCGTTGATTTCTCTGAGAACGATCTTCTCAACATCAGAAACTTTGGTGTTAAGTCTATTGAAGAAGTCAAGGAAAAGCTCGAGAGCATGGGCCTGTCCCTTAAGGCTTAGTCGCGCCTTGTCACGCATAGGAGAATGTAAATTATGAGGCACAATAAGAAGAGGGGCATGAAGCTTGGTACTGATGCTAGCCACACCAAGGCCATCAAGAAGAGCCTGATCCAAGCCCTTTTCACTAACGATCGTATTAAGACTCTTGACGTCCGCGCTAAGGCAGTTCGCGGCGAGGTCGACAAGGTCATCACTTGGGCAAAGCGCGGCGACCTTCACGCTCGTCGTCTTGCTATGGCCAAGGTTGGTAACGCAGAGCTTGTCCGTGAGGTATTTGACAAGGCTGCTCAGGGTATGTGGGCTGACCGCAACGGCGGCTACACCCGTATCATGAAGCTTGGTCCTCGTAAGGGCGATGCTTCTGAGGTTGTTATCCTTGAGCTTGTTACCGAGCCAGTTCAGCCAAAGGCTTCTAACAAGAAGGCTAAGGCTACCAAGGTTGCTCCTGCTCCTGTAAAGGAAGAGGAGACCGAGGCTCCAGCAGAGGAGACCGAGCAGACCGAAGAGGTTGCAGAGTAACTTCTGTCAAAGTGAATCTGAAGAGGTCCTGGCTTTTTGCTGGGACCTCTTTTTCAAATAAAGGAGGGTTGTCATGATTGAGTTCAAAAACGTATCTTTCGCATACGGTACGTCAGCTGCAGCACAATCTTTGACTGACTCTGCTTCTAAAGATGCCGTAGGAGCCACTGAGAGCCAATCTCTGCACACAATGGCACTAACCCTTGATAACGTTTCATTCACCCTAAAGCCGGGCTCTAGAACGGTTGTGCTTGGCCATAATGGTTCAGGTAAGTCAACGTTTGCAAATCTTTGTAATGCATCACTTTTTCCTCTATCCGGAGAGGTTTTAGTAGACGGCAAATCAGTGACCGTAGTGCCGTCTACTCAGATTTCTTCCGTTGTGGGAATGGTTCGTCAAGATCCAACAGCGCAGCTGGTATGTGCAACTGTCTTTGACGAGGTTGCCTTTGGTCCTGCTAATCTTGGACTGCCAAAAGAAGAGATTGTTTCTCGTGTTACTCAAACACTGGAGCTTTGTGACATTGCCGATTTGATTGACGCGCCTACCCATACGCTTTCTGGAGGCCAACAGCAGCTTGTTTCTATTGCAGCAGCGCTTTCAGTGCATCCACGTTATCTGGTGCTTGATGAGGCATTTGCTCAGCTTGATACTCGATTCAGAAATCACCTTTCTAACCTGGTAAATACCCTTGTTACAAACGAGATGGGTGTGCTTGAGATTTCTCATTCGTTTGAGTCTCTTCCCGGGGCTGACCAGGTACTTGTTTTGGAGAAAGGCCAGTTAGTTTGGTCGGGAACTCCCACAGAGTTTCTCTTGGATGCAAATGCAATCGCAAACGCTGGTTTTGATGATGCACTCACAGCAACAGCGCATATAGCTGCACAGGCTGGCTATAAGTTTGATGTGCCTTTTAACGCATCAGAGTTTGTTGCGTTTCTTATTCAGAACAACCTTGCGTTTGATGCTTTGGATACCCTTGTGTATCAGCGTGCCCTTGAGGTGGTGCGAGCAAACAACTATGACGGGATCCAGGCGCTTGGCGAGGAACACGAGCTGGCAGTTTGTGGCGTGTCTCACGCGTTTGACAGGCCCGTTCTGCATGACGTAACACTATCTGCCACAGGGGAGCTTGTTGTTCTGGTAGGCGCTTCTGGCTCTGGAAAAACAACCTGCGCCCGCATAGCCGCTGGCCTCATAGAGGCTGATACCGGGCACGCAACAATCGATGCGCGACTGGTGTGCCCTGGAGATGTCGGCATGTGTTTTCAGCGCCCTCAGGATCAACTCTTTGCCCAAAGTGTTGCTGAAGATATCGCGTTTGGTCCAACTAACAAGGGTTTCTCGCCAGACGATGTTGAGGCGCTTGTCGCGTATGCGGCAGCACGTGTGGGGCTTGATCAGCAGGTCATGGATGCGTCTCCGCTAACGCTTTCTGGTGGCCAGGCTCGTCGCGCAGCGCTTGCAGGAACGCTGGCCTGCGCAACGTACGCGGTGGTGTTTGATGAGGCAACGTCTGGACTTGATGGCGAGGCGCGCTCGCAGGTGCTGCATCTTGCTCGCGAGCTGGCAAACGAGGGCAAAGCGGTTCTTGCAATCACCCATGATGTAAGCGAATGGCTTCCTTTTGCTGACAGAGTAGTATTTCTCGAGAAGGGCTGTGTTGTTGCAGACGTCAACGTGCAAGAAGCACAGACAACCCCAGAGATATACGAGGTTGCGCAGCTTGATTGCCCGCTGTTTGTAAGCGTATTGCATGAGCTTTTGGAGGCCTGCTATGTCTAAGTGCCCCTGTGCTCTGCTTAAGTACTTCTCGCTTGCTTCATTGACAGCGCAGACAAAAATCGTTGCCACTTTTGTGGGTATTGTTGCTCTCTTCTCAGTACAACAGCCACTCGCTTTTATGGTATTTGCTTTGATTTGCGTGAGCCTTTTGTGGAGTGCTCGTGTAAGCTTGCCAGAGTTTTTGCGCGTAGCAAAGCCTGCAGCGTTCATTTTGCTTATATCATTTGTGGCCAATACGCTGGTGTTTATAGGACATCCCGATATCATTTTCTCCGGCTCAGTTGGTCTATCTGTGGCGGGTTTTTACAGAAGCACCGTAGCCATTGCCCGCGTGTTGCTTGCCTTGGCGCTGGTTTTATCGGTTGCGTCAACAACTACACCTACGCAGCTTGCTGATGGCTTTTCTGTACTGTTGCTGCCTCTGCGTCTTATTCGTGTTGACGTTGATGGTTTGAGCATTGTGCTCTCAATTGCTCTGAGGGCAATTCCGCTTACCTTAGAAGAACTCGACAGAATTAGAGCAGCTCAGAGGGCGCGTGGATTCAATTTTGAATCGGGCGGTATTGTTGAGCGCATCAAAAAGTGGTTTACGCTTTTGGTACCGCTGACCGTCTCGCTCTTTCAGCGCGCAGATCAGATGGCGCAAACAATGACAGATCGCTGCCTTGGCGCAGCTAAACGTACACGTATCTCTGCAAAAATGCAGCTTGTTGACTGGGTAGTGTTGCTGCTGTGGGTTGCGCTGTGCCTTGGTCTTACAAGGCTGTAGTGATCTTGCATTGCTGTAGCGGTCTTGTGTCCAGCAGCTACAATACGTGCGTCAACTTTGAGCCTACGATACAATCACTCTAGCGGGCACAAGTCATTTCAGGGAGCTTCATGAACTCAGAAACATCACAAAATATTGCATCAAATTGCAGTTTTGATGCATGCGAGGAGTCTTCGGCTGAGCCTTCAGCTCCTGAGACTCTCGCTGAAGTTCCTTCTGAGCCTGAAGCCACGCTTGTTATCCAGCTAGGTTATCGCGGCGCTGCATTCTGCGGCTTTGCCGAGCAACCCACCCAGCGCACCGTGGCAGGCGACCTTCGCCGCGCGCTTCAGACCGTTTTGCGCAGAGAGGTCGAGCTCACCTGCGCGGGCAGAACCGACGCCGGCGTGCACGCCCAGGCCCAGTACGTGAGCCTTCCCGTATACGGCGCTGAGCTGGCACTGTCTGGCGAGAAACTCGTCCGCTCGCTCACCGCTCTGACCGACGATGACATCTCTATCCGACAACTCTTCCGTGCCCCACAGGGTTTCTCGGCACGCTTTGATGCCCAGGCTCGCTCGTATCGCTATCGCATTTGTGCAGGTAGCGCTCGTCCCGTGCTGGGCTGGGACCACGTGTGGTGGTACAACGGCCACTTGGACGCAGAGCTTATGGACAAGGCGGCGCAGGCGTTGGTGGGGGAGCACGATTTCAAGAGCTTCTGCAAGGCAATTTCTGCCGAGGGCAAGCCAACGCATCGTTTTGTGGAGTGCCTTACCGTTGAAGAAATTGAAGAGGCTGGCGAGAAACTCATTGCAGTTGATATTACGGGCAACGCCTTCTTGCATAACATGGTGCGTACGATTGTGGGTACGCTGGTTGAGATTGGCCGAGGTCACAGGCCTGTTGAGTGGATCGACGAGGTTCTAGCCGCCCAGAATAGAATTGCTGCTGGCAGTTGTGCGCCTGCTCAGGGCCTTACGTTTGTGAGCGTTCGCTATCCAGAGGGTGTTTTGCAACCTTGGTAGCGCTTTCGGTTCTTTGATTGCCTCGCAGTTTCTGTGCGCAGTGCGGCTTCATCGTCCTTCTCGCGCCGTTTACGAAGTCTTTTCTACCACTTGTATTGTGTGCGGTGGTTTCCTTTGCAAAGAAATAGCATCATAGAAGAGAGCGTCTTTTTAGGAGCTCTTGCAGAACTGATGAACAGTGAGGCAAGGAGCCAGTATGTTTAGGAAAAGAGAAAGATTTGAGCGCAGCGATGTTCCGCGTGAGAATCCCTATACCAACGTGATTGGCCTTGCCGTAATTGCCATTGTTGCTGTTCTTGTAGGCATTGTTGTTGTAACTCTTTGGGATCGCGCGCAGCTTGAGTCTCACTTGGGAGATCATGGGCTTAACAAGGCTGTAAAGAGTCAAAGTGTTTCAGGTAATCCGGATGGCACTACACAATCTGATGATGACTTTCTTACCTATGCCGTTATCAGCACAAATTCGCTTAAGGCAGGGGAGTCGACGCTTCAGTCTGTACGGCTTTTGGTCATTGATCGTACGCAGGGAACCGGCCATATAGTGTCTATTCCTACTGATGTGTATGCAGAAGTAGACTCAAACGCTAAAACACTGGCAGATATTTACAAAGATGACGGTCAGATCGCTTTTGTTAGCGCACTTGCTTCTGTCACCAACATTAAGATTACGCACGTTATCATTGCCACAGATGATGTGTGGGAGAAAATCTCGGCACTTTCTGGTTCGGGCGCTCGTTCACTGGTAAGCAATGCTTCTAGTTTGTTGTCTTCAATGATTACCGATATGAAGCCCAATCAGCTTCTTGAGCTTGTAGAGATTGTGCAGCCAATTGGCGTGTCTAATCTTGAGCATGATGAAGCTCCTGTTGTTGAAGGTTCAAGTGGCACTACCGTTGACCCTACGGCCTTAGGAAAGCTTGTTGGTATGCTCGTATAGACGTTATGGGCGTTGTGTGTAGCGCCGCTCCTACAAAACAGGTCAGATGTCCACATAACAGCAGTTAAACACGATGTGTGGAGAGATTTTGATAGAATAAAAATGTCTTTTTAATTCACTTTTTATGGGTAAACTGGTATCTAAAATTTAGGACCAGTTTGGGGGATGTGGAATGCACGAGCGCTCATACAATCCACATATGATTTCGGTTCTCATGGCCGCTGATAATGATGCTGATGCTATTAGAACGGTAATTAGGCAACTTCAAGAGCAGACATACCCTCATTGGGAGCTCATCATTGTTGATAACAGCTCCGACCCTCAGATTGCTCGCATGCTGGATAACCTTGCTAATCAAGAGCCTCGCTTAGATGTCCTGTGCCAATCGGGCATTAGCCATTTTGTTGCGCTTGAGATTGCTCAGGGTCGAGCTCGTGGAGCTTATACGCTTACTACTGAGCCTTCTTATAGGTTTAATCCCCATGTTTTGCAGAAGCTCTATACTGCAGCTACTGCTCTCGGTCCTGTTGGTTCACCTAAAGCGGCAGATATTGTTATTGCACACATGAAAACTGCCAATTCACCTATGGAATGCAAAAGGGCTTTTGGTGCAAAGGCTTCTGCATTGTCGCAGGTATTTGAGGAGTCACAGCTTCCTTATTTGACGTCTATGAGCGGAAAGCTGTGCTCAACGCGTATTTTGACCGATATCAAACATGAGCCAGAGACTGATGGTGAATGCAATTTTGTAGGCTATTGTTTTGAGATTGCAAAAAACATCACGTACGCTCCTGAAGCAATTTTTGTTGATGTACCAGCAGATTCTTCTAAGAAAGAAGAAACTATTACTGCCGCTATGGATAAACTTACCCAAGAGCGTCAGGCACTTGGTGCTCTTGCCAAGCATCTTGGCTTTGCAAACTCCAAGAAAGTTCAAAAGTTGATTAGTCGTTATCTGATCAGCAAGCTTCTTAAAAACATGTATCCCGTTTTTAACGGAGAATCCCAGCTTAGCCATGAGGAAAAAGAAAATCTAATTGTTAAGATTCTTTCTAATCCTGTAGCTCATCTGATTGTTACTGAAGCAACTTCTCCGCGATTGGTTGCTCATGCTTTGCTTGGTGCCATTTTGTCTACCACAGTACAGGCACGCTATGCCTATGCACGAAGAGCTGTATGGTACGCACGCTTTATGCGTATACCACTTGCGTAAGTAACTTCGTGTAAGGTTGGCCGGTATTTGACAGCTTGATGTTGCCGGCTTTAACGCCTGTCCATGAGCGATTTAAACGTCTGTGCAATGCCGTCATTTTTGACACGGAAAAATCCCTCTTTGGCTAGATAAGCATAGCGAGCAAACTTATCATCTTTAGGCAAAGCAATACCTCGCACTTGTGCAAAGAAAGCTTTTCCAGAGCCTGAGATTGCTGGGTTTTCAAACACGTGCTTTGCATCCATGCGCTCAAAGCTCTTGGCGAGAAGATCGCGCACTTCTGAGTCAATCTGACCTGCAGCATCATGTTCTTCTCGCCAGACAAGTGCGTCTTTTGTAAGCAGTGCGTAGTTGATGCCGCGCAGCGTGAGCGCGTTGAGCGCTACGTCTGAGGTGATGTTGCGTGCATCCACAACGTCCATCATGTCATTCCAGCGCTCAAGCGGAATTTTGGGCTGACGCTGCGCAAAGGTGGCAGCTTCTGCATAGCCATTCTCGCGATAGTTATAAAGCGCAGAGTCTGTGTACACTATGCGAGCTTCGCAGCAATGTGAGGCAATAAGGAAGGGGTTGTCAACCCAGCCTGCACCAGGGACTTCTTTAAAGCTGATGTTGTTCTGGGTCAAGAATTCTTTGCGATAGAGTGCTGTCCAAATGGCAGGATGGTGCAACAGAAGCTGAGCCATCTGGTCAATAGAACAGGGCTGATGCTTGGGTTTGACGCGGCCCTTATAAGCGCATGGAATCCTGTGCTCGCCAGAACCAGCAGCATTCTTTACCTGCGACTTTGCTCCTGCTCGACCGTTTTTCTGATTGCCAAACACACGCCAATACGCAGAACGTGCAATATCTACCTGGTCTTCTCCGCCGTTTGCTTGGATAAGATCAACAAGCTCTTGAACCATAGTTGGCTCAAGGTAATCGTCAGGCTCAACAATTCCTACCCATGTGCCGTGAGCTGCGGCAATACCACGATTACATGTTTTTCCGTAACCTTCGTTTGCTTTATCTATGATGACAAGGCGCCCATCGCGGGCAGCATATGCTTCTAAAAGAGCTAAAGACGAGTCAGTTGAGCCGTCGTTTAAGCAGATAATCTCCAGGTTGGTATAGCTCTGCGATTGAATGCTTGCCAGGCACTGCTCCAGATAATCCTGAACGTTATATATAGGCACAACAAGAGAAACCAAGGGTTGGTGGTTTTGCGTGTGACTCATCTAAACTCCTTTTGATTGCTGCTCTATACTATAGAGGCACTCACCCACTCACGAAGTCACATTTTGGGGAAATATGAAGCGCACTGCTCTTGTCATAGTTACCTTCAAACGCCAGGAACTGCTCTCTAACCTGCTTAATTCCATTACGCAGCTTACGCAGGCACCATGGCGCATCATTGTTGTGGACAACGAGAACTCCTCTGAAACAGCCTCACTTGTGTCTGACTTTTCCGAGAAGGTCAAAACCTTGTGGGGAGAAACCACTACAGATCCTGATGTCCACGGGGGCACTAATCGCGTGTGCTATGTGCCTATGGAGCAAAATACCGGCGGTTCCGGTGGTTTCTCTGAGGGTGTGCACGTAGGTTATGAGCTGGGCGCTGAGTGGTTCTGGGTTATGGACGATGATGTTGCCGTGCTGCCTGATGGTCTTGATAAGCTTGACGCATGGTCAGACAAGGCCGAGGTCATCCAGGGCCAGCGCTACGACTTTGATGGCGGTCCTTTCTTCTGGCAGTATCGTTTTAGTACCGCTTTGGGCATCTATAATCCGCTGGCAAAGGCCGGTTTTGATGGCGTTGCGTACCGTGAGTGCAATGTTATGTGCTTTGAGGGCGCCTGCTTTAAGCGCTCTGTAGTGCAGAAGATTGGCCTGCCTGATGCACGTTTCTTTATCTACTGGGACGATGCTCTGTACGGCTATTTGGCCAGTAAGGTGACGCAGCCTATTTTGATTCCAGACTTTGTTCTCTCAAGATGTCGAGAAGTTCCTGGTCAGAGCATTGGTTCTGTGCGTCAGCTTAATTCAACTTCTGATATGACGCGCTATTACATCACACGTAACCGCGGCTATATTGCTCGTTACTTCCAGGTTCACGGTGATTACAATCCCGTACTCTTTGGTGTTGGCACTGCGCTCACCTTTGCAAAAGAGATTATTCGACTCATTTTGGTAGATAGAGCGCACTTCTCGTCTGGTCTTTCTCGCCTTATTAAGGGTTGGAAGGATGCACGTCTTATCTATAAAGATGCAACCTGGCGTCCACAACCTCCACTAGACTAGCCACCAAAGCCGACATTTTGTGTCGGCTTTTTTAGTCCCCAAACGCTCAACAAAAGTGAGCGCTGAGGGACGAATTGTGGGGCATTTGTGAAAGGCGACGAATGCCTACATACAAAAAATCGAATTATTTTTTGACCATTAATAAATTTTGTAATTAGCGAACTTTCTAGCTAATTTTCTACCTGCAGAGATATTGATTGCCATAACGTGTCAATACATAATTTTGTATTCGTGTGGAAATTTCACAATATATTGTTATAGTTCTCGAACTCAAACACTATAAGTTGTGGCATAGTAGTTCCCATCACACAAGCGGGTTCCCAACCACTTCGCTTAGGCAAAAGCTTAGGAACCGCAGTGATAATCCAATTAAACACGCATGAAAGCGTTGCTTTCACCAACGTTTGTTCAAGGAGTTTGCACATGAAGATTATCAAGCGCAATGGCTCAGAGGTCACCTTCGAGGTAGAGAAGATTGTTAACGCAATCGCTAAGGCTAACGCAGAGGTCCCTGAGGATCAGCGCCTGACTGAGCGTGAGATTCAGTTTGCTTCCCTCAACGTTACCGATGAGTGCGAGAAGGCTGGACACACCGTCACCGTCGAGGAGGTCCAGGACCTTGTCGAGGATCAGCTCATGGCTCTTGACCGCTTTGAGGTTGCTCGTAAGTACATCATTTACCGCTACATTCAGAACCAGAAGCGTCACAAGAACACCACCGATGACAAGATTCTGTCTCTGATTGAGTGCAACAACGAGGAAGTCAAGCAGGAGAACTCCAACAAGAACCCTACCGTTGTTTCTGTTCAGCGTGACTACATGGCTGGTGAGGTTTCTAAGGACCTCGTTCAGCGTGAGCTCCTTCCAGAGGATATTGTTGCTGCTCACAACGAGGGTCTCATCCACTTCCACGATTCCGATTACTTTGCACAGCACATGCACAACTGTGACCTCATCAACCTTGATGACATGCTGCAAAACGGCACTGTTATCTCTGGTACTCTGATTGAGCGTCCACACAGCTTCTCCACTGCATGCAACATTGCAACTCAGATTATTGCTCAGGTAGCATCCTGCCAGTACGGTGGTCAGTCCATCTCTCTGGCTCACCTTGCTCCTTTTGTTGATGTTTCTCGTAAGAAGATTCGCAAGACCGTTATGGAGGAGATGAACTCCGTCGGTGTTGAGCTCTCTGCTGAGCAGCTCAACGAGATGGTTGAGAAGCGCCTTCGCGATGAGGTTTCTCGTGGCGTTCAGACCATTCAGTACCAGGTTGTCACCTTGATGACCACCAACGGTCAGGCTCCTTTCATCACCGTCTTCATGTATCTCAACGAGGCAAAGAATGAGCAGGAGAAGCAGGACCTTGCACTCATCATTGAGGAGATGCTCCGTCAGCGTTACCAGGGCGTAAAGAACGAGGAGGGTGTCTGGATTACTCCTGCATTCCCTAAGCTCATCTACGTTCTTGAAGAGGACAACGTTTACGAGGATTCCAAGTACTACTACCTCACTCAGATGGCTGCAAAGTGCACCGCTCGCCGCCTTGTTCCTGACTACATCTCTGAGAAGAAGATGAAGGAGTACAAGCTTTCTAAGGGCGAGAAGGAAGGCGAGGGCGATACCTTCACCTGCATGGGTTGCCGTTCCTTCCTGACTCCAGACCGTTCTGGTAATGGCTTCAACAACGTTGCTCGCGCTAAGAACTATGAGCCAAACAAGCCTAAGTACTATGGCCGCTTCAACCAGGGTGTTGTAACTATCAACCTTCCTGACGTTGCTCTTTCTGCTGGTCGCGATATGGACAAGTTCTGGAAGATCTTTGATGAGCGTCTTGAGCTTTGCCACCGTGCACTCCGCGCTCGTCACGATCGTCTGAAGGGCACCCTGTCCGATGCTGCTCCAATCCTTTGGCAGTACGGCGCACTTGCTCGCCTGGACAAAGGTGAGGTTATCGATCCTTTGCTTTACGGCGGATATTCCACTATCTCCCTTGGTTATGCAGGCCTATACGAGTGCGTTAAGGCTATGACTGGTCACAGCCACACTGACAAAGAGGCAACTCCATTTGCACTCCAGGTTATGCAGCACATGAACGATAAGTGCACCGAGTGGAAGGAAGCAGAGGATATCGATTACTCCCTCTACGGAACTCCTCTTGAGTCCACTACCTACAAGTTTGCTAAGGCACTTCAGCGTCGCTTTGGTGTTATCCCAGGCATCACCGACAAGGGCTACATCACCAACAGCTACCACGTCCACGTCGCAGAAGAGATTGACGCATTCCAGAAGCTTCAGTTTGAGTCTGAGTTCCAGCGTCTTTCCCCAGGTGGAGCAATCTCTTACGTTGAGGTTCCTAACATGCAGGACAACATCGAGGCTGTTCTCAGCGTCATGCAGTTCATCTATGACCACATCATGTATGCAGAGCTCAACACCAAGTCTGACTTCTGCCAGGAGTGCGGTTATGACGGTGAGATTCATATTGTCGAGGAGGACGGTAAGCTGGTTTGGGAGTGCCCACACTGCGGCAACCGTGACCAGACCAAGATGAATGTTGCTCGTCGTACCTGCGGCTACATTGGTACCCAGTTCTGGAACCAGGGCCGTACCCAGGAGATCAAGGACCGCGTCCTTCACCTCTAAGATTTATGTACTAGACAAACGAGCAGAAGAGCGCCTTGGCCCTTCTGCTCGTTTTTATTATCTCTATCAGGTAACATCCACAATATGTGGAAGTTACCCATCAAAGGTTATGTATGAACTATTCAAACATTAAGTTTTCAGATATTGCAAATGGTGTTGGCGTAAGAACAACCCTGTTTGTTTCAGGCTGCCGTCTGCACTGTGAAGGCTGCTTTAATTACGAGGCGTGGGACTTCAAGAGCGGCGGAGAGTTTACTCCAGAAGTTGAGCAAGAGATTATTGACTCTCTTGCACCTGTCTATATCAACGGTCTTTCCATCCTTGGTGGAGAGCCTTTTGAGCCAGAAAACCAAGAAGGTCTTGTTGAGTTTATCGAGAAGGTTAGAGCTACCTACCCACAAAAGAGCATTTGGATGTATTCGGGTCACACTTGGGATCAGCTGACCGAGGGAAAGTGGCACACAGAGTACACTGACCGCATTCTGTCTTATATTGATGTTCTCGTAGACGGTCCATGGGTTCAGAGTCTCCACGATATTACCTTGCGTTTTAGAGGCTCTTCCAATCAGCGTCTTATTGATGTTCCTAAAACACTGGCTTCAGGAGAGGTTACCCTTTGGTCCGATGGGCCAATGCTAAGCTCTCGAGAGATGTAAAAGCTGCTTATCGCATTCAAAAAGCCCGCGTCTGCGGGCTTTTTGTTTAGGGTCGTGTTGTATAGAGAGCTTTAGTTTTCTGAAGAAGTTTGGGGCTCTGCGGGTTTCTCGCCAAGCTCGCTGATAAAGATAGCAACAAAGATAACAATGAAGCCCAGGAAAATTGTAGGGGTAATAACTTCGGCAAGGAAGATCACGCCAAAAACTGCTGCAAAAATACTGTCCAGAGAAATTATTAGTGAGGCCTGAACAGGAGTAACTGACTTCTGTGCGCGGTTCTGCAAAACACCAGTCAGTGCGGTTGCAATAAGAGTGATGTAGGCGAGGGCAACCCAGGCATTTATGGGCAGTGCCGCAAAATTGGGAACCGTTTCAAAGCAAAGCGCGTAGGCAAGGCAGGGAAGGGCGCTCACGCCAAGCTGCACCACCGTAAGTGTGATGATGTCGTATTTGTGAGTAAGCTCGGCAGTAAGCACAAAAACGAAGGCAAAAATAATGGCTGAGAGCAATGTCATCTGCTCGCCCAAGCCAAACGAGAACGAAAAATCAGTGCCCAGTGAGATAAGACCAATGCCAGCTACGCATAAAAAGGCTGCAAAGATACTGGTTCCATGAGGTTTTTTCTTTGCAATGAGCCAGTTTACAAACGGAATCATCGCGCAATAAATTGATGCAATAAAAGCAGCTTTACCTGCAGTGGTATAAGCAAGAGCTCCATTTTGGAACAGAAATCCTAGACCGTTAAGAACGCCTAAGAGCACGCCGTATTTGATATGTGTGACATTCAAGTGTTCTTTAAGTTTTTTTCTAAAGATGATGGCAACAATACCTACGGCAAAGACAAAACGTAAGGTCATAAGCCAAGCTGCCGAGATATAACTAATTGCATCTTTGATAACGACAAATGACCCGCCCCAGATAAGTGCGCAGATAAGAAGAGCAAACTTCCATACAAGCGTAGAAGAAGTATCTAGTGTGAGTCCGGAAGAGTTTCTAGTAGAAAGATCTGATGATGCCACGCGCTATCCATTCCCATCGAAGGTAAAAGTTAAGGTATAGGTAGTGATTTGAGAAAATCAAACGCGTGCAAGTATACGTGATTTTGCACTTGAAGCGCCCCACAAGCAGCATAAAAATGAGATTAGAAGTATACTCACATCTGCAAGAAAAATAAGTGTGTGCGTTTGTTATATGCAAGAAGATATTTCAAGGAGACTCGTATGTCCAACTACGTTCTGACCTGTTGCTCTACGGCCGATGTAAGTGAGAAGTACCTTCAGTCACGTGATGTGAAATACGTATATTTCAACTACGAGCTTGATGGTGTCCAGTGCAAGGATGACTTTGGTCGCACTAATGCACCAGCTGACCTCTATAAAAAGATGCTTGCAGGCGCTGAGTGCCGTACTTCACAGGTATCAATTGGTGAGTACATGGCCTTCTGGCGTCCTTTCCTTGAGGAGGGCAAAGACGTTCTTCATGTTTCGTTGAGTTCTGGCGTTTCTGGAACGTATGAGTCTGCTTGCCAGGCAAAGGTAGAAATTGAGCAGGAGTTTCCTGACAGAAAGATTGAGGTTGTCGATTCTCTTCAGGCATCTTCTGGCTATGGTTTGCTGGTAGACGGTCTTGCCGATAAGCGCGATGAGGGTCTGTCTTTTGACGAGGCGGTAGCATGGGCTAAAGAGGCTCGTCACCGTGTGTATGGATGGTTCTTCTCAACAGATCTGACCTTCTTTGTTCGTGGTGGTCGCATTTCTAAGACAGCTGGCCTGCTTGGCGGCATGCTTAACATTTGTCCTGTTATGGATATTGAGGCTGACGGTTCTTTGGCCGTTAAAGAGAAGGCACGTGGCAAAAAGAAGGCAATTGCTCGCGTTGTTGAGATTATGACTCAAACCGCTGAGCAGGGAAATGCTTACGCGCGTAAGGTGTTTATCTCTAACTCCGAGTGTGCTTCTGATGCTCAGGCTGTTAAAGAGCTTATTAAAGAGAAGCTTCCTCAGACAGGCGATATCAACATCTTTACTATTGGTGCAACAATTGGCGTTCATACTGGTCCTGGAACTGTTGCAACGTTCTGGTGGGGAGAAGAGCCTCGCGCTTAAGATGTTGCTCGAGTAGGTAAGAAAGGTCTTTAGTTATGGTTAATTTTGAGTACGTTGTACCTACTCAGGTGGTTTTTGGAAAAGATACTCAGCTTCGTGCGGCAGAGCTTGTCTCTGCTCACGGAGGCAGCAAGGTGCTAGTGCATTTTGGTGGCAATCATGTGGTAAAGAGCGGCTTGCTTGACCAGATTCACCAGCTTTTAAGCGATGCCGGAATTACTTATGTTGACTGTGGTGGAGTTGTTCCTAACCCTCGTTTAGAGCTTGCAGAAGAAGCTGTAGAGCTGGGTAAACGCGAGGGTGTTGACTTCATTTTGGCTATCGGTGGCGGATCTGTCATGGATTCTGCTAAAGCTATTGCATACGGCTTAGCCAATGATGTTTCTCTTGAAGACCTCTATTTGCATAAGGTCAGTGTTTCAAAGGCGGCTCCTATTGGTGTCATTTCTACTATCGCAGGAACTGGCTCTGAGACCTCAGATTCTTCTGTCATGAACATTACGCTGGCCGATGGTCGTGTGCTTAAACGTTCTTATCACCATCAGAGCGGTCGTCCTTGCTTTGCCATCATGAATCCAGAGCTCACTTATTCTGTAAGCGCTTATCAGACGGCGTCAACGGGCGCAGATATCATGATGCACACCATGGAGCGCTACTTTACGCTCGAGAAGGACGTGGCGCTCACTGACGAGCTGGCTGAGGGACTCTTGCGTACCGTAAAAGAAGCTGTTCTGGTTGCTGTCAAAGAGCCAGAGAACTACGCTGCACGAGCAGATTTGCTCTGGGCCTCGTCGCTTTCTCACTGCGGACTTACCGGTACTGGTCGCGTAAGCGATTTTGCCTCTCATGCAATTGAGCATGAGCTCAGCGCAAAGTATGACGTCGCTCACGGTGCTGGACTCACAGCTATTTGGGCAAGCTGGGCTCGCTACGTTATGGACCAAGATCCAGAGCGCTTTGCGCAGTTTGCCGTCAATGTTTTTGGAGTTCAAAACAATTTCCATAATCCTGTCGCTACAGGCCTTGCAGGAATTGAAGCTTGGAACCAGTGGTGTCATGCAATTGGTATGCCAACCTCCCTTGCTGAGCTTGGAGTTGCCCCTTCTGAAGAGGATATTCTTCAGATGGCTGAGGGCACTATTGACGCTCGCGGTGGAGACCATGCAGGCAACTTTATGCAACTTAAAACAGCAGATGTTCAGCAGATTCTGAGGATGGCTCTAAAGTAAAGTTTTTCAAGGCAAATTTTGTTTCATTGCGGGTATTATTACTACATACGAAGTTACTGAGCCACAAAGCTCAAACATACGGAAGGAAGATTCATGAGCGGTTTTGTTAAGGCAGACAATGTTTTTGTAAACCAGAACGCAGCGAGCCGTAATGATGTCCTGCGTTTTATTGCCGATAAATCATTGGAAGCTGGCGTAACTGACGATGCAGACGCTGTTTACAATGCTTTTTTGGCTCGTGAGGAAATGGGCGAGACCGGCATGACTGACGGTTTTGCAGTTCCACACGCAAAAGATGCTGCTATCAAGGACGCAGCTGTCTTTGTCTTCAAGAACAGCACCCCTCTTGAGTGGCCTTCTTTTGACGAGAAGCCCGTTGATGTAGCTATTGCTCTGCTTGTTCCAGACGGAGAGGCTGGCACCACTCACATCAAGCTTCTTTCTAAGACCGCTGTTCTTCTGATGAGAGATGAGTTTAAGTCTCTACTTCGTGGCTCTAATGATCAGGAAGCTATCGCTCAGGCTATTAACGAGGGCATTAACGAGGAGTAGGGTTTCTCGCCAGGCTATAGGGGGCTTGACGGGTACTTTCTGTAACAATTTAACTGGGTAAAATTTTGGACACTCAAGCACAAACTTGAGTGTCCATTTTTGTGTAAAAAGGCGTACACTTGTACTAGTTTTAGTCGAGAAGGGAGTCAGATGTTTACACCATGTACTGACAAGCGCGTTGCTGTCTTTTTTGCTGATGGTTGTGAAGAGATTGAGGGACTGAGCGTTGTTGACGTCCTGTATCGTGCAGGTATTCCCTGTGACAAAGTGTCTATATCTGATTCTTTGAGCGTGACTTCTTCTCACCAGGTTACCTTTTTAACAGACAAGCTGCTCAGTCAGGTCTCGTTTGATGATTACAGCATGTTGGTGCTTCCTGGTGGTCTTCCCGGAACCACTAATCTTGAGGCTTGTGAGCCACTTATGCAGGCAGTTGATGCGTTTGCAGCAGATGGACGTGCACTTGCCGCAATTTGTGCCGCTCCTTCTATTTATGCAAAGCGCGGATTGCTTACGGGTAAGAAGGCCACTTCCAACCCAGGTTTCCAGCATTTTCTCTCAGAGAATGGCGCCAATCTTTCGCAAGATGCGGTTTGTGTTGATGGTTCTTTCATTACCAGCCAAGGTGCAGGAACCGCTCTTAAGTTTGGCCTAGAGATTGTCCGTTATCTTGTAGGTAATGACGTGGCAGAAAAAGTTTCTCAAGGTATTGTGCTTATCTAAGCCATGACACCTTCTCAAAAACAGTACCTGGTTATTGATTTAAAGAGTTTCTACGCATCGGTTGAGTGTGTTGAGCGGGGCCTTGATCCCATGAAGGCCAAGCTTGTTGTGGCAGATCTTACCAGGACAGAAAAGACAATTTGTTTGGCGGTTTCACCGGCGCTTCGTGCGTTGGGTGTTCCTGGACGTTGTCGCGTTTTTGAGATTCCCAAAAATCTTACGTACGAGGTGGCTTCTCCCCGCATGGCTTTGTATGTGGAGCGCTCTGCAGACGTTTATTCGGTGTACCTCAAATACATTGCCCCAGAAGACATCCACGTTTACTCCATTGACGAGGCATTTATTGATGTAACACCGTACTTATCGCTTTACGGATGCACAGCAAGAGAGCTAGGCGAGAAGATCCGTGCAGACGTAGCAAAAACCACTGGTATCCCTGCTACGTGTGGTTTGGGCCCAAATTTGTATCTGGCAAAAATTGCGCTTGATATTACGGCAAAGCACAGCCCAAATTTCTTTGGTGAGCTTGATGAAGAGTCATACAAACTTAAACTTTGGAACCATAAACCTTTGACTGATTTTTGGCATATTGGTGCTGGTATTCAAAAGCGTCTTGCGGCAATGAATATTCACACCATGGGACAGCTTGCCATGGCTCCTACAGAACCTCTATATAAAGAATTTGGCGTTGATGCAGAAATCCTTATTGATCATGCATGGGGCATTGAGCCAACTACCATTGCAGACATTAAGTCCTATAAGTCTCAAAGCCATTCAGTTTCAACAGCACAGGTCTTTGATCACAACAGGGATACAGAAGGTGCACGCCTCATCTTTAAAGAGATGGTCGAGGCGTTGACGCTTGAGCTTGTAACGCAAAAGCTGGTCTGCTCTTCTATTGGTATCTATATTGGCTACTCGGCAACAGAGAGCCAGATGGAAGAGCTGAGGCAAACCGGAGATTATAGAAACTGGAGAAGACATATTCCCTCCAGCAGTGGTACTAGGAAACTCTCTTACCCTACTAACTCTAGAGATGAGCTTATGGCAGAGGTTTTGTCTTTCTTTGACGAGCGAGTAATACCTTCAGAAAGCGTGCATCGCGTTGGCCTTACCTTTGGAAACACTCAAGAAGAAACGGGATCGGGTATTCAGACGTCGCTTTTCCAGGACACTACCGTTTTAGAGAAAGAACGCCAGCGCCAAGATACCATCAACGCCATAAAGAAGAAGTTTGGAAAGAACTCTTTGCTCAAAGCTATGGACTTGCTTCCCGAAGCAACTGCTCGACAGAGAAATGCTCAGATTGGAGGACACCGTAGTGGAGAAGAAACCAATGAAGCCTAGACAGGATTTCTCGCCAGCGGAAGATGGTGCAAAAGAGGAGGCGTTTGCATCGCAGATGCACTACGGACACCCCCGCATGTCACGAGCAAACAGAGCAAAAATATTCATGCCTTTTGATGCATTGAAGGGTTTAAGAGAGGCTTTAGCAGAAAGAGAACAAGAAGCTCAAGACCATATAAAAGACTTTCATGACTTACCACACTGGTCATAGGTTTATACGATAAAATAGACAGGTCGTATAAAGAAATCGAGGAGGTTTCATGAACCCCAAAGCAAAAATTGCCATCCCAGCAATTGTGGCTCTCATTTTTATCGTCATTGATTTTGTTGCACCAGTTCAGTATCTCAGCTATTTCCACACGGTATTTAACTTTGCAACTCGTCAGACAAGTCCAATTTCCCTGATACTTGCACGTGTCACCTACATTGTTTTCCTGTGTTACCTATTTGCTGCGGTTTCAGGTCTTCTGAGGGGCTTCCGTCCTCGTCTTAGGTGGGGTCTCTCCATTCTCTCTGTAGTTGGTTTAACTTCCGCACTTACAGAGCTCTCTGTGATGATTTCTATCAGCCAGGCAGTGAACTTCACCACCCTTATTCTTAACGTCATGATTGTTACCTTCCTGCTCTTTACCGCTCTTCTTGCGCTTCTCATTTGGGTTCGTGCTAAGAAAGAGTTTGACCAGCGTCAGGCTGATCTTGAGGAGGAAGAGGTTGTTGTTGCTCCAATGCCTCTTGCTACTGAGGGCGCAGAAGTTGCTCCTGTTGTCCCTGTAACTGCAGAGGCAACAGCAGCACCTGCTCCAGAAGCAACTGTCACAACCGTCGCACCTGAGGCTCCTGCAGCTCCAGAAGCTCCAGCAGCACCTGAGGCTCCACAGGAGTAGTTGCCCACATACTCTCTTCTTGTTTGGAGGAATTCTTACTTATAGGAGAACCGTATGTCTTTTGTTGAATTTAAAGAGGTAACAAAGACGTATACCATGGGCTCCGTCAAGGTACACGCTGTCCATGACATGAACTTCTCCATAGAAGAGGGCGAGCTTTGCGTAATTGTCGGCCCATCAGGCGCCGGTAAAACAACTGTCTTAAATATGCTCGGAGGTATGGATACCTGTACCTCCGGGTCTATTTATTTAGACGGAAAAGAAATTGGCAGGCTTTCAGAAAAAGAAAGAACACTCTATCGCCGTCACGACATTGGCTTTGTTTTCCAGTTTTACAATCTTGTTCCTAATCTCACTGCAAAAGAAAACGTTGAGCTTGCTTCTCAGATTTGTCTTGACCCCATGCAGCCAGAAGATGCACTTCGAGCTGTTGGTCTTGAGCATCGTATGGATAACTTCCCAGCTCAGCTCTCTGGTGGAGAGCAGCAGCGTGTTTCTATTGCGCGTGCTTTGGCAAAGAACCCGCGTCTTTTGCTTTGCGATGAGCCAACAGGTGCGCTGGATTATAAAACAGGAAAGCAAATTCTTAAGCTTTTGCAGGATATGTGCAAAGAGCAGCATAAGACCGTGGCTATTGTTACGCACAACTTTGCGTTCACTCAAATTGCCGATAGGGTAATCCACGTTAAAGAGGGTCAGGCTCAATCGGTAGAAATTAATCAGCACCCAGCTGACGCACTTACCGTTGAGTGGTAGTTATGCCCCACGCTCTTTTCACCGAGATTACTCGGACCATCAAAGGGTCTCCCGCCAGATTTCTTGCAATTGCAGGAATTGTGGCGTTGGGCTGCGGCTTCTTTGCGGGACTCAAAATGGCAAGCCCTGACATGCAAGAAGCGGCTCATACGTTTTACGCAAACCAGCATCTTTATGACCTTCGCGTCATCTCAACACTTGGATTAAGCGAAAAGGACGTTTCCGCCCTTGCATCAGTTGAGGGCGTTGAGGCGGTTATGCCTTCTCGCACGGTAGACGTTATGGCTACGTTGACGTCATCGCAATCTACTGCTCGTGTGAGTTCTTTTAGACCCGGTGAGCTGAACCAGCCAATAGTTGTTGAGGGAAGGCTCCCTCAAGGGCCTTACGAGTGCGTAATGAGCGCAGATCCCAAGAAACGTGCTGATATTAGCCTTGGCCAACAGATTGAGCTGCCAGATACTTCAAACGGCGTTCATTTAAAGGGCGGCTCGTACACGGTTGTTGGTTTTGTAAATGCGCCAACCTATCCGTATGTAAGCAATTTTGGCACCACATCGTTAGGCAATGGCATTGTGCAGCAGTTTGTGTATGTCACTGAAGATGCTTTTGCAGACGATGACCCTTATACCGAAGTGTATTTGACGGTTCAGGGTGCTACCAGGTATAAGAGCGGTTCATCGGCGTATCAGAGTGCAGTTGATAGCGTTGCAAAACGCATTACACAGATGAATCCGTCACTTGCTGCTCTTCGTTTGCAAGAGCTCAAAGATGACGCGCAAGCACAGGTTGATGAGGCTCGTCAAAAGCTGGAGCAATCAAGACAAGAGGCCGCAGATAAACTAGGGGATGCCCAGAAGAAGCTGGACGATGCAGAGGCACAGATTTCCGCTCAGCAGCAAAAGCTGGCTGATGGTCAGCGCCAATATGATGCAGGACGTCAGCAGCTTACTGCTTCGCGCTACCGTGCTGAGCAGCAATTTGCCCATGCGGAAGCTCAGATTGCAGCTTCAGAGGCTCAGATAGCCCAGGGAACAGCTGAGCTTAGTGCAGGAGAGGCTCAGTATCAGGCTGGCCTTGCCGCTTTTAATGCAGGACAAGCAACGTTTACACAGCAAAAGAGTGCGTTTGAAGCGGGTAGAGATGCGTTTCTTTCGGGACTTGCTGCGCAAGGAATTACGGCTTCTACACTAGAAGAAGCACAGCAGCAGCTCAGTGCTTTAGGTCTACCAACCTCGCAAGCGGACGCTCTTCTCGCCACACAGGCGCAGATTAGCGCTGCGGAGGCAGAGCTGGCTTCCCAGCAGCAGGCTTTAGCAGCAGCGCGAGAAGAGCTAGATCAGCGTACGGCTCAACTGCATGAGGCAGAGTCTCAGGTAGCTCAGGCGCGCCAGGACTTGAGTGAAGCAAGAAGCGCTACTGCAGACCAGCTGTCTGCAGCTCAGGAAAAACTTGCCGCGTCGCTTAGCCGCCTAAACGCAGGACAAACAGCACTTCAAAGCGCTGAAGCCCAGACTACTGAGGGAAGGCAAAGCCTTGAGGAGCAACGCACTAAGGTTGAGAAACAACTTGCTGATGGTCAGAAAGAGCTCGATGAAGCTCAAAAGAAGATTGATGAGCTTAAAGAACCTGATGTGTATGTACTTGATCGCACAAAAGAGATTGGTGTTGCAGCTTATCAAGCAGACTCTGAGCGTATCAATGATATTGCTAATGTATTCCCACTGATGTTCTTCTTGGTTGCAGCTCTGGTTTCACTTACCAGTATGACGCGAATGGTTTCTGAAGAGCGTACGCTTATTGGTGTTCATAAGGCGCTTGGTTATTCAACTGCTCAGATTGCGGCAAAGTACCTGTTATATGCCTTGCTCGCCTCACTTTTGGGTGCCGTTATTGGCATAGCATGTTTAAGTCAAGTGTTGCCAGGCGTTATTATCTCTGCATACGGGTCAATTTATACCATCCCAAATGGGGGAGCTCCTTATTCTATTCAGCTTGATAGTGCGCTACTCTCTGGACTTTCCGGTATAGGCATTACGCTGCTCTCTACAATGGCCGCCGTCTTGTCATCACTAAAAGAAGAACCTTCCAGTCTTATGCTGCCAAAAGCTCCAAAAGCGGGCTCAAAGATTTTGCTTGAGCGCGTTGAGCCTCTATGGTCCAGATTGTCTTTCTCGTGGAAAGTTACAATCAGAAACCTTGTCCGCTATAAGCGACGCTTGATTATGACGCTGGTGGGAATTGCTGGATGTACCGCACTCTTATTAGTGGCTTTTGGCCTTAGAGATTCCATTAGCGACATCATTGATAACCAATGGCCAGCTATCTCGCATTATGACTACATTGTGGGAATGACCTCCGATGTTTCAAGCGAAGAAGCGGATCAGATTAATGCAGAGCTCAATCAAGTGGGCGCCACAAATATTCATCGCATAACAAGAGAAAATGTTCTTCTTGAGTCACCTACACAAAAGGCAGGCTCGCTGACAAGAACAACTATTATGACCAGCAATTCTCTTCAAGACCTCACCGGTTTAGCAACCCTGCGTAATCGCCTTTCTGGTCAGGCAATAGAGCTTGGAGAAGACTCGGTAGTAATTACAGAGAAGCTTGCAAAACGACTTGGTGTAGGTGTGGGAGATACCATTCAGGTCTATGCTCAAGACAGAATTGGAAACGCTTCAGGTGAGCCAAGCACGCTTACTATTACAGGAGTTGCCGAGAATTACGTTGGGTCGTATCTATATGTGGGACCTTCTGCATGGCATTCCCTGGGCATTCAAGATGACGCCACGGATGGCTGGTATGCAACGCTTCCCGAGAATCAAACAACAAGAGATGCGTTTGGAGAAAAGCTTATTAACCAGGCAGGAGTTGCAACAGTAGATGATGTCAATGAGGCTATTCATACCTACAAAGAATCACTTGCCGTAGTTAATCGCGTGGTAGCCATTCTTATTGTGGCCGCAGCTCTGTTGGCTTTTATCGTCTTGTATAACCTCACTAATATCAATATTGAAGAACGTATTAGAGAGATTGCCAGCCTCAAAGTTCTTGGATTTACGCGCCATGAAGTTGATGCCTATGTCTTTAGAGAAATTGCGTTACTAGCCGTCTTTGGAGCACTCTTTGGACTTGTTCTAGGAACGTATCTTGAGGGATTTGTAGTCCAAACTGCTGAGATTGATCTTGTTATGTTTGGTCGAGCTATCCATGCACCAAGTTATTGGTTTGCCTTTGGACTTACGCTTGTTTTCTCGCTGTTAGTGTATGTTGCCATGCGGCCAAAACTCAAAAATATTGATATGGTGGAGAGCTTGAAGAGCGTCGAGTAGACATCTTTTGCACGCCCAAGAGAGGCACATTTTAGATAAGATAGAAGATAGTCGAGATTGCTTATTTATAAGGAGTTGGTATGCCTAAGGTTTCTTTTGTAATTCCTGCATACAACATCGAATCGTACATTGGGCGTTGTATTCAAAGCGTAAAGAATCAGACGTTTGGTGATTTTGAAGCAATTATTGTTGATGACGCCTCAACAGATTCCACTCCAGAGAAAATCGTTACGGCAGTAGGGGATGACAAAAGGTTCAAAGTTGTTACTCATGCAACTAACCAGGGACTTCATCTTGCACGTAAAACTGCTGCAGCTCATACAAAAGGCGAGTGGGTCTTTTGCCTAGACGGTGATGATGAGGTTACTCCTGATTTTCTTGAGCAGGTAGTTGCTCGTATTGATCAGAACCCTGTTGATATTCTTCATCTGGGCATTACTGTTATTCCAGAAAATGGTGTAAGTGAAGCTGAGGCAGAAGGCTTTGGTAACTTCATCAACCAGCAGTCCCACTTAACACAGGGTGAAGAAGTCCTTTGTGCTATCTACGATGAAGGTTATGGCCAGAAGATTGATTGGCGTACTACACAGCGTCTATATCGTGGAGAGCTTTTCCGTTCTGCTTTTGCAGAGATGACTTCAGAGCGTCTAGTAAGAGCAGAAGATGCCTATGAGGTATTTGTTCTTTCCGATAAGGCTCAGTCTGCTGATGGATTTGAATCCTGCAGAGGTCTTCTCTACCACTTTGGTATTGGTGTAACAGGAGCTTCTCGCATTTCTTTAGATAAGTTTGGTGAGTTCTGTTATCAGTTCTTAGACAATATTGAACAGACAGAGCTTTATATTGGCAAAACAGACAATGCTGCTTACGTGAGGTCTTTTGAAGGTATGAAGCACAAACTGATGGAGCTTTTGATTGGAGACTGGAAGTCTCGTCTTGCTCCTGAAGATCAAGAGGCAGCCCTTGAGCCGTTTGCCATTCTCTTTGGACCATCAGTAGCTGCTCGAGAGCTCTATCGCTTTGTAAGAGATAAAGCATACGAGGCCATTGCCACTGGTACAGAGCTTCCAGAAGACAGCGATGCATATCGCTATAGGACATATGCAAAGAAATATGCCGCTCTCATGCATCAGGATGAGGGACTGTCGTTTGATAGGGCAGTTCGCATGAAACAGTTTGCCGATGAGCACATGGAATATCTAGAGAGAAAGCACATGGTAAAGATGTTTGAGCAGCAGCCTATTCGCATTCTGATTACTTCTCACAAAGATGTTGATGTTCCCGCAAGTAACTACCTTCAGCCTATCCAGGTAGGACCAGGCCAGAAGACCAATCGCTTTACGTATATGCTCCATGACGATGAGGGCGATACCATTACCGAGAAAAACCCCATGTACTGTGAGATGACTACACAGTATTGGGCATGGAAGAACATTACCAATGTTCGCTATGTTGGCTTTGGTCATTATCGTCGCTACTTCAACTTTACCGATACGGTTTATCCAGAAAATCCGTTTGGTGAGGTTATGGATGACTTCATTGATGAGGATGCCATCAAGAAATATGGTCTTGATGATCAGACCATTGCTCAGTGCATTGAGGGCTATGACCTCATTACCACTGGGGTAAAGGATATTAGCAAATTCCCTGGAAGCGCTAATACACCTCTTGAGCAGTACCATTCCGCTCCGCTACTCCATCCAAAGGATATGGATACCATGGCTGCGCTTATCGTTGAGCGACATCCAGAGTATGCAGAGGACGTAAACGCTTTTCTCAATGGTCATCAGCAGTGCTTCTGCAACATGTATATCATGCGTAAAGAGCTCTTTGATCGCTATGCAGCATGGGTGTTCCCACTTGTTGATGAGTGGACTGCCCGTACTGATATGTCCACCTATAGCAAAGAGGCCCTAAGAACCCCAGGTCATCTGACTGAGCGCCTCTTTAATATCTGGCGTATGCATATGCTGCGTACAGAGGGCAAAAACTGGAAGGTAAAAGAGCTCCAGTGCATTCACTTTACCAATCCAGAGCCTCGTCAGAAGTTTATTCCTCTCTTTGAAGAGAAGCCTGAGATTGCAAGCCAGAACGTTGTTCCTGTTGTTTTTGCAGCAGACAACAACTATGTTCCAATTCTTACCTGTGCTATGGGCTCAATGCTTGAAAACGCCGATCCTAACCGTTTCTACGATGTGGTCGTTCTCAACACCAATATTGGCGGATCAAAGCAGGAGCTGATTAAGAAGCACTTCTCGCGTTATAAGAATGCTCGTATTACGTTCTATAACGTGTGGCGCATGGTCAAAGACTACAAGCTAGACACTAATAACGCGCATATTAGTGTGGAGACATACTTCCGTTTCTTGGCTCAAGATATTCTTTCTGCTTACGATAAGGTTGTCTATCTTGACTCTGATCTTGTGGTTAACGGTAATGTTGCTGAACTGTATGATGTAAGAATGGGCAACAATCTTATTGCCGCAACGCTTGATATTGACTATCTGGCAAACCTTAACGTTCGCGGTGGAGACCGCATGAAGTACAGCCTTGACGTGCTTAATCTTAAGAATCCTTATGCCTACTTCCAGGCGGGAGTTATGGTCTTTAATACTGCTGAGCTGCGCCGTTATCACACTGTTCCAGAGTGGTTACGTATTGCATCCAATCCAATCTTTATCTACAACGATCAAGATATTCTGAACAGCGAGTGCCAGGGTCGCGTTGTCTATCTCCCTGCTGACTGGAACGTGACACACAACATTTTTGGTCGTGCCGAGAAACTCTATCCAATGGCACCAAATAGCGTCTTTGATGACTATCAGGCAGCACGTCGTGCTCCAAAGATTGTTCACTTTGCTGGTGCTATTAAGCCTTGGCAGAACGCTAGCTGCGACATGGCCTCCTATTTCTGGAAGTACGCGCGTAACACTCCGTTCTACGAGGTTATTATTCAGGACATGGTGCCAGGCGCTAGAAATGACTCCGACGTCACAGAGTTCCACGAGCGCGCGCTTTCTGATGCAAGCCCTCTGCGCAAGATTATTGACCCCATTGCACCATATGGCAGCGCAAGGCGAGAAGCCCTTAAGGCCCTTGGTAGAACCTTAAGAGGACGCAAATAAATACCTGGTAGGTGCAAGATTTCTTGCACCTACGTTTTTATGTTTGGAGTAGTAATGGCAGCACTTTCGCCAAAAGATGTCGCTCGTGCGGCAGAGCTCAATAGAATTTTGAACCATGCGGCATATGCCTACTATGCCCTTGATAATCCAGAGCTTACTGACGCTGAGTTTGACCGTCTGCTTATTGAGCTTCAGCAGCTTGAGGCAGCATATCCAGAGCTTGTAACTGAGGATAGCTATACCCAGCGCGTAGGTGGATATGTTTCTGAGCAGTTTGAGCCAGTCCAGCATGCCGCCCGTATGTATTCCATGGATGATGCCATGAACTTAGAGGAGCTGGATGCATGGCTTTCCAGAACTGATGAGGCTCTTGGTGCGTCACCTACAAACCCTGTGGCATATACCTGTGAGCTTAAGATTGACGGCTTAGGTGTTGCATTAACGTATCGTGACGGACAGTTTGTTCGCGCTGCTACACGAGGTGATGGCAGCACGGGAGAAAACGTTACAGCAAACGTATTGACTATCTCTGATGTTCCACGAGAGCTTGCACTTGCAGGTCTTGAGCAGGTTGAAAATAGGGGCCTTAACCAGAGCATTGAGGTGCGCGGTGAGGTCTATATGCCAAAGCATTCCTTTATTCGTTTGAATGAAGACGCGGATGCTGCTGGTAAACAGCCTTTTGCAAACCCAAGAAATGCAGCCGCTGGATCTTTGCGTCAGAAGGATCCAAAGATTACCGCTCATCGCGACCTTGAGACCTTTATCTACGCAGTGGCTGATGAGGGTCCTCTTGATGTTCACAGTCAGTGGGAGTTCTTGAACTGGCTTCGTAGCTGCGGCTTTAATGTTAATCCTCATGCCCGTCGTTGCCTGAGCGCTCATGAGGTTCATGATTTCTGTGCGCAAGCTCTTGAGCAGCGAGGAGACCTTAACTACGACATTGACGGCGTGGTGGTAAAGGTTGATTCGTTTGCCAGCCAAGAAGCTCTAGGATTTACTTCTCGCGCTCCGCGTTGGGCTATTGCATTTAAGTTCCCACCTGAGGAAAAGCAAACCGTTTTGCGAGAAATTCGTATTCAAGTTGGTCGTACGGGTGTACTCACACCTGTTGCTGAGTTTGATCCCGTCACGGTTGCGGGTTCTACCATTGCGCGCGCAACTCTCCACAACCTTGATGAGATTCGTCGCAAAAACGTGCGCGAGGGTGACACCATCATTGTCCACAAGGCAGGAGATGTTATTCCAGAGGTTGTAGGACCAGTTTTGAGTCTTCGGCCTGCAGATGCTGTTGAGTTCCAGATGCCAACTACCTGCCCAAGCTGTGGCAGCCCTGTTATTCAGGAAGAAGGAGAAGTGGCTTTCCGCTGCGTCTCTATTGATTGCCCTGCTCAGGCAGTTGAGCGCCTGATTCACTGGGGCAGCCGTAAGGCCATGGACATTGACGGCCTTGGCGACGAGCTTATTAACCGTATGGTTGAAGAGGGCGTCCTCTCTGATGTTGCTGACTTCTACGACAAACTCACTGAAGAAACGCTGTCCAGCATGCCTACGGGCCGCGTGTACGATACTGATACCGCAGATCACCTTTCTGGTGACAGCATTCCCGTGGGTCACACAATTGCCAAGAAGGTTATGGCAAAGGTTGAGGAATCAAAGACGCGAGGCCTCGGACGCGTGCTCTTTGGTATTGGCATGAGGCACGTTGGTGCTAACGTCGCAGAGCTGCTTGCCCAAGAATTTGGCTCTATTCAGGCGCTTGCTACAGCTCCTGTCGAGAAGATCGCTGAAATCCCAGGTATTGGTCCTAAGATTGCAGAGTCTGTACACGAGTTCTTCTCGATACCAGAAAATGTTGCCGTTATTGAGCGTCTTCGTCAGGCAGGCGTAATGCTTGAGGAAGAAAAGCCAGAAAACGAGCTTCCTCAGACGCTTGCTGGACTTACGTTTGTTTTAACGGGAACCCTTGAGCACTTCACACGCGATGAGGCTGGCGCCCAGCTTAAAGCCATGGGAGCAAAGGTTTCCGGCTCTGTATCTAAAAAGACAAGCTTTGTAGTGGCAGGAGAAGCTGCGGGATCTAAGCTTACAAAGGCTGAAAGCTTAGGTGTTCCCGTACTTGATGAGGCTGCGCTTCAGCAAATTCTTGAAACAGGACAGGTACCTGCATAAATGTGTATATTCAGTAATAAAGTGGTGATGTATACTACCTTGTTACTATCAGTAAAAAGGAGACGACCAAATGAAACTTATAAAAAACAAGTATGTTTCTCTTGGAATGATGTTTTTGATTTTAGCAATCATCCTGAGTGTGGCATCAAACGTTAATGATCTATTTGTTGGTATGCTCTATGGCATATCCCTAGGAATATTGATTTTAGGATTGCTTTCTACTCAAAATAGTTTGCGTTTATGCAATCGATAATCTATCCAAAAGGAAAAGCTATGGCAGATAAAAACATTTTGGTTCTTTGTTATTCTCGCTGCACTACGTGTAAGAGAGCCCTCAAATGGCTTGATGATCATGGTGTTTCTTATACGCTGCGCGATATTAAAGAGGAGAATCCAACTGCTGAAGAGCTTGCTGAATGGCACAAACTGAGCGGTCTTTCTATCAGAAAGTTCTTCAACACTTCAGGTATGGTATATCGCGATAATAACATCAAGGAGCAGCTTGATGCAGGTATGAGCGATAGTGACGCCTATAATTTGCTTGCTACCACGGGTATGCTGGTCAAGCGCCCATTGGTTGTTGCAGGCAATACCATTCTTCTTGGATTTAAAGAGCCTGCATGGGAAGAAGCACTTCTGTAAAACTAGCTTCTTCAGCATGCATTTCTACAGCATGCATCAGTTTGCAGATAAGCGTTAGTAATAAGGCGGCTACCAAGTGAACTGCCTCCCATTTCTTATGTCCAAGAAATGGGAGGCAGTTCATATGCGGGTGATTATGATTCTGCAGCGTGTTAGCGTCGACTTTTAGACCTGGCGCACAAAATAGCGCAGCTTTGGTAGGTTCTGTTGAAGAACTGACATGTTTCTAATCAAGATAGCTAGGCAGCTAGGCAGTCGCACTACCTGATATGCATCTCTATGCATAAACTTCATCTAATATGCTAGAAAATGAATAGGCTTATATAAGAAATTTAACTATCGATAAATTCTGTATCTACGGAACACACCTAAGTCAGATATTCTGCTCAATTGCGGGCATTTTACACACCTAATGACGATAATCTG
>NZ_JDFG01000029.1 GCF_000565075.1 Atopobium sp. BS2
TCTTTTAAACACCTGAAATGCTTGCTTACACCACTTTTCGGGACACCTGAAATGCTTGCTTACACCACTTTTCGGGACACGACCCACTGGCCAACTGCCGTGGTAAATATTAGCCAACTGCCGTGGTAAATATTAGCCAACTGCCGTGGTATGATATATACAACTGCAATCTCTAAGCTAATGAAAAGAAAGTAGATGGCTTCATGAAAAAGTATCTTCCTCGAGTATGCGATGATCTTCTCGCTTTTCATTTGCGTTCAAAAGGTGCTGTGCTTGTTGAGGGGCCAAAATGGTGCGGTAAAACAACCTCATGTGTTCAGCAAGCACATAGTATCTTATATATGCAGGCTCCTGATTTGCGTGAGCAGAATATGCGTATGGCGGAACTCAGCCCTCAGTTGCTTCTTGATGGTGATACACCACGACTTATTGATGAATGGCAGGACGCGCCTTCTTTGTGGGATGCAATTCGTTTTGAGGTTGATCGTCGCGATGAGTTCGGTCAATTTATCTTGACTGGTTCAAGTGTGCCAGTAGATGTCCGTAAAACGGCTCACTCTGGAACCGGAAGAATTGCCAGGATGCGCATGCGTCCAATGTCATTACTAGAGTCGCAAGATTCCTCGGGTTCAGTTTCGCTTAAGGATATGTTTGCGGGCAAACAGCCGATAGCTCAAGCACAGTCAGGTACTATCGACGACCTAGCTTTTTTGGTATGCCGAGGAGGTTGGCCAAAAGCAATTGGACAGAAACAAGATGTATCCTTACAACAAGCTATCGATTATGTAGATGCTCTTACCAGCGTTGATATAAGCCGTGTTGATGGAGTTAGCAGGAATGAAGCGTCTGCTCACGCGCTGCTTCGTTCCTATGCAAGGTTTAGTTCCTCTCAAGGGACGCTCGAATCTATTCGAAAAGATATGGATTCCTTTGCTACGTTGGGAGAAAGTGCTTTCTCAGGTTATATAGAGGCCTTAAGAAGGTTGTTTGTAATCGATGACCTTGAAGCTTGGAGCCCAAATTTGCGCTCCAGAACTGCAATACGCACTTCACCGACACGACATTTTGTTGACCCTTCAATTGCGGCTGCGGCACTGGGAGCATCACCTGCTAATTTAATTGCTGATTTGAATACGTTTGGTCTTTTATTTGAAAGCATGTGTGTCCGTGATTTGAGAATTTACTCATCTGCTTTAGGTGGCTCAGTAGCACATTACCGTGACAAATCTGGTCTAGAGGTTGATGCTGTTGTTCATTTAAGGAACGGATCTTATGGTTTTGTGGAAATTAAATTAGGCGGTGAGTCTGCAATCGAGCAAGGTGCGCAGACGCTTAAGAAAATCATGGAAAAGATTGATCAGAAACGTATGAGTTCACCTGCATTTCTTATGGTGCTTGTTGGGTTAGGTGACTTTAGCTATTGTCGTGAAGATGGAGTGATGGTGGTACCAATAAGAGCTCTCGGGGTGTAGTGATAAAAATTATATTTTGAGAACTTTAGATCTTCTCGTTATTATTAAGTTATGAGTAGCATATTTATTATATTTTCAAAAGTGCTACCCTCAAATAGCATTTTTACATCATTTTGCATACTCCGGTCTTCATTTTTAATACCATACAAGTTCGCCTATATAACTCGCTAAAATAGAGTGGGTTGATTAAAACTAATCGTTTCTGTGACGCTCCCAGAAGCACACGATTGGAGCTTATATATGTGTGGCATTGTTGGTTTTACTGGACACCAAAGTGCAAAAGATGTCCTCATTGAAGGTCTTAAACGTCTCGAATACCGTGGGTATGATTCTGCCGGCATCGCTTTGCAAAACACAACCAACGAAGAACTTACGGTCGTACATCGCGTAGGAAAGGTTGCGGGATTAGCTGAAGCGGTGGAGTACCTCGATAATGCAAGCCCCTGTGGCATCGGACATACCCGCTGGGCAACGCACGGCGCTCCAAGTGAGCGCAACGCCCACCCACATACCTCTTGTGACAATAAAATTGCTGTCGTACACAATGGCATCATCGAGAACTTTGCCGAACTCCGTGAGCAGCTTGAGGCTCGGGGGCACAAATTCCGCAGCGATACCGATACTGAAGTCGTTTCTCACCTTATTGAAGAAGCCTACAGAGGCAACCTTCGCGATGCTGTTGCCAAGGCATGCTCGCAAATTGTAGGAACCTATGGCCTTGCTGTTATATGCTCTCAGGAACCCGGTCGCATTGTAGTTACTCGCAAAGATTCTCCCATTGTCCTTGCACATGGCGAGAAGGGCAGCTACGTTGCATCTGACATCATTGCGGTTATCGAAGCCTCCCGAGATGTCACTGTTCTTGGCGACAACGAGTTTGCTGTTATGGAGCCCGATGGCATCAGCTATACCGATGCTGATGGAAATCCCATTCAACCTAAAGTCATGCATGTTGATTGGGATGTTGATGTTGTCGAGAAGGGCGGCTACCCCGATTTCATGCTCAAAGAAATCCATGAGCAGCCACGTGTTATCCGCGATACCCTTGCAGGACGTCTGACCAACGGTGTACTTTCCATTGATGAACTGGGCATGTCCTTGGAACAGCTCCGTTTAATTGATCGCGTTTATATCATTGCCTGCGGAACTAGCTATCATGCTGGTCTTATCGCCCGTCAGCTTATTGAAGGCTGGGCACGCATACCTGTCGAAGTTGAAGCTGCGAGTGAATTTCGTTATCGAAATCCCATTATTACTCCGTCAACGCTGGTAGTTGCTGTTTCTCAGTCCGGTGAGACCGCTGATACTCTTGCTGCCATCCGCGACGCCCGCATCAAAGGCGCTAAGGTTTTTGGCATCACCAACGTTATTGGTAGTCCCGTGGCCCGTGAGTCTGACGGTGTTATCTACACTAAGGCTAACAAGGAGATTGCCGTTGCCTCAACCAAATCTTTCCTTGGCCAAATTGTGAGCCTAACGCTTCTTGCTATGGTTCTTGCACAGGCAAAAGGAAAGCTCTCAATTGCTCAGATACGCTTGCTCTTTAAAGAACTTGCCGATACCGCCGAGCAGGTCGAAGAAGTCCTCAGCGATACAAAAGCTATCGACATTGCCGCGCAGGCCTGCAAAGATGCCAATAATGCTTTGTTCATTGGTCGTGGCATGGGAGCCGCTATTTGCTACGAAGGTGCCCTTAAACTCAAGGAAATTAGCTATCTTCATGCTGAGGCATATGCTGCAGGAGAAATGAAGCATGGCCCCATTGCACTTTTGTCCAAAGGCTATCCTGTCATTGCCGTAGCAACTAACTCTCCGGTATACGACAAGATGATCTCCAATATCCAAGAATCTCGAGCACGCGGCGCCATGATTATTGCCGTAGCAACCGAAGGTGATCAGGAAATCAAGAAGCATGCCGACTATGTCATCTACGTACCTAAAGTCAGAGACGCATTCTCACCGATCATCGCCTCGGTACCTCTTCAACTGTTTGCGCGCTCTGTGGCTCTTGCACGCGGCTGTGACGTTGATAAGCCGAGAAATCTAGCAAAGTCAGTAACGGTCGAATAAGACACTGACGAGCCTGAAAAACGGCAGATCAAAACCTCAAAATTTTTCTAAAATCTTCTTGACAACTACTACGACTCTCGATATATCGTTACTCGATATATCGAGAGTCGTAGTTCTGTTTTTCGTCATAGTTACACAGCGAAAGGAGGGGTTATGGCAAAGGCAATCGATTCCGGTGCACTCACTGAACCGACGTTTTACATTCTTCTTTCTCTTCATCAACCTATGCACGGATACGCCATTATGCAAAACGTCCAAGAGATTACTGACGGTCGAGTTACCATCGGAGCGGGTACACTTTACGGCGCCATTAATTCGCTCATTGAAAAGGTTGGATTGAGGCTCTGCACAATCAACCCAGCGATCGTAAAAAAGAGTACCGAATCACTCAGCAGGGCAAGCAAGCTTTTTTGCAGGAAGTTAATCGACTACAGGCACTTCTCGCTAACGCACAAAGCGTCATCAACACAGCCAATACAAGAGAGTCTTGATTATGAGTACCTCAACAACAATCAAAAAGTTCTTCACCGATTTTGATGCTGAGGAGGCATGGCTCAATCAGATGAGCGCCCAGGGCAAAGAACTGGTTAACTATCGCGGCGGAACGTACACATTTATTACAAGCGAGCTTCATGCGTGGCAATATGCCATTGAGATCTTAGGCACAACCTCAAAAGAAAGCCGCGATTACCTCAGCTTCCTTGAAGATATGGGTATTGAAATCGTATCTACCTCTGCCGGCTGAGCTTACCTGCGCAAGAAGGACGACGGAGCCCCCTTTGTTCTCCACAGCGATCTGAAGTCTCGCCTCGTCCAAGCTCAAAAGGCCGATTTTTGGCCCCGCATTATAATTTCACAGCTTTTCTTTGTACTGGTATTTTGTGTAAATGGAATTCTCACTCAACAGGTATCTCCTGTCGCCTTTGGTATTCTCATTGGGACAAGCATTGTATTCATAATTGCTGCGGCTATTGAATTCTTTGTTTTTGCAAAACCGTATCGCAAGCGCATCCGTCAGCTAAAGCAGGAGCTTGCTATCAAAGAGTAGCGAGAAGAACTTGTCGTAATGTATGTGATAACTGTTCAGTAATTGTCATGTAAACTTAGTCTTAGTTGATACAAAGTGTCATACAAACAGGGCCACATCTTTCGATGCGACCCTGTTTTGTTCTTAGCTGTGAGATCTAGCCAATGAGACTGCTATTCACGCCGGCCTCTACGATGAAGGTATATTCCGCCACCGATAAGGACTACTGCTGCAGAGGCAAGTGCGATTGCAATACCTGTAGCGTTTGAGTCTCCCGTATAAGGGACAACCCCACCGGATTTCTTAGCAGGTTTTCTGTTGGATTTCTTAGGCGTATCCTCTTTTGGCTTTGGGGTGTCGTGAGGAACTTCTGTATTGGTGATGGTGAAGCCTGTTGTGGCGTCACCGGTAATGGCAACAGTGTAGTTGGCAATGTCATCCTCTTTGACCGTATAGACGATCTCAGTACCGTCTGTTTTGTACTTGTCCAAGCCGGAGAAGGTATCAGTCCAACTGTTGGAATCTGAGAGTGTTACGGTCTTGCCGGTGTCAACACCGTCTGCAAGAAGATGTACGGTGACAGGTCCTGCCTTAGGTCCAACCCACTCTTTTTTAACCGGAACATCTACCTTCTCGGTATTGGTGTTGGTAATGGTGAAGCCTGTGGTGGCGTCACCGGTAATGGCAACAGTGTAGTTGGCAATATCATCCTCTTTGACCGTATAGACGATCTCAGTACCGTCTTTGTATTTAGGAAGATTGCTAAAGGTTCCTGTCCAGTTTGCTGCCTCATCCAAAGTTATGGTTTTGCCAGTGTCTGTGCCGTCAGCCAAGAGGTGTACCGTTACAGAGTTTGTTTTAGGGCCGACCCATGCCTTGGTTACTTTGACAACTGTGGTTTCAGGGGTGTAGGAGTTTGTGATGTTGGTGCCTGTTACGGTTGAAGTGTAACCATCTACTGAATCCTCAGAGACAGTGTAGGTAATCTCTGTACCGTCAGCGTTGTACTTATCAAGACCGCTAAAGCTGTAGGTCCACGCACCTGATACATCAGGGGTAACTGTCTTTGAATCTACCTTAGTGCCATTCTTCAAAAGATTGACGGTAATGGAGGCGGGACGCTTGCCATCTTGGTTGTTATTGTCGTTCCATGTCTTGGTACCGGAAACGCTGACCTTCTCGGTATTGGTGTTGGTAATGGTGAAGCCTGAAGTAACATCGCCGGTGATGGCGTTAGTGTAGTTGGTAATGTCATCCTCTTTGACCGTATAGACGATCTCAGTACCGTCTGCTTTGTACTTATCGAGACTTGAGAACGTACCTGTCCAGTTGCCCGCCTCATCAAGGGTGAGCGTCTTTCCGGTATCAACGCCATCGGCAAGGAGGTGTACCGTCACAGAGTTAGCTTTAGGTCCAATCCACTTCTTGGCAACCGGAACGTTTACCTTTTCGGTATTTGTGTTGGTGATGGTAAAGCCTGTTGTAGCATCGCCGGTGATGGCAACAGTGTAGTTGGTAATGTCATTCTCTTTGACGGTATAAACAATAGCTGTACCGTCGGCTTTGTACTTGTCTAGGCCAGAGAAGGTGTCTGTCCAGCTGTTGGAGTCTGAAAGCGTTATGGTCTTGCCAGTATCAACACCATCTGCAAGCAGGCGGACAGTGACAGGTCCTGCCTTAGGTCCAACCCATTCTTTCTTAGCAGAAACATCTACCTTCTCGGTATTGGTATTGGTGATGGTGAAGCCTGAAGCGATATCGCCTGTGATGGCGTTAGTGTAGTTAGCAACATCATCCTCTTTGACCGTGTAGACAATCTCAGTACCATCTGTCTTGTATTTACGAAGACCGTCGAAAGTACCCTTCCAGTTTCCTGCCTCGTTAAGAGTAAGAGTCTTCCCGGTATCAGTTCCATCAGCTAGTAAGTGGACAGTTATAGGCCCGGCCTTAGGTCCAACCCAAATCTTGGTTACAGGAACTGAAGTCTTAATAGGCTTGTTGGTAATAGTCTGGATAGCACCGCCGGCAGGTGTCACATGAAGTGTGTACTCATCAGTTCCAAGCTCATAACCTTTGGGAGCTGTCTTTTCTTTAACCTTATAGCTACCTTGGGGAAGAACATTTGAAACGACACTACCATCTGCTCCGGTAGTAAGTTCAAAAGTGGAGCCGTCAGGTTTAGTTACGGTAAATACGGCATCTTTTAATGGTGTAGTGCCATCTTCATCAACTTTGATAAGCTTGATTTTACTTGCAAGGTCTCCTCCTGCATGTCCACTACCGCCAGTTAGATCATGATAGTTTACGTTTACTGTCTTATCGACACCATTGGCTGTAAGCCGAGCAGCATTTGTCTGTACAGTTCCAGAAGTCATAGTTGAGTAATACATAAGAAAGTACTGTTTGGTACCAATGTTACCGAGATTTATCTCAAATGACTTCTTATCAGCCGACAGCGTTAGCCTGCCAGTAAGATCCTGTTCAGCGCCCCATTTCTTGAAGCTTCCATCCGAATTATATTCAACTTCTACCAGCGTAAACTTCTGAGTTCCTGTGGTGGAAGGGATATATTCTCCATTATTAGTTTTAAGAGTATCCGTAATTTTTACATTTTGTAAATTTTGACCCTCTTGGTTAATTCGTATATTCCACTTTACAACTCCTGGAGTTGTAGTCTTTTCTCCCCACTTTGCAACAATCTCTTTGACTGTCTCATTTGGTTTAATATGTATATTAGTAGTAACAATCTTTCCATTTACATCTATCGTAATTGGTTTGTCTGTATTAACCGTAACCTTCCTCTGGTTAAAATAGGTTACAAGTTCAATTGTGCCTTTATAGTTATTGTGATTATTGGCTTTGTCATTAAAGACAACATGTATCTTACCGCCACCATTGACGGTATCGGATGTTACTGTTGCTTTTGCAACAACATTTCCATTGCTGTCAGTAATATCAAATGTCTTAGGTGTTGATGCAGTACTTAAATTAATCGTATTAGGTATTGTGAGATCAAAATAATCCCCCGTATGGACAATCTCGCTAGGTTTGAGCTTCCAGTTCATCTTCAGCTTGAATTTTGCCCCTATAGACAACTCTGTAACAGGGTTGCCGTCAGCGTCTAAAATCTTAAAATCCGTAAGAGTTGCGTCAAGTTGCTTAGGAGTTGAAGGAGCTCGCAGGAGCGATGCGGAAAGGATCTGATCAGAAGTAATGAAATTATCTGTAGAGACTTCCTCAATACTAGTACCCATCTCAGACAAAGGACCAGCTCGTGTTGCATTAGCTTGCTCCTCACTACCAGTCTCTGATTGAGCGGACCCTGAAGAAACGCTCTGATTTTCCTCAGTAGAGACCTGAGCGTCTTCTTCTTTTTGTTCTTTTGCTTCAGAGCCACTTTGAGATGATTGCTCAGTAGTTACTTTAGAAGCTGAGGGCACAGCATCATCAGCAAAAGCATTAAGAGCACCTCCCGGAATCATAAGGCTCAAGACCAGCACCAAAATCAAGAAGCTACAAAACTTTTTTTCATAGCGCACTTTCCTTTCCGTCTAATTACATATCAAGAATTAGAAAGCTAAACACAGCTCTATGAGCATACCCCCGCTACTTTCAGCAACCAAAACCTTTAGAGAAGCTAAACTGTCTCTTTAAATTCATAACTTAACCATATATAACTTTTTCAAAATTAAACAACAATCTCAATTTAACTCTTTATTAATTCCTTAGTCTCATTCTGGATTCAACTACACAGAATCTCCTAATATTTAAAGTTTTTATCTTTGGAATAAATGCTTGTCCCCATGAAAAGAGGAATCTCTTCTATAAAGTAAACACTCACTCGACAAAAATAGACAAGTCTTCTTACATTACAGCTTAACACGGTAATGTCAGTAAATCTCAGCCTATCTGGTACCGGAGCACAAAAGCTGCAACTGACCAAGTTTTGATACTTTGGAAAACCTGTTGGCATAAGAGCTGCATTATGCTCATATCATCTACTATAGATGACTTAAGACTCAAACAGGGCCACATTTTTCGATGCGACCCTGTTTTGTTCTTAGCTGTGAGGTTCTGCCATTGGAGACTTTTTTCCATTCTGCAAATCTGTCGTACGCTTTGCGCTTGAAGAAGGTAGACATTGCCCCTTATTTGCCGAAATTGATAAATGTTAATATCCATTATTGCACGAAAACTGAAAAAGTATATAGCGGTTTGTGCACGAAAATGAAAAATTTAAGATCCGCGACGGTCTTGTCTGCAACCGACAGGGATACCTGTATGTGGGCGTACCCTTCGTCGTCTTTGCGCGCGATGAAATCGACCTCTAACTTGCTTATCTGCCCGACGCTCACGCGGTAGTCCTTGGACTTCAGATATGTGTAGACTGCGTTCTCGAGCAGCGGGTCGTAGTCCATGGTAGCGTTGACGTTGTGAGCAAAGTGGATGCCCGTGTCGGCGATCATTTGGCCGACAACCCCTCAGCGACTGTCTGCATGAGACAAGAATCTCAGATACACGAACCAATAGATGGGTTTCTCGTCCCACCAGGCCCTCTTGTTTTAATGCGTTTCCAAAGCTACTATGGTTTTAACAGTCTGCCAGGGCCTTTGGCAAGCGCTGGTGCGAGAAGGGATTAGGTGCATGAAGAACTAGCGATACTCATAAAGCCCGAATTCACGTAACGTCGCCGACGACACTACCGCGGGTGTAGTATTGCTTAATCATGTCTTAATTTATAGCCATTTACCTGTGCATAATTGCATGCTACTCCGCGTGGTCTTCGGCAGAACCGAGGTATCATGCAGCTTAATCTTTCAAATATTGAATATACCTATCCTTCAGCGGTGGAGCCTACCTTACATGATGTGACTATTACACTCCCACAGGGATGGACCGGCTTTGTTGGTAATAACGGATCTGGTAAAACAACCCTCGCACGTATCGTATGTGGTCTATTGCAACCTGACAGGGGAGTTGTAAGTCCATCGCTTTTCTCGGCATATTGTGCTCAAAATGCAACGGAGGCCCCAGCTACTCTTTTTGATTTTGCGGTTGCCTATGATGAAGCGGCAATTAAGCTGAGGCGAGAGCTTTTGTTAGAAGAAGATTGGCCTTGGCGTTTTGAGACACTTTCGTGTGGTCAGCAGAAGCGACTCCAGGTAGCGTGTGCTTTATGGGCCTCGCCTGACGTTCTTGTGCTCGATGAGCCCACTAATCACGTGGATGTATCAACAAAACATGCTCTTTTTGCGGCCTTGTCGCAGTTCAAGGGTATCGGGGTGCTTATTTCACATGATAGGGAGTTGCTGGACAAGCTCTGTACTCAATGTTTGTTTGTAGCTAACGGTACGGCAAACATGAAATCTGGTAATTATTCTCAGGCATCCTCACAGGTAGAACTTGAACGATCTAGTGCATTACACGCAAAGGAAGCGGCGCAAAAAGAGAAGACTCGCCTTGAGCGAGAAACCCAGCGACGTAGAGAAGAGGCTTCTAGAGTTCAGGCGCGCAAAAGTGGAAGAACTATTGACAAGCATGACAGTGATGCGCGCGCAAAAAAGCGGGGCTATATAGTTTCAGGTCAAGATGGTAAAGCGGGAAAATTGGCTGTACGCATGTTGGATAGACTTGAAAAGGCAACGGGTAAAGCCACAGGTATTAAGGTTGAGAAACAATATGATTCCAATATCTGGTTGGATAGTGAGGCAAGTAAGAGAAAAGTTCTGTTGAGGATGGAACCTAACAGCATTCTCATGGGAGAAAGCTGCCTTCAAACACCACCGCTGTTTATTGGCAACACAGATCATATTGGCGTTGTTGGCGATAATGGCTGTGGTAAAACAACGCTGATAAAGAAAATTATTTCAAGTATTTCTGACGATGTGCGGATGTTATATATTCCTCAAGAGCCAACTGAACTGCAAAAAACAGAGACAGTAAGAAAAATCAAAGGACTATCAAACTCCCAGCGTGGAAGAGTGTTGTCTATTGTGGCACAACTCAATTCCGACCCTGATTATGTTCTTGCAGGTGAGTTGACCAGTCCAGGTGAAATGAGAAAGCTTATGCTTGCGCTGGGAATGCTCGAATTACCAGAGCTTATCGTAGTGGACGAGCCAACTAACTATTTGGACCTTGGTTCAACCGTAGCGCTTGAACGATTGCTGTCTGAATATCCAGGAGCTTTGTTGTTGGTCTCGCATGATCTCTCGCTGGTTGATTCCGCTACATCGATAAAATGGAGCATTCAGCGATCAAATGACAACTTTGAGCTTGTGGTGCAATAGGGGCGAGAAACACGTTGGACAGTTACGGTGGTTGCGCGTCTGTGTTTGAGTAGCTCGCTGACATAGACCGCTGCTTTTATACCGCTCGCCGTAGTTGTTCAAGCAAGCTAACTTCTGCTGAAAAATTTTATATAAACTAAAAGGTCAAATCGATTTCTTCTGAGATTGCTTGTGTGTTTAAGCATGGATTTCGGAGGGGCCTATGCTTCACTTCAATCACGATTCAAAGCAAGAAGCCAACGAGGGAAATGCGAGCGCTGCTGGCGCAGCAGGCACGTCTGGCGTTGTAGGTGCACCAGGGGCTACGGGAGCTGGAACCCCTAACATCCCCACGCCACCCGAAGGATATCAACAGGCAACCTTTGCATCTACGCTTCCAACGGTTGCTGATCAGACGGCTAACTTAGGCTCCCAGATTGGTGTCATTTCTCCAGGTGAGAGCGAAGAAGACGCTGAAGCTCGTGAGGCGTACGAGAGTTTGGCTCGTCACCGTAAAGCTCGTCGTAAAAAGAAACTTATCAAGGCAGGAATAGCTGCTGGAGTCTTTGTTCTTCTCGTCATATTGTTTATTTTGCCTATGTGCCAGGGCGGCCAGAACCAGAACACCACCGTGATGCCAAGCACTACGTTTGTCACGCGCGGCGAGTTCAGCGATTCTGTTTCTGCGTCTGGATCCATCAAGCCCGTGTCGTCAACAGTGGTAACTCCCGAGGTAGATGGCATTATTCAGGATGTTCAGGTTTCTGAAGGCACGTACGTCCATAAAGGCGACAAGCTTTTTACTGTAAAGAACGATGAGCTGGATAAGGCTGTTCGTAAGGCATCTCAGCAGGTAAAAGCAGCCGAGAACGAGGTTAGCAAAGCACGCTCAGCCCTAGCGTCCGCACGCAACGGTGTCCCCGAGGCAGGTGAGGACGGACAAGAAGCAAACGCTGCATCCATCGCTGCGGCTGTGGAAGCGGCGGAAGCAAATCTGGAGAGCGCCCAGATTGCGCTTGAGGAGGCTCGCTCTGCTTACAACGACGCAATTGCCCAGGCAGATAAGCGTGTAGTCACCGCTCCATGTGACGGAACGGTTATTGTGATGAACGCGGTGAACGGCGCTTCAGTCGGCTCGTCCGCGCCAGGTGCTGGCAACGCCGGTCCTCTGATTACTATCGCGGACCTTTCCCAGATGAAGGTCAACGTCCAGATCAACGAGGTAGACATTTCTCGCATCGCCGTTGACCAGAAGGCGCAGGTCAGCTTTACAGCTCTGCGAGACCTGTATTGCGATGCAGTGGTTACTCACGTTTCTGCTGTTTCGTCTAACGGTGCCGATGCAGGTGCAAGTTACGATAGTCCTGGTCGCTCCATCGTTTTTTACACCGTTGACCTGCTCATCAGCAGTCCTGACGCCTCCATCAAGCCGGGTATGACTGCTAACGTGGACATTATGATTCAGCACATGGACAACGTGCTGACTGTACCTCTTGTTGCCGTCATGGACGACGGCGATGGTGCTTACGTCAATGTTGTTACTTCTCGTGACGAGAAAGGCTATCCTCAGATAAAGCGCGTACCGGTGACCGTAAAGGCACAAAGTTCTACGACGGCCGTCATCGAGGGCGCCGGTATTGAGGACGGCACTGAGGTGATGATTGGCGGTGGCGCCGGCGGTCCATCTCAGGGCTCGGCTATGGACGCTCCAGCAGGCGCAACGTCTGGCTCATCGACTGACGCAACAGGCTCCAAAGACTCCAAGTAGGCGACGCATATGTCCAAGGTAATTGAGGTACATAAGCTGCATCGCATTTACGAGACAGCTGCAGGTTTGACGCACGCTCTACGAGGTGTTTCCTTGACTGTGGAGAAGGGCGAGTTTCTTTGCATCATGGGTCCGTCAGGCTCGGGCAAATCAACCCTGATGAACATTTTGGGTTGCCTGGATACGCCTACTGCCGGCTCGTACAAGCTCGAAGGGCTTGAGGTTGCGGATCTTTCCGACGACGACTTGGCAGAGATTCGCGCTACGCGCCTGGGTTTTGTTTTCCAGTCGTTTAACCTACTGCCGCGCACTACGGTGCTGCGAAATGTTATGTTGCCGCTCATCTACTCGGATATTCCTGCAAAAGAGCGAGAGTTGCGTGCTTGGAAGGCGCTGCGTTCTGTTGGCCTGCCCGAGGAGTATTACGAGCACAAATCAAATGAGCTTTCCGGCGGTCAGGTGCAGCGTGTAGCCATTGCTCGTGCGCTGGTAAACGACCCAGCGGTCATTTTTGCCGATGAGCCAACCGGCAACCTGGACTCTACAACAAGTGAGATGGTCCTCAACACGTTCAAGTCCATGCAGGAGCGCGGCAAGACAATCGTGCTGATTACGCACGACCCCGAGACTGCCTTTTGGGCTGACCGCGTGGTGCATATTCGCGACGGTCGCCTGCTTACAGACGAGCAGGAAAAGGAGTTTGTGAAACAACATGCCGCGCAGTCCGCGACGGGTGCGGATACGGCGCCGGGTACGCATACTGCAGCGGGCGCGCATGCCGCGACGGGCGCGCATGCCGCGACGGGAGGTGGCGTGCTATGAGGCTGATGGATCTGCTGCGAGAAACCCTGTCTGCGCTCAACGCCAACCGCGGCCGCAGCCTGTTGACGGTGCTGGGTATTGTTATTGGCATCAGCGCGGTTATTGCTATGACAGCACTTATCGACGGCATCAAGTATTCGCTGGTCAGTTCGCTGGGGCTCAACCAGTCGCGTATGGTCATGATCTACGCGTGGCCAGACCGCGAGGTCACGCAGCAGGACCTGGAGCTGCTGCAGCTCAGCGTACCAGGATACGAGCTTGTGACCGGCATTGACTCCACCATGGCCCGCGTCAACTCGGCCGAGAAGCAGTTTGACGCGCGAATCATCGGCTGCACTCCAGACTACTTTACCGTCATGGGCCTCAAGGCATCAGTGGGCTCGCTCTTCACAAAGTCCGACGTAGATGACACATCTAGAAACGTTCTTCTCGACAAATTGTCTGCCGAGAAACTCTTTGGCAGCGCAGACGCGTCCATTGGACAGGTTGTCCGCATCAATAACGACAGTTACACCATCGTTGGCGTGGTTGACAGTGGGGCAAACGGCGGCGGGCAAGGCGATACGCTGCTGGCCTACATGCCGTACTCCACGTATTCCGCGCGTCTGACGGGCACTAAAACTATCAGCCAGGTTTTTGGTTACGCTCGCGAAAACGTTGACATGAAGGCGCTTGCGGATGAAACAAAGTCCTGGTTGCTGGACTGGTTTAACATTCCGTCCGCGCAGGCCGAAGATCGCGTGACGGTTATGACGCTTTCGTCCATTATTGAGCAGATGAACGCCACGCTTATGTCGTTCCAGGTCCTGGTTACCGCCACGGCGAGCATTTCGCTTCTGGTTGGCGGCATTGGCATCATGAACATGATGCTCACCAACGTGACGGAGCGCATTAGGGAGATTGGCCTGCGTAAGGCCTTGGGAGCTCGCGCGTCCGACATCACCAAGCAGTTCCTGTGCGAGTCCATTTTGATTTGCATCATGGGTGGTGTGATTGGCATTGCCCTGGGTTACGCCGGAGCGTGGGGATTGGCCGGCTCATTCAGCAGCATGATTACGCTTGATACAGGCATCACACCTATCATCACCCCGAACATCGTGATGATTACCTCGGGAATTTGCATTGGCATCGGACTCATCTTTGGCTACTGGCCTGCTCGCCGCGCTTCAAAGCTCAATCCTGTGGAGTCGCTCCGCTACCAGTAAACGGGGTACGCCCGAAACGGCTCGCACTCGAATACAGCCTGCTGCTGATAAGGGGCGTGCTGACCGTAAACGACTTGCTACTAGTAGGGTTTCTCGCCAGGCGAGAAACCCTTTGAAGTGCGTTGGTTTGTGCGACTACAGCAGATCGTCTGGTGGGAGTAGTTCGATGTCCCATGTAGTGCTGACGTAGCAATTGACATCTATATCTAACGGATTAAATGCGGGTACTTGATTTTTACTTTCGAAATCGTCATACGCGCTACATGCGCAGGCTGTGTAGACAAAGTCTTTTTCCTTAATGTCATAAGTTGCATTTTTTAGTCTAACAACCTTTGCGTCGGCTGCCTTGGCAAGAAGGCTAGCTTGCTGACGGCATGTAATAATAGCGTCAGTAGAAAGCTTGTTTTTAATAGGTTTTTCATTTTCTATTGCGAATTCAACTGAGAAAGTCACTTCATCTCCACACGAACTAAGCGCTTTCCAGATTTTCTCTACAAGGTTTGTTTCAAGTTGTTCTTTAATGGACAATTCTGCACGAAAATCGAATCCTTCAACAATTGTGTGAGCAACGTAATAACGCTCCCACTTTTCTTTTTGATACTGCTTGATTTCGTGAGCTGAAACTGAGTACCTATTGTTTTTCAGAATTGAAGCTGAAAGTCCGTTCTTCTCGAGCGCTTCTTTTATTGTTTGTACCAGCACATTATATCTAGCAGTGCATTCTTCACGGGTCTTCGAAGTTCCCTGAATAGTGATGTCAACGTTTATGGTATCAGGTGGAACTTGCATGCTCAGGTTTGTTGATACGTCAATCGTTCGTTCCATGGTGTGTTCCTTTCAGCGATTATTATAGAAAAATACCTATTTATACAGGTAATTTATTGCTTTAGACTAGATAATCATAGGTCCAAAATAAAATCTGAGTGTCCAGCACAGTGGACACTCAGATAGCTGTCAGAAAATGAGAAGCTTGGCATTGTGACACCGGTTTCATTGTCCTACGTTTGCCATTCAATACGGCAAAGGGCAACGAATAGACATGGTCAGTACAAAAATCCCACGTAAAGGTGTAGTTTTAGGTGTAAACTTTATATCGCAGTTAGTTAAAGCTAACAAAATGTCAACTGAACGGAGTTCATCAAATGCCTGCTCAGAACGAGAAGAAAGATCATCTTCCGGTACTTGGTGTCGGCCCCGCTTACGTGATTGCCATCACGGTGCTGACAGTTATGTGTATCACCCTGTCCAAGCTGGGTTTTCTTCCGTATCTTCGCATTCGAGCAACGGTTGGCGTAATGCATGCCGTAGGTACAGCTTTTTTGATCGTGGGCATCTGGCTTTGGGTTTCTGCTGCCATCAAAGAAAAGCTTCGCGAGAAAATCATTGCAAATCAGCTGGTAATCACTGGTGTTTATGCGCTGGTCAGAAACCCTATCTACTCTGCATTTGCGTTTGTTATGTCAGGTGCAGCGCTGCTCTCTAGTAACCTTTATCTGCTACCACTACCCCTTGTGTTTTGGGCGCTTTTAACTGTGATGATGCAGGCTACAGAGGAGAAGTGGCTTCTCGAGCAGTTTGGCGATGAGTACAAAGAGTACTGCAAACGAGTCAATCGCTGTATTCCATGGTTTCCTAAGCGCTAACGTTTATGTGGGTTTTGAGTGGTACTGAGCTTCAGTCCTATTTGAGCCTTAGTTCGTAATTGAACTGGGGTTTGTTCGGTCTTCTCGCTATATAAATTCTTTTACGAAGTGGCTATGATATACATACGTCATGCTGGCTTGTCATGTGCTTGTACCTGCTGCTTCAGGAGAAACGAGAGATACCATGCTGGATATTCGTCGCGTTTTGGCAAGTGCGCCCAAAAAGCATACGGAGGAGACGCTGAATTCTCTGACGACTGTTTGGGGAGAGGCGCTTGACCCATCGAACGTGTTGCCTGAGTATCCGCGTCCTCGCATGCAGCGTGACAATTACGTGATGTTAAACGGCGTGTGGGATTATGCGATTGTGCCGGTAGATGGCGGGGTTGATGTAGAGACCCTTGCACGACAGACAATTCCTTCCCGTTGGGACGGACAGATTGTGGTGCCGTTTTCGCCAGAAGCTCCGCTCTCTGGTGTTGGTCGTACGGTGCAGCCGAGCGAATTTTTGTGGTATAAGCGCAAAATTGAACTACCTAAACTGGCCGATGACCAGCGATTTATTCTGCATTTTGAAGCGGTTGACTGGATGTGCGCGTGCTTTGTGAATGGCAAGCTTGTCGGCACGCATGTTGGTGGTTACCTGCCGTTTTCCTTTGATGTGACGGATTTACTTGGCTCGCCTGAAACGGGAGAGGCAACGGACGCGGATCTTGTTACGGCGACAGGTGTGGCTGAGCGTGCCACCACGGCTGAGCTCGTGCTTTGTGTTTGGGATCCGAGCGATACCGGCTCTCAACTGCGTGGAAAGCAGCGACTCTCGCGTGGCGACATTTGGTACACCGCTCAGAGTGGCATTTGGCAAAGCGTGTGGTACGAGATTGTTTCTGCGGTTCACCTTGAGTCGCTAACGCTGAAGGGTGATATGTTTGGCGCGCTTGAGGTTAGAGCGAACGTGCGGGCTAGCGGGCTGGCCGGTGTACAAACGGGCGCGTTTGAGCTGGAGTTGGCGCTCAAAGACGAGCTTGGACAAGATGTTCTTCTCGTCACACTGCCGGTGAACGAGGCGGGAAAAATTCATGCTGAGTTGCACGTGGACGACGTGCAACTGTGGTCGCCGGAGAGTCCGCATCTCTATGCCGTGGAGGCTACGCTGCAGCGAGATGGCGTGGTCGTCGATGCAGCTCACAGTTATTGCGCGTTTCGTACTGTTGAGGTAAAGAAAGACGAGGCTGACGTGCCAAGGGTGCACTTGAATGGGGTGCCATATTTTGTGCGCGGCGTGCTGGATCAGGGCTACTGGCCTGACGGATTGATGACCGCGCCGTCCGATGATGCGCTGGTATATGACATAGAGGCTATGAAATCGGCCGGTTTTAATACGTTGCGTAAACATATCAAGATTGAAAGCGAGCGTTGGTATTATCACTGTGACCGACTCGGCATGCTGGTTTGGCAGGATTGTGTTTCGGGAGGCAGCGCGTATAGTCCCTGGCACACAAGCCAGAAGCCGACGCTGTTTAGTTTTACTTGGAACCGATTTAATGATACAACTACAGAACATCATCAGGCTTTATCCGCAGGTGACGAGGCGTATCAGAAGGAATGGTTAGAAACCTGTCAGGAAATGATCAAACTCCTGGACGGGCATCCTTCGATTGGTATTTGGACGCTTTTCAACGAGGGTTGGGGACAGTTTGATGCGCGAGCTACTACTGAGGTTGTTCGTGCGTTGGATACAACGCGACCAATCGATGCAACAAGTGGCTGGTACGACCAGGAATGTGGCGACTTCCTAAGCATCCATAATTACTTCAGGCCGTTACGTGCAGGTTGGCAGAGGAAGCAGCGGGGAAATCGAGCTGCAATAATCTCTGAGTTTGGCGGTCTTACTCAGGTGATACGAGGTCATACGTCGCTTGACCACTCGTATGGGTACGGTGATTTTTCCACGGTCGAGGATTGGCGGATAGCTGTCAAAAAGTTGCTTTCAGAAGCAGAATTGCTGCAGGATGAGGGCCTTGCGGGATACGTTTACACGCAGGTATCTGATGTTGAGGAAGAGGTAAACGGCCTGCTTACTTACGATCGAAAGATCAACAAGTTCAACGGGTAGTGGCTGTCGGATGATGCTGGAAGACGTTGGGCAACGTCAGATGTACTGGGTAATGCTCAGCGATGCTCGGCAAATTAAGCGATGAGTAGTGGTTTGAAAGATGCCCAGTTAATTGAGGTATGTCCAGTAATGCCAATTGCTGATTCTATCCAAAGTGGTAAAAAATGCGTTTAGTTGGGGTTTCATTTTTCTGCATAATGAGTTTTCGCAGATAAAAAATTGCAATGGTGGTAAAAAATCGTCTTAGTTGGGGGTTACATTTTTCTGCATACGCGTTTGCCCAGGAAAAACTTTTAACTATGGTAAAAAATGCGTTTAGTTGGGCATCAAATAACGAAATTTCAATTTTCATCCCCAACTAAACGGCTTTTTTACCTTTTTGGGCACTAAAATCAGTACCCTAAAATTGCGGTATTCACGATTATGAATAAACAGGCTCTGTTATACAGGAATCAAATTACCCAAACAATTTTGAGGACTCTGTCGGTATCAAGTTTGCCTCATCCGCCGAAAAACTAGCGTGTACCAAAGAATTATCCAGCAACACGATATAATTTTAGGTAGTTCCTAGTTATTTCTTGTACTGCAAAACGTGGAGGTAAAAGGCTTATGAAAAGCATTTTTGAGGATCGACAGGTATCAATTAAGTGCGACGATAAGTATTCTTATACCGTTACAAAAGATGGTCTGGCTTATGTTCCTGGTAATGGAAAACCAGAGGTAAACGTCCAGTTTGCTGAGGTCGGTTCAACCTTCTTACTGAATTATTGCAGCTCAAACGGTCCTTACGAGATTACCTTTAAGGATAACGACGGTCATAACCTCGCTAGCATTGACACAGATCTCAAGTATCGTGGTTTTGGCCATAACATCCTAGATACTAAGACAATTATCCTCGCTTTTGCAGCTAATAAGCTTACTACTGAGTTTCCCAATAACCTTGATACGTTAAACACTAAGCTCGGATTTAGCCTCAAAGAGAAAAAAATCACAATCGCAAACGGCGTGATTTCCGGCGCAAAGCATCAGGTCAAGCTTTCCGACATTCGTCGAGTCCAGTGTGTTGCTGGCGGCGCACTCAACAATCTTTTTGTCTTCACTAAAGAAAAAGGTGGCTTCTTTGATAGGGCAGACATTGTTGTTCCCGTCAACGAGCTCACAGTGCCTATTCTTGAAGCAGCAATGAGAAGAAATACTGGTCACGGAATCGATTTCAGCAGGGGCAATGGCTTTGACCAGCCAAACAGCAACTTCATTATTATTCGTTATTTGGACTCCAGTTTCTTTGAGACCGCTCCTGGCGTCTTCAAGGAGGACTGGCAGAAGGATGCCTACGAGTTTGTTAAGTCCTTTGGTTATGACCTTCAAACCATGCTAGGGGAGTAACTCCTGGCGAGAAAAACGTCTAGTTCTAGTAAAAACACTTGACCTAAATAAGCTGCCTCCCATTTCTCGTGTCCAATAAATGGGAGGCAGTTCAGTTTATTAACCCCAAACCTCTTCTGCAACTTCTTTGACCAACGCAATCTTTGCCCACTGCTCATCTTCGGTAAGCTTGTTACCAATCTCGCAGCTTGCAAAGCCACATTGGGGAGAAAGACAAAGGTTCTCTAGAGGCACATACTGAGCAGCCTCATGAATACGCTCAATAACCTTGGCTTTCTCTTCCAGCTGGGCGTGCTTGGTGGTGATCAGACCAAGCACAACTTTTTTACCAGCTGGAACAGAAGCCAGGGGTTCAAAGCCACCAGAGCGATGATCATCAAATTCTAAGAAGAATGCGTTTACATGCTCTTGAGCAAGAAGAGCATCAGCCACATCGTCGTAGCCGCCCTCGCAAGCCCACGTGCTGTGAAAGTTGCCACGACAAACGTGCGTGTTAATAGTCAGGTCAGCTGGAACGGCATCAAGAACACGGTTGTTAATCTCAAGCAGCAGTGCCTTAATCTTCTTAAGACCTTCTTGGTCGGCTCCAAAGAAAAGCTCCGCACGTGGGTCAACCAGCACACCCCACGAGCAGTCATCAAGCTGAAGATTACGACAGCCTGCAGCATATACCTGCTTAATAAACGCACCGTAGCCAGCAACAATATCTTCTAGGAGTTCCTGGTCGTTGGCATAGTACTTGTTAGTCTGCTCGCGATTCATGGGCATAATGAACTGCTCAATAAACTGTGCAGGTGCAGGAATAGTAAGCTTGGCAACGGTTGTCTCGTCCTCAAACTGCTGAACAAAGCGGAAGTGCTCTATAAAGGGATGCTCTTTGGTGAGCTCCACTTTTCCTATGAGGAAGGTGTCGTCAATCTTTGCGGTCTCATCGTGGAAAGGAAGTCCGGTGTTAGTTGGCGCATGGCCAATACCTTCGAACGCCCACATAAAATCGAGGTGCCAGGTTGCACGCCTAAACTCACCGTCAGTAATAACTTTAAGGCCTGCCTGCTTCTCCTTTTGGATAAGCTCTGTAATAGCTTTGTCCTCTACTTGCTTAAGCTCAAGAGCGTCAATCTGACCTTTTTCAAACTGAACACGAGCTTGTTTAAGATTTTCTGGACGGAGAAAGCTACCAACAACATCAAAGCGATGTGGAGTGGTTTTATCATTTTTAATTGTCATAAAGACCCCTTAGGACTACTTACAAGAATCAAGTATGACAATCAGAACTTCACTTGTGAAATACAAATACTTAACTAATTCATATAGCTAAAAACTATATCTTAGCGCTCACCGTTCCACTCATCTAAGAACTGGTCAACGTACTCACGCATGTACTTCTCGCGAGCTTTTCCAAGCTCTTTGCCACTGCGCGTATTCATCATGTCTGCCAGCAAAAAGAGCTTTTCGTAGAAATGATTAAGCGATGTAGACTTATGCAAGTGATACTCCTTGTCGCTCATGTTAAGGGTTGGTGGCTCATCCGGATCATACATTGCACGACCGTGACTTCCGCCATAAGCAAAGGCGCGTGCAATGCCAACAGCCCCGAGCGCATCGAGGCGATCTGCGTCCTGAACGCACATTCCCTCAAGCGTCGAAGGAACAACAGAGTCCGTTCCCGAGAACGAAACCTCATCAATTGCGGTGCAAATGGCCTGGATAGTTGCCTTATCCACAGCATGCTGGCTCAGAAAACCAACGGCACGATCTTTGTGCTCATGCGTCTCTGGAGAAAGCTTGATGTCATCGACATCGTGCAAAAGCGCAGCAAGGGCAACAATCTCTTGATCTGCGCCTTCTTCTTGCCCAATTCTTACTGCCATTTTGTATACACGCAGGGTGTGGAAGTAATCGTGACCACTAAAATCTGTGGAGAAGATCTGCTTCACAAAATCTAAAGCTTCATCAATGACTGTAGGACTCATAAATTTCTTACCAAATCTCTTCTGCAAGCTGGTCTTTTAGAGTGTTTTTTGCTAGTGCGTTTCTTTTCTAACTGCAATTGTACAAGTCTCTTTGCAAACACTAAAACTTTGAGCAAAAGATTGTAAGCGCTCGTTACAAAAATTGTTGTATAGATAAAAAATTGATAGATTTCTATTTAATTCACGTTTATGACAAATGTCGAGAAAATCATCAAAAAGAGTGCATTTTAACTGCCATTTTTTAAATACATCAAATATTTTCATTAAAAAATTTATATAACATGCAATGAATACTTTTTTGAAATGTGTTCAAAGTATAAAAATTACTGCTTTAAGACTTTAATCTTTACAAAATAGTAGATAATTATGTATCTTGAATTGTCAAAGCAAGTGCAACGTTTGGTGATGGTAGACTTCCCAAGGGCACTTCCAACCCAGACGCTTACGTGGTCTTAGGTTAAGTTCATTATATACTGCCTCAATCTCTA
>NZ_JDFG01000030.1 GCF_000565075.1 Atopobium sp. BS2
AAGAGGTGGCATAATGTAGGTTAGAAGGTAGTAAGGAAATAGCCTTACACCACTTTTTGAGACGTAACTTTGATTTTGCTCTATAAGTTTCCTTGGCATCTATTTCTGCAAATTTATCTTTCATTAGTAGCTTTGCAGCTACTAATGAAGGATTTTCAGGTATTGCCCCTCAATTCAATTTGCGACTTTAATCTAAGCTCGAGAAAGCACCACAACCCATTTAACGTGGATTGAGAAAACTCCTAGTATAGCTACACTTTTTTGAGTGCACACTATGGATAGTGGGTGCACTTTTTAACGATAGGAAAAGCTATCGTTAAAAGGTTTAAGACTCGCTTGACAGCGCGTTACATTACAATTGTTCCAGTTGCGTAGCCTGATCTCTTCTCACGTAAATAACCGCGAGTATTTGGACTTCTCTTTTATTCTCATCAACCCAAAAGTAAACGTAATAATTTTTTACGCGTATTTTTCTAAAACCAAGCTCACCCCACGGCTGCTCATCTATACACTTCACACGATAAGGCTTTGTCTGTAAAGATGTCATTTTAGCTTTTAGCAGATCAAGCATTCTTTTAGCTATTTCCGGCTCTTTTAGCTCCGTTGCGATATATTCTCGAATAAGTGCAAGATGCTCTTTCGCCTGACGGGTAACTTTTATCTTATACCCATCCATTAAAGACCTCGTTTAAGCTCTTCAAAAACATCATCTATAGGATAACTATCACCACGAACTGCCTGATCATAACCTTTAGCCATCAACGCGTTAAACGTTTTCTCATCCATATCATCTCGTGGCGGAAGCGACTTTGGAATAGTAAGCGAAAATGGAATACCGTTATTAAGAATGATTTGACGATAAAACATGTCAATAGCAGTAGCCCTAGGGATTCCAATCGTTTCTAAAATCTGCTCCGCCTGCTGCTTAATATTTTCTTGTATTCTCACATTCACATTCGCTGTCTTAGTAACTGCCATATCAATCAACCTCCATACGCATATAATAAATTATTGTGTCGCATATTGCAACACAATTTACATGAATAGGATTCCTCGACTGTCATACACGCTTTGCGTGTTCGCATTACTGCATCTTATAGCACGGTGAAGCGCCGTGATGATGGGAAGCACCGCTTTTTTTCGTTTGAGTTTGAACATAAAAATAGCAGATAAAGGGAAGGAAATGAATTTACACCAAAGTGAGGACTTGACCTAATTTGGTCGTGTCCCGAAAAGTGGTGTAAGCAAGCATTTCAGGTGTTTAAAAGAAGTGCGGTTATTTCCTAAAATATAGTCACCACAACCAATTCAGAAAGGAAATAACCGCAATGCAAACTCTACACGAAACTGAGCTCTCCTACACCCAAGATCACAAATTAGATTTAAACGGTATGGCACGAACACTGCTTGAAGACTTAGTAAATACCGTAATGGTTGAACAAGTAGAAGAGCTTGGTTGTGTTCGCAATGGATACCGTGAGCGAAAGCTTGTAACGTCAGTTGGAACTCTTACCTTAAAATTCCTAAACTCCGTGA
>NZ_JDFG01000031.1 GCF_000565075.1 Atopobium sp. BS2
CTTAGGTGTGTTCTATAGATACAGAATTTATTGATAGTTAAATTTCTTATATAAGTCTATTCATTTTCAAGCATATTAGATGAAGTTTATGCACAAATATGCATATCAGGTAGTGCGACCACCTATCAGCCAGGCTATCTTGATTAGGAACATGTCAATTCTTTAGCAAAACCTACCAAAGCTGCGCTATTTTGTGCGCCAGGCCTAAAAGCCTACGCTAACGCGCTCAACAGGCTAAAGCCTCGAACAAAAAGACCCAAGTTTCTAACCTTGGGTCAAATAAATGCTTTAACTAATTTACGAAGCCGCTAATTTACTTATACGCTCTCAATCTCGTTGAGTTTTGCATCAACCAATGTTGCCCCAAGGGTATTTTTGAAATGCGCAAGCGCAAACTGATGATTCTCAGGCGTCAGCGATGCAACTGCTGGCTCAACAACCTCAATGTGATAACCCAGGTTGTAAGCGTCAACCGCTGTGTGCAGCACGCAGATGTCGGTAAGAACGCCGGTTAGGATGACCGTGTTAATGCCGCGCTCCCTCAGACGAATATCAAGATCAGTTCCCGAGAAGGACGAATAGTGACGCTTGTCCATCCAGAACACATGGCTGTCATCTTTGTGCTGCTGATAGAAATCATTCAGAGGGCCAAACAGGTCTCTACCACTTGTTCCAATAATATTGTGAGGTGGGAAAAGCTTAGTCTCTGGATGGAAGTTGTCTTCTGGATCGTGAGCATCAATAGCAAAGAAAATATAATCGCCACGATCAAAAGCGCACTTTGTAGCTTCATAAATAGCATCTGAAATAGCCTGAGCTGGCTTACCTGCTGTAAGCTTTCCGTCATCTGCTACAAAATCGTAGGTGTAGTCAATTGAAATCAAAGCCTTCTGCATGATAGATCACGCTTCTTTCTTAAGCTCAAAAGAGCGACCAGTAAAAGAATAGACGCCACCCATTGTACAGGTGACGTCTCTGTATTCCACGTTCAACACGTAAATGTTTTATGTGTACGTACTTGTCTCATATCAACGGCACACTTACTTCTTCTGAGAGATTATCAGGTCAACGTTTTCTGTCTTAGTGTCTTCCATGCTCTTACCACCTTTGATGTGGTAGTACTCAACAACTGCATTTACCTCAGTCTGATCAGCAAGAGGTTTTTTCTGATAAGAATCATTAATAACAAATGCAAAGACCCTCTCGCCGCTCTCAAGATAGTTGGAATCGTTAGCCCATACGGAATTCTCAGAATTATCTAACTTAAAGGTGCAATTTACCCAGTTTTCAGATCTATTGATAATCTCAAAGACATAGCCTTCAGAGTAACCATCTGGGGATTTAGCAATACCAACATACCTGACATAGAGATCGTCATTATCGATAAGAACCTTGTCAACCTCGGTCTTCAGCTTAAAGCGCATCTTGTATTCGCCCTTAGTAGAAGAGAAGTTATACGCAATAGTGCCCTTGTCTGCCATTGCGTCAAAAGGCTTGTACTTAAAGCTGGAATAATCACCAGATGTTTTAGTAACTTGCTTCAGGACTGCCTTGGAACCGTCAGAGCCCTCAACGGTCATCTGACCCGAAGAATCAACGGTTGCTGTATAGCTTCCAGCATTGCCTGCAAGGGTGATAGTGAGCTTTCCATTAGCATCAACAGACCAGGTAAAAGGCTTCTGAGCGCCAAAACGGATAAAATTACCCGTGCCGTCATCAGCAAAGTCATAGCCATAAATTGACTTCATGGATTCTACTGCCGTTGGGTAAACACTCTCGGGGATATCTCCCTGGCTAGGATCACTAATAGACTTTGCTTCCCAAACGCCCACAAACGGAGCACGTGCAGCCTTCTTCTCTTCTGCTTCCTTCTGAGCTGCAATCTCTTCAGGAGATGGTCCGCCAATGTTAGGAGTACAAGCCGTAAACACAATGCTGGTAGAAAGCACAAGTGTAAGTACAAGCATAAAAAGTAGTCTACGCTGTTTCAAGAAAGTCCCTCCAACACCAAAGCTCTCTAGATTGACAATGTCCTTTCTTGGCGACACTTTTTTAACGAAGTTCATTCTGCTCAATCTAGGTATCGTCTGAGTGCATTACTTATTCTGTGAAATCGTCAAATCAAACTGCTCGGTCTTCTCGTCTTCAAGACTGCTTCCATCTGCAACATGGGAATACTTAAAAGTTCCCTTAGATTCAGAAAGCTTAGCCAGAGGTACATCTGCTTTGGAGCTATCAACTACAAACTCATAGAATCTCTCACCAGGCTCAAGAACATTAAGAGCTGTTCCAAACACAGTGGAATCCGAATTATCCAGCCTAAAGTCATATGAAGCCGTCTTATCGGACTTGTTGATTACCTCAAAAACATAACCTTCGGTTTGACCGCTTGGTGTTGTGGCGATTCCAACATATCTAACGTACATGTCGTCATTATCAACAACAACCCTGTTGACCTCGGTAACTACCTTAAAATTCATGTAGAAGTCATCATGGGAGGAATAATTTCCTCCAATAGTTCCCTTACCCGTAAGTGCATCAAATGGAGCATATTTAAGAGAAGAGTAATCACCTGAGGTTTTAGTTACTTGGGTAAGCACTGCCTTGGAACCGTCAGAGCCCTCAATGGTCATCTGGCCTGAGGAATCAACGGTTGCTGTATAGCTTCCGGCGTTGCCAGCAAGAGTGATGGTAATCTTGCCATCGGCATCAGCGGTCCAGGTAAAGGGCTTCTGAGCACCAAAACGGATGAATAGTCCAGTGCCGTCATCGGAAAAGTCATAGCCGTAAATGGCCTGGAATGTGTCTCTTGCTGTTGGATAGACACTCTCGGGAATCTCGCCCTTCTTTGGATCACTAATAGACTTTGCTTCCCAAACGCCCACAAACGGAGCAAGAGCAGCCTTCTTCTCTTCTGCTTCCTTCTGAGCTGCAATTTCTTCAGCCGAAGGCCCACCAATGTTAGGAGTGCAAGCTGTAAACATAACACCAGTAGAGAGCGCCAAGATGAGCGCAAGAACTGGCAGTATTTTACGTTTTTTCATCAAGTGTCCTTTCAATAGTAGAGAGCACGCTGAAGATATGCGTTCTTTTGCTACTCAGACTTAGGAGGGATATTTAGGTCAAGCTGTACTTTCTCCCTTTCCGAAACAGGTGTATAGGTTGTTGCGTTACTGTAACCAATAGAAACCGTAGCTTTTGGATTAGAAAGTGCCACAAGAGATCCAGGTGTTTGCGAGACATTAGGAACGAACAAATAGAACTTCTCACCAGGTTGTAAGGAGGCTTGACCAAAGGCATTCAGAGGACCAACTCGATCTCCAAGAGAGAACTCTCCGTAAAATGAGTCAGGAGACTTGTTGATAATCTCAAATACGTAACCTTCTTGAGAGCTTCCCGGTACCTGAGCGATAGCATACAGATTCATATACAGCTTATCTGTATCGATAAGAACTTTATTGACCTCTCGAGTTATTTCAAAATTCTTGAACTTGAGATCATCATACCTGACCATGGTTGGTACGGTACCTTTATTGGTAAGTTGGTCAAATGGCTGATAGGTAGCACTTGCATAGTCTCCAGCAGTAGTTGAAATCTGCTTAAGCTCGGCGTCAGTCTCATCGTCACCAGTGCCCTTGAGCCTTAACCTGCCAGTCTCAGCGTCAATCTGTCCCGTAAAATATCCCGCAGTTCCCTCAAGGGTAACTGTAATCTTTCCTTCTGCATCAACAGTCCAGGTAAAAGGCTTCATTATGCCAAAGCGAGTAAACAAGCCAGTTCCATCCTCAGCAAAGCTGAAAGCATAAATTGCATGGAACTGTTCTTTATAATCGTCGTAGGCTGCTCCCTCCCTCAGGTTTCCTAGTCCGGGTTCAAAGATGTCATAAGCTTCCCAAACACCTACGATCTGACCAGCAGACTTTTTATTTCCTGCGGGACTGTTATCCCCTGATGAGCATGCACTAAGCACTGCACTTACAGAAAGCACCAGTGCAAGCAGGCATCCTAACAGCATTTGACGCTTTTTCATTAAACTTCCTTCCATACGTGCAGCGATATAAAACTAACTCTTAACTGTTACTTGCTCTGCCCAGTAGGCAAATCAAATGTCACGGTTTTCTCGTCATTATGAAGGGCACCATTGCTAGAGTGGTCATACTCAAGAGTGCCTTTTACATCCGTGACTTCAGAAAGTGACTTATCTCTACGTTGGTCATTAAGAACATACTCATAGACTCTCTCACCTGGCTCTAACACGTTAAATCCATAAGCCCAATAACCATCGGTTGGATCTTGAATAGTAAATTGATAGCCGGTTGTATAAGGAGTTCTATTAATAACCTCAAAGACATAGCCCTCAAAACCCTTGAGGTCTTTAAGGGAAGCGATGCCAATAAGCCTTACATAGAGCTCATCGGTATCAACAATAACCTGATCAAGCTCAGTGGTGATATTAAAGCGTAGTTTAGTTTCATGCGATGACTTGTTTTTAGAAATATTGCCTGTTCCTGTTAGTGGATTAAATGGCTCATACCTAATATGAGAATAATCACCTGAGGTTGTACTTACCTGAGTAAGGATAGCTTTAGAACCATCAGAGCCTTCAACGGTCATCTGGCCTGAAGAATCAACGCTTGCTGTATAGCTTCCAGCATTACCTGCAAGGGTAATAGTAAGCTTTCCATCGGCATCAACAGACCAAGTAAATGGCTTTTGTGCACCGAAGCGAACAAACAAACCAGTGCCATCGTCAGAGAAGTCATAGCCATAAATTGCTAGATAAACATCTCTAACATCTTTGTACATGTCTTCAGTGACTGTGCCATTTTTTTCATCCTCAATTGACTTGGCTTCCCAAATGCCTACAAAGGGAGCAAGAGCAGCTTTCTTCTCTTCTGCTTCCTTCTGAGCGGCAATTTCTTCTGCGGAGGGACCAAAAATATTAGGGTTACACGCAGTAAATACAACACCTGATGAAAGCGCAAGGACCAATGCACAAGTCAGTGCTAGTTGACGTCTTTTCATTAAGCATCCTTTCAGTGGGAGCAGTGCCAAATTAAAAAATTTAAGCCTCTACTATCCAATATGTTACAATAAATCTCTCAAATAGGATAATTTTAATATCCTGAACGGTTCTATCAGTTAAAAGGAGGACGATTTATGTCGCTTCCAACTCCACCAGAAGCACCACAAAAACCCGCTCAAAAACAGGAAATTCCAGGCAACGTTTATCTTTACGATAAAAACGACACCTCCCCAATTCCTCTTACCTACGATGTAATTGATTTTGGTAAACCTCAGGGAGCTGCGAGCCCTCTTGTTGGTTGGGCAGCCGGTGCGTTTTTTGCTGTTGGCGGCCTCTGGAATTTCTTTAATTTAAATGGTGAGGGCACCATTTTTGCAGGAATTCTTTTGTGCGCCATTGGTGGCTTACTTATTGCAGCTGGTTTCTTTATGAATGGCTATAGCATTATTGCTAATGCAAATGGATTCAGGTCTGGAACAGCCAATAGTGGAGAAGTTACCGAGTGGCCTGTTGATCGTGGTTACTTTACTGTTAAGGTCCGCGTTGGTGCTAACAAGACAGCTCGTATGGCTATGAACAACGCAACTCTAACTATTACTAGACCAGATAACCTTCCTCTTTCTGTCCAGCAAGTTACTTTCACAGGTTCTAACACTGCTGAACTTAAGCAGCGCTGTGAAGTACAGGCTGACCGCATCTGGAACTGGGCTGTTGCAAAGGGATATATTATTTAACGTGTTTTAAAGGCTCAACCGGCCACAAGCCACAGGCCACAGTCCACAAATTGCCAAAAAGAACGCTCCTAGGAACTTCTGTTTCTAGGAGCGTTTTGTTCTAGTCAAACTTTTATTACAGCTTACTGCTGCTTTTTCTTGCGGAGACCAAGTGCAGTCAGTACAGTTCCAAGCGTTGTAAACATATGAAAAGAAAGTACAGATATGCTGCTAAAACACCCAGCTAAAGATATTCTTAAAATATCTATAACTGGGTGAAAAATACTTTTGCCAACAAAAATGTTGATAAAAACTAAAGCGACTGAATAATCTCTTCTCCGCGAGCATTCTGCGGGATAAAACGAACCTCACGACGAGGCTCAGCGTCGTCAGATCCCAGCTCTTCCTCAGATAGCCTAGAAACATACACATCAAGGGTTCTCTCGCCAATCTGCTCTGCAAATTGCTCTCCCCACTCGATGATAGTTGGACCATCAGACTCAAGTGCATCGTACAGGCCGGTATCTTCAAGCTGGTCGGGATCGTTCAAGCGATACAGGTCAAAGTGGTAGAGCGGTATGGTTGTGCCCTCGTAAACCATCTCGATAGTAAAGGTTGGGCTGGTCACGTCATCCGTGACGCCCATGCCAGCAGCGATGCCTTTGGTGAGCTGCGTTTTTCCAGCGCCCAGGTCTCCTGTAAGCACCAGAACGTCTCCCGCTTGCAGGAGTTTGCCCAGAATCTGACCAAGAGCAATAGTTTGCTCGGTGGTGGTAGAAACATACGTGCCGGCCGCAGTTTTTTCTGGCAGGTTGTTTGTTGCAGCGTCGTTTGCGCTGGTAGAAAGGTTATTCACAAGATCCTCCTCGAGGGTGTTCCTCAAGCCAATCAGCAAGAAGTCGCAGGTCATCTTTGAGGAACTGCGCCCACTCCTTACGGTAAATAGTTGATGCGGGATGCATGGTGGGTAGCACGCTAAAAGCGCCTATCTGATAAAACTTGCCGCGCAGCTCCGTCACGCCCTTATCGGTATGCATGACAAACTGCGTTGCAAAATTTCCCAGGCAGACAATAACGTCTGGTCTAATGGCACGAATCTGATCGCGAAGGTATGGGGAGCACTCCTCCACCTCAGCTACCTTGGGATTTCTGTTTGAAGGTGGTCGGCATTTGACCACATTAGAGATAAAAACATCCTGGCGAGAAAGGCCAACTTCTTCTAACAGTGTATCAAGCTTTTTGCCCGATACGCCCACGAAAGGCTGACCGCTTAGATCCTCATTTTTACCAGGAGCTTCTCCCACAATCATGACACGAGCTGTAGGATTTGGGCCACCAAACACAATGTTGGTGCGTGTTTCCCACAGCGGACACTTCTTGCAATCAGCAATCTGCTCACGAATCTCGTCAAGCGTGACTGCCATTAGATGTACACCTTATCGAGGCGCGCACCAAAGTTGCAAACTACCTCGTAATTGATGGTCTCGCGAAGGTCAGCCATCTCATCTGCAGTGATTTCTTGGTCACCGTCTTTGCCGATAAGGGTAACCACGTCACCATGGCGAATTTCGTGTGCAGGCTTATTAGCGTGTGTACCTGCGGTATCAACAGCAATCATAAACTGATCCATGCAGATATTACCCACCTGGCGGACACGGTCTCCGCGCGTCAAAACATCCATGCGGTTAGAAAGGCTACGTGCAAGTCCGTCGGCGTAGCCAATAGGCACGGTAGCTACCTGGATGTTATTGCGAGGAACACGCCACGTCATACCGTAACTAACGCCGTCGCCAACAGCCGGATAGACCACGCGCGTCACGCGACCGCGCACGCTCATAACGGGCTGCAGGTCAATGCGGGGAATGGTGAGCTTGCTTGGATGAAGTCCATACAGGCCAATGCCCACGCGAACCATATCAAACTGGATATCTTTGTGCAGAACAGTGCCAGGGGTGTTATCAGCGTGAACCAAGCCCAGCTCATAGCCCGCGTTTTTGAGTGCCGTAACCGCTTCAATAAAGCGATTAACTTGCAGGTCAAAGTCCCAGTTGTCGAGCACGTCGGCCGTAGCAAAATGCGTAAACGTACCAGCGCATTCAAGACCCCTGTGGAAATCGATAGAACCGCGAACCTCAAGTAGATCTTCTCGCCTGACGCCAATGCGGGTCATGCCGGTATCGATGGCCAGGTGATAGCGGCCAACCTTATTAGCTGCGGCGGAAGCCTCGCCATACGCAAGGGCAAAGTCCACCGTGTAGACGGAAGGCATGATATCAAAGCGGACGAGGTCTGGAATGGAAGTGACTGGAGGCTCGGAAAGCACCAGGATGGGGTTATCAATACCGGAACAGCGCAGTTCAACACCCTCATCGACTGTTGCAACGGCAAACTGATCAGCACCCACGGACTGCATGGCTTTAGCGCACTGAGCAGCGCCGTGACCATAGGCGTCGGCCTTGACCACACACATCATTTTGACACCGCGGTTAAGCTGGGCCTTAAACGCCTTTACATTGTGGCGGACGGCAGAAAGATCAATCTCTATCCAAGCCCATCTATCCTGGGGATATGCCGACATCAGGCTCACCTACTCCGCAGCTTCTTCAAAGTCTGTCATAGGGAATGCAATCTGCTCTTCAAGTGCATCGGAGGCAAGGCCAATAACGTCACAGATGTCGCCAGCCATAGCTCCGCGTACACCGAACTTCTCGGCAGCTAGCTGACCTGCGTATGCGTGAACCTCACAGGCAAGTGAGCAGAAGGTTGGCAGGTCATCAACTTGACCAGCAACCTGAGCCAAGCGGCCAGCAATAGTACCAGCAAGAACGTCGCCAGAGCCAGCAGTTGCCAGCGTAACGGGACCAGGCTTGGGCAGAACAGCTTTCTGAACGCCCACGCAACCGGTAGCGGTGCCCTTAGCAACAATGACCAGCTCAGAGCCACCGTCTGCCCAGACAATCTTGCGGGCAGCCTCAAGCTGACCCACCAAGCTTGCAGGAGGATTGTCTACCTGGTTAACCAGGCGACCAAGCTCGCGACGATGCGGCGTCATGATGAGCGGAGCGGTACGACGAGTGAGCTCGGGGAAATCTGGGAGGTTGTTATTGGTGAGGCGAGCAATGCAGTTGAGCGCGTCGGCGTCAACAATAACGGGCAGCTCAGAGTCAAGCAGCGCGGAGGTAACCTTGACGGTTCCTCCAGAGACGCGCATGCCAGGGCCAACCAGCGTAACGGTGCGCATAGCGGCAAGCTGCAGCACCAGTGGAGCTGCTTCCTCGGTAAACACGCCCTCAGCGTCGCACGGGAGGCCAATAACGGGAACCTCTGGCAACATCATCTGAACGCAGCTGACAATGGCCTCAGGAACTGCCAGCGTAACGTAGCCAGCGCCCGCACGAGCAGCTGCCTTAGCAGCAAAAACAGCAGCTCCGGGGAAGCGGCTTGAGCCACCAACCACCAATACGGATCCACGAGAGTATTTATCGCAGTCGTTGAGCTGGGCAGGAACAGAAGCAAGATAATCTTCCAGGTCAACGCGCCAGGCAACAGGATCTGCCTCAACAACCAGACGCTCAGTCTGCTCGGCCAGAGGAGCCACAACAATGGAGCCGCAAACGTCGCGGCCTGCGTCTGCAATAAGGCCGGGCTTGAGCGCAATCATGGTAACGGTAACGTCAGCGACAACACACGCGCTTTCTACCTGGCCCTTCTGCGCAGAAAGGCCACTGGGAACGTCAACGGAAAGTACGCGAGCACCAGACTGATTCAGGCACTCAATCCAAATATCAAACGGAGCACGGACCTTGCCGTGGAAGCCGGTGCCCAGCATGCAATCAAGCACCACGTCAGCCGTTGCCAGCAGGTCAATCAGCTCCTGACGAGAAGGGCCAACAAGCACGGAAACTCCCGCGCGAACGGCGCGCTGCGCCATTTGACGTGCAAGATCGCCGGAAATCTGATCAGGCTCAAGCGGAGTGACTACCTTAACGTTGCAGTTTCTAGAGCGCAGCGCTTCTGCTGCCACCCAGCCATCTCCACCGTTATTGCCAAGACCTACGAGGATGACAACGTTAGAGATGTCCCCTCCCATGCCAAGGGCCTCTTGAGCAGCAGCGTAACCTGCACGGTGCATGAGCTCGGAAACGCTCACGCCCACGCGTGTCAGCGCAATCTCTACGCGCTTGATGTCCTCAACATTTAGTACCGGCTGCATAACTTACTCCTCGGATTTAACAACATCATCAAAGGTTGTCTCAATTATAGGTTCTTGCACGCGCTCAAGCTCATCCAACACAGAACGAGCTTCTTTGAACGAACGTGCCAGCTCTTGGGCAGCATCTTCCTTTTGATCTACCTTGGGTTTTACGGCGTTGGTTACCGCAACCGCATTGGCTACCGCCACGTCTCTGGTGTACGAGATAGAAAGCGCAATCTCCTGCACGCCCTGCTCGGCTGCAATCTGTGCAGCCTTGCCCGCAAGACGAGCCTGTGGCCTGCCCAGCTGATCTCTCTCAACAGAAACATCCTGAAAACCAATACCAGACGAGAAACCCGTTCCTAAGGCTTTGAGCACGGCTTCTCTTGCTGCAAAGCGAGCAGCATAGTGCTCCGCAGGACGAGCAGTGCGCTCACAATACGCACGCTCGGCATCGGTGAACATACGGCGAATAAAGTGAGGGCGTCTCTCAATTGCCTGCTGCATGCGGGCAATCTCAAGCATATCTACACCTATTCCTGCCAGTGCCATCGTATCCCCTGGATCTATCTGCGCTTAAGCGCTGAGCCTATACTCCTCAAGTGCGTCGAGCACAATCTGATTTGCCTGCTGGCAGAGCTCATCGGTTGGAGCTTCTGCAAGAACGCGCACCAAAGGCTCTGTTCCGGAAGCGCGGACCAACACGCGACCATTGCCCTCAAGGAACTTCTCGGCAGCTGCAACTGCGTCGTTGACCTTAGGAGACTGCATAGCAGCCTCTTTGTCGGTGACGCGAACGTTAACCAACTGCTGTGGATATAGTGTAACGGGACGAGTCAGCTCAGAGAGTTTCTCGCGCTCTGCTCGTAAGACCTCCATAATACGGAGGCTGGTCAAGATGCCGTCACCAGTCTTTGCCAGGTCACCAAAGATGATGTGACCACTCTGCTCGCCACCCAGACTGTACTCGTTCTCGTTCATGCAAGCGTAGACGTACTTATCACCTACGCTAGTTTTCTCGTAAGAGAGGCCAGCGTCGTCAAATGCTTTGAACAAGCCAAAGTTGCTCATGACGGTAGTAACCACGGTCTGCTTTGCCAGGCGACCATACTTGTTGAGGTAGGTGCCGCAAACGTAGAGAATCAAGTCTCCATCAACCACGTGGCCGCGCTCGTCAACTGCCAAGCAGCGGTCAGCGTCACCATCGTAGGCAAAGCCCACGTCAAGACCATTCTGGACCACAAAACGCTGCAGCTGGTCAATGTGGGTGGAGCCGCAATCAACATTGATGTTGAGGCCGTTTGGAGCGTTGTTGATAACGTGGGTCTCGGCGCCCAGTGCGTCAAAAACAGGGCGAGCAACACTAGAAGCTGCGCCGTTAGCGCAATCCAGGCCAATCTTCAGGCCCTGGAGGCTAAAACCGCAGCTAGCAATAAGGCTGGAGATGTAGCGGTTGCGGCCCTGCATGTAATCAACCGTGCGGCCAATGCTGTCACCGGTTGCCAGAGGAACGTCAAACTCGCCGTCAATATAGGCCTCTACCTGCTCAAGGACGTCCTCGTCCATCTTGTAGCCGTCTTTGTTGACCAGCTTGATGCCGTTATCGGTGAACGGATTGTGGGACGCAGTAATCATGACGCCGCAGTCAAAGGCACCGTCTACTACCTCAAAGCTAACACCAGGCGTAGGAATGACGTGCAGCATGTACGCGTCAGCACCAGAAGCAACCAGGCCCGAGACAAGCGCGGACTCAAACATATAGCTTGACCTGCGGGTATCCTTACCAATGATGATACGAGCCTTGCGAGCCTGCTTAGCTCCGTAATACCAGCCAATGAAACGGCCAATTTTATACGCGTGATCGACGTTCAGACCCTCGTTTGCGCGGCCTCTAAAGCCGTCGGTTCCAAAGTACTTCATAAGCGTCTCCTAGCTGCAAAGGTAATGTTGTCGGGTGGAGAGCAACGTGCGCGCGAAGCGCCAGCGAACTACTCGACAGGTGGGGCTTCTCGCCAGATGGCGAGAAGAACGTGCGGACTGAAGTGGTTGCGTAAATATGCAAAATGCAACCATTTAAAAGTATACAAAAAAGAGACCTGCCGATATACAACAGGTCTCTTTGTGAGGACTTTTTTGGGTCCAGCGGCCTTAGCGCTTGGAGAACTGAGGACGCTTACGAGCCTTCTTCAGACCGTACTTCTTACGCTCGACCGCACGAGAATCGCGGGTGAGGTAGCCGGCCTTCTTAAGGTCATCACGATACTCGCCAGCCTCAAGAAGAGCACGAGCGATGCCCAGGCGAAGTGCGCCGGACTGACCATTGATGCCGCCGCCATCGCAGTTTGCGAAGACGTCAAAGCGCTCAAGGGTATCGGTAATGCGGAGAGGTGCGGTTGCGTTGTCTACGAGCTGCTGGCGACCAAAGTACTGGGTTGCCTCGCGGCCATTAACGGTAACCTTACCAGTTCCAGGAACAAGACGAACACGAGCGACGGCCTCTTTACGACGGCCGGTGCCGGTGTAAACAGCGGTGTTATCTGCCATCGTTTAGCCCTCCAGCTCAATCTTGACGGGATTCTGTGCAGCATGTGGGTGCTCAGCGCCGGCGTAAACCTTAAGCTTCATACCCTGCTTGCGACCAAGAGTGGTCTTAGGAAGCATGCCCTTGACTGCGTGCTCAACAACACGCTCTGGGTGCTTCTCCATCTCTTCCTTGAAGGAAGTGATCTTCAAGCCACCAAGGTAGCCGGAGTGACGCCAATACTCCTTGTGGTCAGCCTTAACACCAGTAAGGACGATCTTGTCTGCATTGATGATGACAACAAAGTCACCAGTATCAGCGTTTGGGGTGTACTGTGGCTTGTTCTTACCACGAAGAATCATGGCAGCCTTTGTAGCCAGACGACCGAGCGTTGCGCCCTCAGCGTCGATGAGCACCCACTTGCGCTCGACTTCGCCAGCCTTGGCGAACTGAGTCGACTTCTTCACTTGACTCCTCCTACGAATTACGAGTTGATAACCCCTGGACGGGTCATCGATGCTTTTTCTTGTCAGAGATTACGGGGCTCTGTGGAAAAGCCTTAAAAGTATACTCCACTCTTTAGCAGTTGTACGCGGGAATTTTGAACGCTTCACGAATGCAACAATTCGTTCAAATTTGACGGGTTTCTCCACATTGAAAAGCCGTCCACAGCACAAGAACAACCACTTGGCCTGCTGTGCGATGCATTTTGTTTCGACTTTTTATTTCATAGGGCGAGAAGTGCGGGCGTGCTCGTATGTTTACACCAAGGTCAAAGCTACAACGTCAGGAGGAAACAATGCGTGACACAGATTTTGTCGCACGTTTGCACCGGAACATTGCGTTGCTGGGCAGCCAGCTCAAAACCCGCTTCAAGAACCATGTTGTTCTGAGCACCTCGCTTGCTCTGTTTGCGGCGCTTTTGCTGGTGATTCCATTTTATGGTTGCTCACCAGCCGCTTCTGAGAACGCTCAGGGCAGCTCAACCGCTCAAACGGAGGCGCAGAAAGACGAAGCTCCTAAAGGTACGGTTAAGGCGACATCGTTCTACTCGCCAACCCTTGGTCTGGACTGGAACTACGACGTCTACCTGCCTGCAGACTACGAGTCCAATCCCGATAAGACGTATCCTGTTATTTACATGCTGCATGGCCTGTATGGCAATCACCGCAATCTGCTTGAGCGCTTTGATTCATCTGCGATGCTTGACGAGGCCATTCAAACCGCTGGTCAGGGAGCTATCGTAGTCTTTGTCGACGGCTTTAATAGCTTCTACATTGACTCCGCTGATCGCGGCCTCAAGATGGAATCCGCCATCATGAACGACCTGGTACCTTACATTGAGAGCACGTATCGCGTGTCAAAGGACCGCAAGGATCACGCAATCGGCGGCATTTCCATGGGCGGTTATGGTGCAGCTCGTTTTGTTTTGCACCACTCCGATTACTTTAGCAAGGGCATTCTGCTCTCGCCTTCCGTTTGGACAACGCTTGCTGACGACAACTTTATTTATACGTCTCAGCACGCCTTTAGCGACGGCACCACCAGCTGGTCATGGGATCTGTACAAGAAGCTGTTCCCAACTCAGTATCTTGGTGAGGTTGATCCAAGTCAGGTTTCGTTCTTTGTTGCAACAACATCAGACGACGGCGTAGTGCCTGTTGCTGACGTGGACGCCTTTGTTGAGCAGCTCAAAAATGCTGGCATCAACGTTGATTACCAGCGCGACTCCGGCGACAACCACAACTGGAAGTACTGGTCCAGGGTTGCCCCAACTGCGTATGCTTGGGCTCTCGACCAGTTCAAGAGCGCTGACAGCAAGTAAGCGCTGACGGCGCGCCGGGCAGCGCGGGGCGGCGCAGGGCGAGCGGCGTGTGCGCCACCGGGCCGCGGGTCCAAGGCGAGCCGCGAGTGCGCCGGGTTTCTCGCCAGAAAAGACCGCGGACATGCGCGTAACAACGCTGTCCGCGGTTACTTTTTTGCCGAAACTGAAGTATTATCAGCGTAGATAACTTGCGCCGCTTGGAAGTGCCGTTCAAGCGCCGATTGCGGCGCCGCAAACCGAGGAGCGACTATGCCCAGCATCTACACCGTCACGCTCAACCCCGCTCTGGACAAGACCGTCCAGGTGCCAAATTTTGCCGTTGACCAGGTGAATCGCATCACGTGGCTCAGGCAGGACGCGGGCGGCAAGGGCATCAATGTCTCCAAGGTTATCGCTAAGCTGGGCGGAGAGTCTACCGCTATCGCCGTTCTTGCAGGTCAAACCGGCAAATGGATCGCCGATACACTTGGCGAGAATAACATCAAGGTCCAGACGATTTCTGTTCCTGGCGAGACGCGCACCAACCTGAAGGTCGTTGATACTGAGGGCGGCACCAATACCGACATCAACGAGCCTGGTCCCGAGGTCACCGACACCATGCTTGACCAGGCACTTGCTGACGTGATTGCCAAGACTTCCGCTGGCGATATTGTGGTTCTTTCCGGAAGCCTCCCCCGCGGAGCTGCCGCTGATACGTATGGCCGCTGGACTCGTGCTCTGCGCGACGCCGGGTTGAAGGTATACCTGGACGCTGACGGCGCAGCCCTCTCAGCTGGCCTCGAGCAGAAGCCATACTTCACCAAGCCAAACGATCACGAGCTCTCCGCCATGCTTGGCCGTGAGCTTGCCGACGTGGACGCGATCGCCGCCGCCGCATCCGAGATTGTTGCTGGTGGCATCGACACGGTCTGCGTTTCCATGGGCGGCAACGGCGCCGTCTACGCTACGGCCGACGAGGTTTGGTATGCTGGTCCAGTAAAAGTCCAGGTAGGAAGTACTGTCGGTGCTGGTGACTCCGTTGTGGCGGCGCTTGCCTTTGCAGATGCACAGGGCCTCTCGACAGAAGACGCGCTGCGACTGGCCATGGCCACGGGCGCCGCAAACGTCATGGAGAGCGGAACTCAGGCGGCGGAGCGCTCGGTTGTGGATTCGCTTATCGAGAAAGTGCAGCTCACACGCCTGCGCTAGCGTTCGGGGTGCGAGCACGCGGGGAGCTGCGGGTGCACCGGGTTTCTCGCCAGGCGGGCCTGTCTAGCAATGTGCGCCTAAAAAGTGCAAAGAATCTGTATTTGAGGCACAGATTCTTTACAGAAATCAGGCAAATCCACAGATTCTTTGATGATTTTAGGCAAAATTTACAGATTCTTTGACAAAATCAGGCGCGTGAACGATAGGCGCTTTGACCCTAAATTTTGAGCCTGAAAACTGCATCATGTCTGAGTAAGTTTACTCAGACATGGCGATAAAAACCGGCAAAATCACTCAGACATGGTGCACTTTTCCGGCAAATAGTTCAGACATGGCGAGAAAATCAGGCGCGCATAATGTCGTGCGCATAACGTCGCGGGCATAACGTCTCACTCGAAGCGCCGTCGTGCGAAAACGCTCGCGACCTTTCCGCAGTTAATCAGTAGCACCCGCGGTTTTCCTGCGGTTGCATTCGAGCTTCCAGCCAATCATCCAACCAACTGCAAGAACGTAATTCTCGATAGCGCCCACCAAATTTACCGACTCGTGAGCACTCAAAAAATGGATGAAGTGATTGGTTCCAATTCCAATGCCGCCCAGAATCAGCGCGAGCAAAATCGCACGTAGATAGACCCAATCGTAGTGGAAGCAAGTGGTGACCAAAATGATGAGTACCGCGAGATTCCAAAAACCAATCTCTCGCTGCCATCCGGTTGAAATGCCATAAGCAGCGTTGCTTCCCATGTACTCGGGGGCGACGATCTGCAGAATTGCCGCACCGGTCATCGCGACGATGACCAGCGCAAACATTACCTTCAAAAACTTGTTCATTGGCGTCTTCAAAACAAACTCTTTTCGTATCAATTTTTGATTCCTGCGCAGGTCGCGCGAGCGCTAGCTCGCGCACCCTACTCGATAAAACTTTTAATCTCTTCGAGGCGCTCAAGTGCAACTTGGCGGCCTGTCAGGTACAGAGACAACAGGGCCTCACCGGACTTCTCGTTAACTTTAACTTCAACTGGCTCGGGAGGCTCAAGCACCAGCACTCTACCCTCTTCCTCCAGCTCAAAGAGCTGTTTGCGCTGATCCATGTAACGCTCGGCGCGAGAAGCCAATGCGGCTTCAAAGTACGGATATGAGGAATAGAGCTGTGAGCGAATGGCAATCTGCTCGTTGACGTCGGTTTTTACGAAGTTCCTGTCCTGCGTGACAATGACCAGCGCTTTCTTTGCTGGCGTATGGTCAGGTACGTCAACCGCACGCTCTGCTTTTCCGTCGGGCAGGCCAAGCGCCGCCGCAAAAGGAATTGAATCGGTAGTTCCGCCGTCCAAATAACGATGTCCGTCCAGCTCAACCATGCGAGAAACCGTTGGCATCGACGCGGACGCTCGGACCATGGTCACGTCTTCCGGAAACTTTTTTACGTGCAGATACGCCGGTGTGCCAAACGTAACGTCGGACGCCACCGCGTACATCTGCATGGGATTTTGGTTAAACACCTCGTTATCGCAGGGATCCAGGCGGTTTTGAATCTCGTCAAACATGAAATCCGCACCCGCAATGTCGCCAGTAGTGATCAGCGAGCGGATCGAAAGAAAACGGGGGTCGTCCCTAAATGCCAGCATAATGCGCATGGCACGACCCATCTGCTTAGACCTAAAACTCACAGCGTTGATGGCACCTGCGGAAACTCCCCACACACTCTCAAAGTTGGTGACGCCCTTCTCGCGAAGCACATCAAGGATTCCAGCGGTAAAAATGCCTCGATAACTGCCGCCTTCTAGAACAAGCGCAGTTGAAGATGAGTGCGCCGACTCCTGGCGCGCGCCGCCGTTCTGCGAGAGTTTTTGCTGCTGATCGTCCATAACAACCTCCGAACTTTGTTATTCAGAGTGTACCCAATTTCTGCCCGGCCGCCCGCCCGGTTTTCCACACAAAAAAGCGCCTGAATATCAGGCGCTTTACATGCACGTTATATTTTTCTGGCGAGAAACCCGTCGGCTTTACAACTCGGTCGGCGCCGCAGGCTCTTCCCCTACTTGCGAACCTTACGAGAAGCAGCAACAAAACCAAGGCCGCTTACTGCAAGAACAGAAGCTGGAACTACAACATCTGCGATACCAGTTGCAGGGAGTACGGACTTCTTCGCTGGTGTTGGTGCAGGAGCTGGAGCAGGAGCTGGAGCAGGCTCTGGCTCTGGCTCTGGCTCTGGCTCTGGTGCTGGAGCTGGAGTTGGATCAGGGGTTGGAGTTGGAGTTGGAGTTGGAGTTGGATCAGGAGCTGGGATGCGAACAAACTGAACTTCAATGACCTCGTCAAAATCAAGCGCAGGAGTCCAGTGACCCTTAACGGTAACAGTGCCATCGCCGTTGTCGACAATGACTACGCCGTCAGCATTGCCAACCATAAATCCGTCTGGAATTGGGTTAGTAACATCAGGAAGGAAGTATGCGTCCTCAGGAGCGTATGGATTAACCGTTGGATCCATGAGCTGCTCTCTAGTTGGTGCAGGAATAGGAGTTACGCCAGTAGTAGCAGTAGCACCGGTAGTGCTTGTAGGAGCAGGCGCTGTGCCCTCTGCCAGCGCAAATGCTGGAGCAAGTGCCAATGCGGCTACAAGAGCAGATGAAGCGATGCATACCTTTAAGTTCTTCATGTGGCTTTTGCGCAAATTTTTATGCACCATACGGATGACCAGATACACAAGAATTTTTAGCGCATTCCTTTCTGGTATGGATTATTTAGTTTCTCCGTAAGCAGATACTATCATATACATACTGTACAAATGTCGCATCTGGTCGACATATTCCGTGAACGCACAAAAAATTTGAACGACCTTTAAAACTATTTTTCCAAAATTTGATAACATTTCTGCAGGTAAACTATTACGCAACTCAGAGTTGACAAATTTCCAACTCAACTTGGTGGTGTGCAATCAAGGCAATTTTTAGAGTAATAGCCATCACATGTGAATCCCACCACATCACCAACAGAAAGGAATAGCCGTGTTACTGAGCGAGAAAATCATGAGCCTCAGAAAGCGTAATGGTTGGTCACAAGAAGAGCTTGCACAACAGCTTGGCGTTTCGAGGCAGTCAGTTTCTAAATGGGAGTCTATGGCTTCCATGCCTGATATTCAAAAGATTATGGCTATGAGCGAGCTCTTTGGCGTTTCCACAGACTACCTGCTCAAAGACGAGCTTGAAGAGCTTCCAGCCACTGCCATCGCTGTTGATTATGCGGCCTCTTCGGGGCAGGTTGACTCTTCGGATCCCGCTGCCGCAAGCACCGTAGGCAGCACCACGGACAGCACTGACGGCGGCACCGTTGGCGAATCTTCCACTGACAACGCATCTACCAGCAAAACTGTGGCACCGAAGCTCAGCGTTTCTCTCGACACAGCCACCGAATACCTGGATGCAATCGCACGAACTTCTCGCCCCACGGCAGGTGCAATTACCCTCTTTATCCTGGGGCCCGCGCTTCTTGTCTCGCTTGCAACATACAGCGAAGACGCGCTTTACTTTGATCCGATGCACATTTCTCCAGATGCGATGGGTATCGCAGGCATTTGCATCATGATGCTCTTCATTGCTGCGGGCGTTGGCCTGCTGATTCTCCAGGACATGAAGCTCGCGAAGTTTAAGCAGCTCAAGGAGGCCTCTCTCGAGCTCCAGTACGGTGTCGAAGCCGCCGTTCGTAGACGCGCCGAGTCAACCGAATCGTTGCGCTACATGCAACAAGCCGCCGGTGTCTGCCTTACCATCCTGAGCGCCATCCCCTTCCTTATTGCCTCGTACTATGGGACTGGCCTCATCTTTGCCCTTGGCTTCTTCGTGGCAGCAATTCTGGTTTCTCTTGGCGTTTACCTGCTGGTTTACTCGGGAATCATCAGAGATGGCTATAGGGTTCTTCTCCAGGAAGGCGATTTCTCTCACGACGAGAAAAGCAACAAGAGAGACTCCAAATCCGCAGCATTGAAGTACAGGCCAATTGCCAGGGCGTATTTTGGCACCATTACCTTGCTGTACGTGGGCTATAGCTTAATCACCAAGGACTGGAAAAGTTCCTGGATTATCTGGCCTGTTTCCGCGCTCCTCTACCACATCATCATCAGCATCCTGAACGCTCTGGAGAAAAAGTAAGCGCGACCATCAGATCGCGACCGCTCGGGCGCACGGCAGACACGCTGGTCGGAGGCGCTGGTCAGGTGTGACTCGCAAGAGCTCGGTCTTCTCGACAGGCCGAGCTCTTTTGTGTGCGACCACAAGGATCCCTAGAAAGACACCTGCTTTTTGTTGCCCGCGCAATCCAAAACCGATGCAAATATGTGCGTCATGCTGGCGCTGTAGATTTTTGAACCTCGATTAATCCAAAAGTGAACTAATTATGGTCGTGTCCCGAAAAGTGGTGTAAGCAAGCATTTCAGGTGTTTAAAAGAAGTGCGGTTATTTCCTAAAATATAGTCAGCACAACCAATTCAGAAAGGAAATAACCGCAATGCAAACTTTACACGAAACTGAGCTCTCCTACACCCAAGATCACAAATTAGATTTAAACGGTATGGCACGAACACTACTTGAAGACTTAGTAAAATACCGTAATGGTTGAGC
>NZ_JDFG01000032.1 GCF_000565075.1 Atopobium sp. BS2
ATAAAAATAACGTAGCAGCCATATAAACTGCTACGCTATAAAAGTCTAACTTTTGGGGGTCACATCATTTCTCGGAGCTCCTTTTTCGAAGACATTGTTGCAAGTAGTCTGGCTTATAGCTCGTTCATTACACGGACAAGCTTAACAGCGTAGTTCTTATCCATTGCCCACGTACCAGCAAGCTTACGGATAATGTTAGCCTTCTTAGCAAGAATCCATGCGCCATAGCGAGGGTCAACGTCTCTAGCCTTACTTGAATCAACTGTCAGTGGCTCATAACCTGCGTATGCACGAAGATGTAGTGCCTGTGCACGAAGTCCCTTAAGAACGGTATCGAACGAGAGTCCGCGCTCACCGTTTCCGGTTGCACCAAGACCACCAAAGTTGCACTGTTCAGGAAGGACATCGCCTCCAAAGCGGAGGTTACCCGTCTCAATCATGACCTGTGCATAAAGAAGCTCTGGGCGAACTCCCTCGTCAATTGCAGCCTGCCACAGCTGGTTGACAAAATCGGTTCCTGTTGCAGCGCCCTTCTCGGCATAAACAGCTGGATAAGCAGAACCGACGCGCTTGTTGAAATCTCTTTGGAGGTCCTCTTTAGAGACAAGAGGAGCTCCAAGAACGCTGGTACGATCAGAGAAATTACCGCGAGTTGGCTCAATTGGAGAACCGTCATCAGCTGGAGTGTTGTTAGCGTCTCTATTATCTCCACCGTTATTGCCGTCAACGTTTCCACCTCTACCGTTATTGGTATCAGTAGGTTTGATGTTAAGGACACCGCTTGCATCTGCATGTACAACACGACCATCTGAAAGCGTGATGTCTTGGTTGCGCAGCAGACCATAGCCCAAATCAAAGTAATAATATGACCCATTAATTGCCTGCAGGCCAATGAGTGCAGCGTGCTCATTTGTAGTTGGATCAAAGTACCAGGTCTTGCCATTTGGAAGCAGCTTCCAACCAGCGTAGAGAGAACCGTCTGGGTTGGCCCACGCCCAATTACCGTCACCATAATTTACCCAGCCGTCTTTAATGACACCGAAGTTAATGTCGGCGTAATAGTCCCTATTTTGGACCGTAAATTGACCAAGCTTTACAGCATTGTGAGTAGATGATGGATCTGCATAGAACGTCTTACCATCTGCAGTAGTAATCCAACCAGAAGCTGCAATTCCTTGAGCACCAAAATAGTGCCAGCCATCGGCGTCGTGAAGCCAACGATCTGTATACCTGAAGCCATTGTCGTCTGTATACATCCATCCGTTAGCAACTTGCTTCCAACCGGTAACTGTTCCTTCAGTTGCTTCAAAGTTCATCTGACGTGTAATTTCCTGTCCATCAGATGAAATGGCCTTAAGGTACAAAACATAATTACCAGTCATAGGAGGAACAAAAGAAATTGAAGTATCAGTGGTCTTATACGCAACAGTTGTCCAAGAACCATCTGGAGCTGTATAGCCAAAGGTAAAGGTTGCGCCTGTGACAACACCAGTTAAAACAGGTTTAACTGTAACTTTATTACCATTTTGAACAGCAGAAATACTGCTCATACTCCATGTTTCTTCAGTTGCTTCAAAGT
>NZ_JDFG01000033.1 GCF_000565075.1 Atopobium sp. BS2
CCACAAAATAGCGCAGCTTTGGTAGGTTTTGCTAAAGAATCGACATGTTCCTAATCAAGATAGCCAGCAGCTAGGCGGTTGCACTACCTGATATGCATCTCTATGCATAAACTTCATCTAATATGCTTATACATGAATAGACTTATATAAGAAATTTAACTATAGATAAATTCCGCACCTAAGGAACACACTTAAGTCAGATATTCTGCTCAATTGCGGGCATTTTACACATCTAATGACGATAATCTGCATGTTTTAGATATTTTCAGCGTCATGTATACGTCTTTTTAACAGATTATCCGACTTAGGTGTGTTTTGAACTGCCTCCTATTTCTTATGTCCAAGAAATGGGAGGCAGTTCATTCACAGGCTCTCTTTTTGTTCAAAGCGTTTCTCGCTGTCTATTAGGCTACAAAATGAAATGCGTCACGAGGTGTTTTATCGTGTCCAACTACCTTGCCGCAATACACAAAACCAGCATGTGTAAGCGTCGTAGTCATAGCGACATTTGCTTCATGAGTATCTGCGCGAACGTTTGAATAGTTTTCGCAAATCCAATTGAATATAAAAGAGGCAATTCCGTGACCTGTATATTTAACAGCCACTCGGTGAATAACAACGTAATCCAGGCTGTTTATCCAAGCGCCTTCAGCAATATTGACGTATGCCTCGTCAGGACCGGGTAAGAGCGAAAAACAACCAATAATTTCTTCAGATGTTTCATCTTCAGCGACTACAAAAAGACCACATCTTTCATAATCAGCAACAGCGTCTTCTAAAAGAGGATAGTTCTTATTCCATTGAAACGTGTTATTTTGCTGATACATAGTCTGACGACCTGTGTCGTACAAATCTGCAACAGCGCTGAGGTCTCTACTATTTGCTCTTCTAATGTGCATTAGAAGACCCTGATATTCAATGTTTTAGCAATACTTTGGCCAGGCTCAAGGCTTATGATGCCCGGTTTGTGTTCAAAGATGCCGTCACAATCAACGGTATCTGCAATGCCACACCATGGCTCAAGAGCAACAAATGGACAACCAGGAGTAGCACTCCAAATGCCCAGATAATCAAAGCCCTCAAAATCCATTTGAATGCCATGAGCCTCAGAAGGAGCTTCTGTGCTAGCCGCAAGTGTAATGCGTCTATCAGGGACGTTTTCAAGTGTGATGGTCTTCTCGCGATCAATAAGTTCCCAAGACAGGGGAAGCGTATCAGAGTCCACGATAAGCCTCTGTGGAGTTGTGTAATCGCAAAGACCCTCATCAGTAATAGAGGGGCCATAGCTGGTCCAGGAGTGCGTAAATAAGAGGTGATAATGGTTTAAAGAGCTTGCCTCAACATCGGGGATCGGAATGTTGAACGCTGGGTGAGCGCCAAGGGTAAACGGCAGTACAACGTTTGCAGGATTGGTGACTTCATACGTTTGCGTCAGCGTATCACCATCTACCGAGAAGATCAGCTTAAGTTCAAAGTCATAGGGATAAGACTTGCGAGTCTCTTCGGTACTTTTTAGCTGGAGCGTTACAGAAGAGGGACTCTGCTCGACAACCTCAAACTGGTTGAGGCGAGCAAGTCCATGACGCGCTAGAGAGATGGTGCCTTCCGCAGACTCTGCCTTACTGTCTTTTAAGACGCCAACAATGGGGAAGAGGATGGGAGCACGTCTTGGCCACCAGTTGGAATCTCCCTGCCAGAGGTATTCTGACTCACCTTTGCGTAAGCTCATGAGCTGCGCGCCCATGGTGTCAATTGAAGCGGTAAGAGAGTTGCTAGAAATGGAAATAATTTCAGACATAGATACCTCCAGCTAAAGAATAAGCCAGCCTCTTTTGAGACTGACTTAGTATACCAAGTTAGAAGTGCAGAAAGACTAGTTATTGTCTGCCATCTGAGCCTGAACAGCAGTAATTGCAACAACGCCAACAATGTCGTCAGCGGAGCAACCACGGGAGAGGTCGTTGACAGGACGAGCAATGCCCTGAAGGATTGGACCGTATGCCTCAGCACCACTGAAGCGCTGAACAAGCTTGTAGCCAATGTTGCCAGCCTCAAGGTTAGGGAAGACCAGGATGTTTGCGTTTCCTGCTACCTTAGAGAATGGAGCCTTGAGCTTACCAACCTCAGGAACAAGAGCTGCGTCAAGCTGAAGATCGCCGTCGAGTGCTAGCTCAGCGTTCTTCTCGTGAGCAAGTTTTGTGGCCTCCTGGACCTTCTCGGCAGTTGCGCCGCCAGCAGAGCCCATAGTGGAGTAGGAGAGCATGGCAACGCGAGGCTCGTCGCTCATGAATGCGCGCCAAGAATCAGCGGAAGCAAGAGCAATCTCGGAGAGCTCCTCTGCAGATGGATCAATGTTAAGGCCGCAGTCAGCAAAGAGCAGAGTGCCGTCCTCGCCAAAGTCAGTTGAAGTGCTCATGATAAAGAATGCAGAAACAAGCTTGGTACCAGGAGCGGTCTTGATGATCTGCAGTGCAGGTCTCAAGGTGTTTGCGGTGGAGTGGCAAGCACCAGAAACCAGGCCGTCAGCATCGCCCATTTTGACCATCATGGTTGCAAAATAGGTAGCGTCGTTCATCTGCTTGCGAGCTTCCTCAATGGTGACGCCCTTGCGAGCACGAAGTTCAGCAAACTTCTGAGCATATGCCTCATGACGCTCGTCAGTAGCAGGGTCTACCACCGTTGCGCCTGGAACATCAATCTGCTCAGGATCGCCAAGAATAATGACCTTTGCAATACCTTCTGCAACAATCTTCTTTGCTGCATCGATGGTACGCTGGTCCTCTCCCTCTGGAAGAACAATAGTCTTTACGTCGGACTTAGCGGTTTCTTTCATACGGTCAAGAAACTTGCTCATGTGTCGTGCTCCAATCATACTTTGACATCTGTGCCTCGTTGAATTTTGCACTTCTCAGCTTGTAGTTTGTATAAAAACTAGACACAAAAAGCTAAGAAATGCATTTTCACACCAGTTGCATATTTTACGCCTAACGGCAGAGCTTTGCGCCCCGCGTGGCTCACTTTATAGACGCGTGTTAAAATGAGTGAAGTTTCACATACAAATCCTGCGCACTTAGGCGCACACGGAGGTTTACATGTCTATCAATCATGGTCTTCCTGCCGGTTTTAACCCCGACAACTACGATGTTATTGTTGTTGGAGCTGGCTATGCAGGCGCAGTTGTTGCTCGTCGTATGGCAGAAAACTGCAATTCAAAGGTAGCAATCTTTGAGCGCAGAAACCACATTGCCGGTAACGCTTACGATCGCCTTGATGACGCGGGCGTTCTTGTTCACGAGTACGGTCCACACATCTATCACACCATGAGTGACCGCGTTCACCAGTTCCTCTCGCGCTTCACTGAGTGGACTAGCTACCAGCACAAAGTTCTGGCTAACATTAACGGCCAGCTGATGCCTGTTCCTTTTAACCACCAGTCTTTGAAGCTTGCCTTTGGAGAAGAGCGAGGCGAGAAACTCTATCAGAAGCTGGTTCTCACGTTTGGTGAGAACGTTAAAGTTCCTATCATGGAGCTTCGCGAGAAGAACGATCCAGATCTGGAAGAGATTGCTGACTACGTTTATGAGAACGTTTTTCTGCATTACACCATGAAGCAGTGGGGTAAGACTCCAGACCAGATTGACAAGTCCATCACAGGTCGCGTTCCAATCTTTGTCGGCGATGACGATCGTTACTTCCCAGGTGCAACCTATCAGGGCATGCCAAAAGAGGGCTACACCAAGCTCTTCGAAAACATGCTTGACCATGATTTGATTGACGTCTTCCTAGATGTTGATGTTCGCGACATCATGAAGCTCACCGCTTCTAACGTGGCTGTTTGCGAGAAACCATTTGCAGGTGAGGTAATTTACACCGGTCCTCTGGATGAGCTTTTCAACCTTGATCAGGGTGCTCTGCCTTATCGTACGCTTGATATGCAGTTTGAGACGCTTGACCAAGATCAGTTCCAGCCTGTTGGTACCGTCAATTACACCACCAGTGAGGACTTTACTCGTATCACCGAGTTCAAGAATATGACTGGTCAGGTTCTTCCTGGTAAAACAACTATCATGCGTGAGTACTCACACGCCTATGTTCCAGAGAGTGGCCAGACTCCTTATTACGCTATTCTTGAGCCAGAAAATCAGGAGCTGTATCGCTCTTACAAGGAGCGCACTTCTGGCATTCTGAATTTCCACGCAGTTGGTCGTCTTGCTGAGTATCGTTACTACGATATGGATGGCGTTGTTGCTTCTGCTTTGGAACTTTCTGACGAGCTTATTGCTCATCAGGCATAGGGAGCTTGCATGAAAAAGACAATCACCTTTGGTATTCCATGCTATAACTCTTCGGAGTACATGGATCACTGTATTGAGTCTATTCTTGAGGGCTCTGATTACGCCGATGACGTGCAGATTGTTATTGTTGATGACGGCTCTGTAAAAGATGATACTGCCGCTAAAGCTGACGCTTGGCAGGAACGCTACCCCAACATCATTAAGGCAGTCCATCAGGAAAACGGCGGCCACGGCATTGCTGTTATGAAGGCTGTTTCTCATGCTGATGGTGTGTACTTCAAAAACATTGATTCAGATGACTGGGTAGATGGTGATGCACTGAAGACCTTCCTTCAGCAGCTTCGCACCTTTATTGCTTCTGATAATCCAGTTGACCTGGTACTCTCAAACTACGTCTACGAGCACGTTGAGGATAATACCCAAAACTTTGTGGACTATCGCGACGCGGTTCCTACCAACAAGATTATTGGTTGGGACGAGATTGGCCGCTTTAAGCTGTCTCAGTACCTTCTGATGCACGCGATTACCTACCGTGTTGAGGTTCTGCGCTCTGCAAATATCCAGATGCCTGAGCACACTTTCTATGTGGATAACGTCTATGCTTACGTTCCATTCCCTAAGGTAAAGACTATCTATTACGTTGATGTTGACCTGTATCGTTATTTTATTGGTCGAGACGATCAATCAGTTAACGAGAAGGTCTTAACAAGTCGTGTTGATCATTATTGGCGTGTTGCTCGCAATATGATGCATGCATATCACATCTACGACGACATCTCTTCTCCACGTCTTCAGACGTACATGATGAGTTACTTCACTATCATCATGGCTATCTGCTCAGTCTTCTCTAAGATGAGCGATCGCGAGGATGCCATGGATCAGTTGGAGGAGCTCTGGGATGAGCTTCGCGCTTATGACAAGAAGATGTACCGCAAGGCTCGCTACGGTCTTGTAGGCACTGCTACAAATCTTCCTGGCAAGATTGGCAAGACAGTCACCATCGGTGGCTATCGTGTAGCTCAGAAGGTTGTTAAGTTCAACTAGACGTTCTTTCAAATCTAAAAGCAAAACCCTCGTATCCTGAACTACCTCCCATTTCTTGGACATAAGAAATGGGAGGTAGTTAATATGCGGGTGATTATGATTCTGCAGCGTGTTAGCGTCGGCTTTTAGGCCTGGCGCACAAAATAGCGCAGCTTTCTGGTGTTCTGCCGAAGAATCGATATGTTCTTAATCAAGATAACCAAGCAGCTAAGCGGTCACACTGCCTGATATGCATTTCTATGCATAAACTTAACCTAATATGCTAGAAAATGAATAGCGTCATATAAGAAATTTAACTATCAATAAATTCTGTATCTACGGAACACACCTAAGTCAGATATTCTGCTCAGATGCGGGCATATTACACTTCTAAGTCAGATATTCTGCATGTTTCAGGTATTTTCAGCGTCATGTATACGTCTTTTTAACAGATTATCCGACTTAGGTGTGTTTTGAACTGCCTCCTATTTCTCGTGTCTAAGAAATGGGAGGCAGTTCATCCATGGCGATACGAGGGTTTTCATTTATAAAGGCGCTTTAGTGCTTACGTCCTGCTAGGGCATGCTCTAGATAGTCATGATTGCCGGTAAATTTAACCAGCTCACGAGAAAGCAGAGAAACGGGGAGCCCTACGACATTCTCGTAATCTCCCTGAATGCTCTGAACTAGATAGCGACCATTTCCCTGAATGCCGTAAGCTCCAGCCTTGTCCATTGGCTCGCCCGAGGCAACGTAGGCAGCAATCTCGTCTTCGGAGAGTTCAAAGAACGTGACGTCAGTAGTCTCCACAAACGCCACGGCAATAACTGATGGCGCTCCGTCAGGAGAAGGGGACTTGAAAGCCTTAAAGTGTCGCAGGGCAACACCGGTAGATACGTGGTGAGTCTGACCAGAAAGCTTAGAAAGCATGCGTTTGGCGTCTTCAGCGTTTGTAGGCTTGCCAAAAACCTGGCCTTCGTCTGTCCAGACAATGGTATCTGCGGCAAGCACAATCTCATTGTTGAGCTGCTCAAAGTTAGGCTGCTCCATGAGCTTATAACATATTGCAATGGCTTTTTCTTGAGCCAAGCGCTTTACGAGCGCAAGGGGTTTCTCGTCCTCTCTACAAATTTCGACAATATCAGCAGGCATAACCTGTGGGTCTATTCCCATAGACTGCATAAGTTCAAGGCGCCTAGGGGATTGTGATGCAAGAATCATATGTGTTCCTATCATTTGAGGTTTTGCTGATACTGTACCCAAAAAAGAAGCCTGATAGGCGAGAAACCCATCAGGCTTACATGCTAAGAAAAAAAAGCTAAGCTAAAAACTAGTCAAGCTCAATAGCGGTGACTGGGCAGCCGTCGCAAGCCTCCTGTGCTGCGTCCTCTGCAGCCTCAGGAACCTCTTCCTCAATAGCGTGAGCAAGACCGTCCTCGCCGATCTCGAATACCTCAGGAGCAGTGCTCTCGCAGAGACCGCAACCGATGCAATCCTCATTAACTGTTGCCTTCATAATACATTCCTCTCCGTATCTCGAGCCCCTTACTCGAGTAATACTTATCTTGCATTCAAGACTACTTGATTGCAATGTATTTTTTACACGTTTCTTTGCTGTTATGCAACAACAAAGACGCAGATAATTGAAAGAACATTACTTGGAGTAGTAAGTGCACATCTGACCTGCATATATAAAAGGTTTAATTTTTAGAACATCCACTCCAATTAGTACAACTGTCTTGTTGGGGACAGTCTATAACTCTTTTTTGAGCATAACAATTTCGCTAGTTCTGTACTCTTCAACAAATCCATTCTTAAAAAACATCGTGACTGATGGATTGTCTATGGCGATATCATCATAGAGTTGATTAATGCCGTTTTGTTTAGCCGCATCACAGAGCAAATTTAATCCAATGCTGCCATAGCCCATTTTTCTATATGGTGCGTAGACTATGACGTCTGCAAGATAAATATTTTTATCGCTATCAAAGTGATAGGCGACCTCTCCAATAAAATGACCGCCGCTATCCTTTAAATACCTGTAATAACGTTTATTCTCATGCTTTACAATCCAAAAATCATACCAGCCATGCCAAGTCTCTTTTGGGAAAGGAATTGTACCTCCCCATGCATGGTTATATGACATCGTTTCTTCATCTGCCATCATCTTCTGACGAAACCAAAGATCTTCTAAAGACGGTGTATAAAGGGTAATAGGACTTTTACATTCTTCTTTCATCAGTAGGTCACGCGCCCTTTTCTTATCATTTTCCACGCTCAAGCAAGCAAACGTTTTCCACATGGAAGGTCTGTGGGAATAGATCCACCGGGGTCACACTTACTGGTTTGTATGAGCCAATTTCAACAAAGCGCTTAAGATCACGGGCCAATGTTGCAGGATCACAAGATACGTAGGCAATAGCACGCGCAGGCTGCTTAGAAAGCTGCTGAATAACCTCAGGAGCAAGTCCTGCACGAGGAGGATCAACAATAATCACGTCAGCATCTGTATCGGGGAATTCTCTACCCGCGTCTCCGCCTACTGCGTCAACGTTATCAAGCCTGGCTAGCTCAAGGTTGCGGCGCAAATCTCTAACTGCTGGACCATAGGCTTCAACAGCAGAAACAAACCCTGCACGTTTTGCGAGAGGAAGCGTAAAAGTTCCAGCTCCACAATAGAGGTCCATAGCCTCGTCGTCTGGCTGAACATCCAAACCAGATAATACAAGCTCAACGAGTTTCTCGGCACCCTTGGTGTTGACCTGGAAAAACGAAGGTGCAGAAAGCTGCATCTTCTGATCATCAATAAGCTCGCTCCATGAGCCGGAGCCGCTTAGACGCTCAACTCCTACAACACGGCGTGCCTTACTTGGACCTTTGGTCATAACGCGGACAACGCTTGTTGCCTTGACTGCGTCACTCAAAACGCGCGCCACTTGCGTGCGTGGGAAGCCGCTCGGAGCGGTCCAGAGTGCCACCTCAAGTTCTTTAGTGCGTCTAGACACTCTGATGCCAATGCGTTCTATATCAAGCTCGTGAGAGCCTGAGAGATAGGAGAGGGCCCCGCTTACAGCTCCAACTGCCTTCTGGTTGCTCTTATCCAAAAGCGGACAGTCTTTAATGCGAACAATGTCTTGTCCGTTAGGCGCATACATGCCCACCAGCGTTTTATTGCCACTGCGTTTAAACGCCAGTTCAATTTTGTTGCGATAACCCCAAGGTTCGCCAGGAGAAACAATGTCTTTTACCAGTTCGGAGGCATCGTCGGGTGAAAAATGCCCAATGCGTTCAAGAGCGGAGACTACGCCGTTGTGCTTCTCGACAAGTTGCTGCTCGTAGACAATGTTGCCCCATGGAGTGGCACCCGTGAGCGCCACAAAAGGATTGGGACGAGGCTCTCTGAATTCTGACGCTTCCAAGACTTTTACAAGTTGTGCGCGAGAAAACCTTTCGGTATCCTCGGTAATCTGTACACTGACGGTATCTCCAGGGACGGCGCCTCCAGAGATGAAGACCGTTTTACCTTCTGATGTATGGGCAATAGCGTCTGGACCATAGCTCATACGTTCTACATGTAAGGTGAGCTCAGACACTTAGTAGACCATTCCCATTGCCTCGCGGACCTCGTCGAGCGTGGCGTCAGCAATAACGTTTGCACGAGCGTTTCCGTCGTGGAGGATATCGCGAATAAGGTCTGGTTGAGCTGCAAACTCTGCGCGCCTCTGACGAATTGGCTCAAAGTAGGTGTTAACAGCATCGATGACGTAAGCTTTGAGCGCTCCGCCGCCGCCCATAGCAATCTCGTCAGCAATCTCTTTTGGATCACGGCCAGTACAAATGCCAGCAGTGGTGAGAAGCGCAGAAACGCCAGGACGATTGTCTGGGTCAAAGGTAATCATGCGCTCGGAGTCAGTCTTGGATTTCTTGATGAGCTTAGCAGTTTCTTCAGCTGTCATAGAAAGCGAGATAGCATTACCGTAAGACTTGCTCATCTTGCGACCATCAAGGCCAGGAATTAATGGGGTAGAGGTGAGAAGGCCAGAAACCTCTGGGAATACCTTTCCGTAGCGCTCATTAAAGCGACGGGCGATCTTAGAGGTAATCTCAATGTGAGGCAGCTGATCGCGACCAACAGGAACAACATTTCCTTTGCAGAAAAGAATGTCGCATGCCTGGTGAACAGGATAAGTGAGGAGAAGACCTGTAAGAGCATGACCAGATGCTTCCTGCTCTGCCTTAACGGTTGGATTTCTATGTAGTTCAGACTCGGTAACAAGTGAGAGGAACGGAAGCATAAGCTGGTTAAGAGCTGGAACTGCAGAATGCGTGAAAATCATAGTCTTCTCTGGATCAATTCCGCAGGCCAGATAATCAATAACCATATTGTAGACATTATCTGCAATATGCTCAGTGGTGTCCCTGTCTGTAATAACCTGATAGTCAGCAATAATAATATTGGTATGAACACCAAGGTTTTGGAGTCTTACGCGCTCAACAATAGTGCCAAAGTAATGACCAAGGTGAAGCCTTCCAGTAGGACGGTCACCAGTAAGCATGTTGTACTTTCCTGCATGCTCGGCTAGATCAGCCTGGATTTCATCAGAACGGCGTACAGCTGCTTCATAACTGCCTTCATTTGGCATAGTGACTCCTTGTTAATCTCAAATTTTTGCTTTCATTATTTTATTTCAATAAAAGTATTTTCCTCACACAATCTTTAATTTTATCAGCCTAAATTTCCATCAGCCCTAATTCCTGTAAGCGGTATTTTTAATGCGTTTACGAAATTATATGAATTTATCATGCAGTATATATAATGAAAAATACCTATAGACTACTTAGGTAGTTTAGAGGAAATTATGAAATGGGAAAAATAGTTGGGGGGATACTATGATCCTTGGAATGGAGTTTCCGTTAGTAGGAATTTTGCTTCAACCTGCGTTTTGGATAGTACTTTTGTTGATTGTTTTAATTGTTTTATTTGTAACTAAGAAGTCCAAGTAATGCTTCTTATATATCCAATTTGATTTGTAGGACAAGTTTTAGATTAATAGAAAAATATCCGCCGCATCGTTAAGCCATTGTATCGATCATAGGTATTTAACATCTATTGTTTTCCAAGCTTTTTGCGTTCAAGGGCACGAGCAATAAGGATTTGTTTGCGCAGCTCTGGAATCTTTTTTCCATCCATGGCAGGAGTATCAGAAAGCTTGTAAGGAATGCCCAGCTCTTCGTACTTTTTTACGCCCATCACATGATAGGGAAGTACGTCTAATCCAATAACATTATCCCAGTGGGCAATAATCCTACCAACACCCGCAAGCTCTTCTGCTGAATCAGTAATTCCAGGTACTACTACATGTCTGATAAGAACTTTAATACCTCTACGATTAAGCTCATCGCCAAACGCAAGCGGTCTTTCTGAGCCAACTTCACAAAGACTTATGTGACCCTTTGGATCAGAGTGCTTGATATCAAGAAGCACTAAATCAGCGTTATCAAGCACGTGCTCAAATTTCTCTGGAGTATCTGGATTGTATGCGACACCAGAAGAATCAAGACAAGTATGAATACGTCCACGAGGATCATTATGCGCTGCCTCAAAAAGAGCTCCAACAAACTCTGGTTGAGCAAGCGGTTCTCCGCCAGTAGCCGTAATTCCACCGTTTCTATAAAAGGCTCTATTACGGTTAAAGGTGGTAAGAATTTCTTTTACTGATTTTTCTGTTCCAATACCAAATTGCCAGGTATCTGGGTTATGACAATAGGCACAGCGCATGGGACACCCCTGGGTAAATACAACCAGGCGAGTTCCAGGGCCATCTACAGTACCAAAGGTCTCAATAGAGTGGACCCGCCCACAAACTGTGAGCGGGTCATTGAGATCCATGTGAATATCAGAACAAGACATGGACAAGAAATCCTTAGAGAGCGTCGTGGAAGGTACGAGAAATAACGTCGTCCTGCTGCTCTTTGGTAAGGGAGTTGAACTTAACAGCGTAACCAGAAACGCGAATGGTCAGCTGAGGATACTTCTCTGGGTGTGCCTGAGCATCAAGAAGAGTGTCCTTAGTAAAAACGTTAACGTTGAGGTGATGACCGCCCTTCTCGGCATAGCCATCAATCATGTTTACCAGGTTGTCAATCTGCTCGGAAGCTACTTCGTTGGACTGCATGTGTTTCTCCTTACGAGTTTGTTGGCGAGAAGTAACGTGTAGATAGATCTTCTCGCCAGGGCTTGTTATTTACGATCCTCAGCACCTTCAGCTGCGGATGGATCTGCCTCACAGGCGCAATCAATCTTGTTCTCAATCTGAATATCAAGATTCATATCAGAGAAGTCGATGTGCTCAAGGTCAAGCTCACTGCCATGGAAGTAGACGTCAGAGCCCTTACCAAGAGCGTTAGGAATGATTGAGAAGGTATTGGAAATACCGTCCTGCGCGTCGTTGAATGGAAGCTTAGCAACGGAGGCCAGGGAAGCAACAGCACCGTGGGTATCGCGGTGGTGCATTGGGTTAGCACCAGGAGCAAAAGGAACGCCCGCGCGGCGGCCGTCAGGGGTGTTGCCGGTAGCCTTACCATATACAACGTTTGAGGTAATGGTCAGGATAGAAGTTGTTGGAACGGAATCACGGTAGGTGTGGTTCTGACGAATCATGTTCATGAAAATCTCAACGATGTCATGAGCAATGGTGTCAACACGGTCATCATCATTACCGTACTTAGGGAAGTCGCCCTCAGTGACGTAATCGGTAACAAGGCCAGTCTCATCGCGGACAACCCTTACCTTTGCATACTTGATTGCAGAGAGGGAGTCGGCAACAACAGAAAGGCCTGCGATGCCTGTTGCAAACCAACGGTGAACATGCTCATCGTGCAGTGCCATCTGGATGCGCTCGTAGCTGTACTTATCGTGCATATAGTGGATTGCATTAAGAGCGTTGACATAAACGCCTGCAAGCCAGCGCATCATATCCAAGTACTTGGAGAAGACATCGTCGTAATCAAGGTACTCGCCCTCAACGGCACGGTACTTAGGACCAATCTGCTCGCCGGTCTTCTCGTCACGGCCGCCATTGATTGCGTAAAGCAGGCATTTAGCAAGGTTGGCACGAGCGCCAAAGAACTGCATCTCTTTACCAACGCGCATGGAGCTGACGCAGCAAGCAATTGCGTAGTCATCGCCATGATAGACGCGCATAAGATCATCATTCTCGTACTGGATAGAGCTGGTGGTAATAGAAATCTTTGCGCAATAGCGCTTGAAGCCTACAGGAAGCTTGGTAGACCACAGAACGGTCAGGTTAGGCTCAGGGCTGGTGCCCATGTTCTCCAGAGTGTGAAGCCAGCGGAAGCTGGACTTGGTAACCATAGAGCGGCCATCAATGCCAATGCCACCAATGGACTCAGTGACCCACTGAGGGTCTCCAGAGAAGAGCTCGTTGTACTCAGGAGTACGAGCAAACTTGACCATACGAAGCTTCATAACCAGGTGGTCAACAATCTCCTGAATCTCAGACTCAGTGAAGGTACCACGAGCAAGATCGCGCTCTGCATAGATGTCCAGGAAGGTGGTGTTACGACCAATGGACATTGCAGCGCCATTCTGCTCTTTTACAGCAGCAAGGTAGCCCAGGTAGAGCCACTGAACAGCCTCTTTGAAGTTCTCTGCGGGACGGCTCAAATCAAAACCATAAATCTCGCCAAGCTGCTTAAGCTCCTTGAGAGCACGAATCTGCTCGGAGAGCTCCTCGCGATGACGAATGGTCTTCTCGTCCATGATAGAGCTGGTACCGTTTTTCTGATTTGTCTTATCAGTGATAAGAGCGTCAACACCATAGAGAGCAACACGACGATAATCGCCGATGATGCGGCCACGGCCATATGCGTCAGGCAGACCGGTAATGATATGGGAGTGACGGCATTTGCGCATGTCCTCGGTGTAGACATCAAAAACACCAGCGTTGTGAGTCTTGCGACGATAGGTGTAGAAGTCAACAATCTCTGGGTTAACTTCATAACCGTAGGCCTTGCATGCAGCCATTGCCATACGAACGCCGCCGTCTACCATCAGAGCGCGCTTGAGGGGCTTGTCAGTCTGGAGACCAACAATCTGCTCAAGTGGTTTGTCAATGTAGCCAGCCTCGTGGGAGGTGATAGTGGAAACCTTTTTGGTGTCCATATCAAGTACGCCACCGTTTGCGGTCTCTTGTGCAAAGAGATCCATAACATCCGCCCAAAGCTTTGTAGTAGCCTCAGTTGGACCAGCGAGGAAGGAATCATCACCGTCATAAGGGGTGTAATTCTTCTGAATGAAGTCTCGGACATCAACAGCTCTTTGCCAGTTGCCACCGACAAAGCCGTCCCAAGCCTCCTGTGCTGGTGTTTCCTGCATAACACACTCCTTTTTACACGGACAATGTATATATCCGCGTTCATGCTGAGCGTGTTGAGTGGAGCATGGCCGCTCAGCAGTTTACAAATAGCAATCTTGAGACTAATTTTGACAGCAGGTATGTCTTTGGACAAATGACGTCAAATATTAGTTGCGACCTCTAACTTTACTCAATATGTAGTGCTAGACAAGTGACAAATACGCAATATTTTGACAAGTTAGAAACGGTTTACATTTGCGCAGGTCAGGAATTTGCTAAAAAGAAAGCTATATAAAAATTGTTGAGAATTAGTCACATTTATTGCGACAGGTGTCTGTTTCTTCTCCAAATGTCCACAAAAATGTTGTTATTCTTAGCTAGAGGGGAGGCTTTATGGATACTGCGGCATTAGAAAAACAACGTTTGCGAGAAGAACATCTAGCAGCAAGAGAAGCTCTTTCTGAGCAAGAGAGGTCCGTGCTTGATGATCGCATTACTCAGAAACTTCTTGCAATCTCTGAATATGTAGAAGCAACTACTGTTTTAACGTATGTTTCTGTTTCATCTGAAGTTTCTACCAGGATGTTTATTGAGTGCGCTCTACGCGATGGGAAAACGGTGGCGGTACCTCGTTGTCTACCTGGACATTGTTTAGAGTTCGTAGCTATTACTTCTTTAGATCAACTTATTGCTGCTCCTTTTGGTCTACTTGAACCGCCAAAAGAATTACCGGCTTTAACAGAAGAGCAGATGAACGCTTCAATCTGCATTGTTCCAGCGCTTCTTGTTGATATAAAGGGGTATCGCCTGGGTTATGGCGCTGGTTTTTATGACCGATTCTTGTCTACGTATCCTGGCAAGAAAATTTGTCTTGCTTACCAGCAAAATTTGAGCCGGACAATGCTTCCTCATACAACATTTGATGTTGCCGTAGATGAGGTGATAACCGAGTCAGATGTACTTACGTGTGCATAAAAAACCTGCTGCAATTTAGCATTACAGCAGGTTTGTGTTTCTCGCCAAGTGGTTATAAGCAACTGGTTATGCTTCATCTTTGAGATGAGCCGCCATCAGTTGGATTGCTTCTCTGTAGCTGTCAATTCCTTTACCAGCAACTGTAGCAAAGCATGCGTCTTTTATATAAGAAATGTGCCTAAAGTCTTCTCTGGTAGAGATGTCAGTAAGATGTACCTCAATCATGGGAATTTGTACCGCTAGTGCTGCGTCGAGCAGGGCAACTGAGGTGTGCGTATAGGCGGCAGGATTGATAATAATGCCATCGTAGCTGCCCAGGGCGTCCTGGATTGCATCAACTAGATCACCCTCATGGTTTGATTGATAACACACACAATCAGAGAAACCTTGAGAGAGGGCTTCTTCCTTACAAGTCTCTATAAGGGTTCTGTAGTCAGCTTTTCCATAAACCTCTGGCTCACGAATGCCCAGCATGTTGATGTTTGGGCCGTTGATTATGAGAAGGCGAGGAGCGTCGAGGTCATCCTCATAGTTGTCTTCAAAGTCGTCTGCGTCTAAGTCAGAGGCAAGGCTGTCAAAGTCTTCTTCGTCTTGATCAAGGGTATTTTTTTGAGTAAGCAAAGAGATGAGCTCATCCACCTCTTCGTTGTGCTGAGCGGGAAGATCTGCTCGCTTCTCATCTAACGAACAAAAAGTCTTTTCTGGCTCACCCAAAATGTGATTAAGGGCATCATTTACTTGACGCACAAGATTGGGGCCAAAGACAACCTCAAGTCCGTTGGCGCCTTTTCCTACAATACCAAGAACACCAGTGGCTGTGGCCAGCTGTTCATGGTCTATAAGCGTCATATCATTGATGGAAAGGCGAAGTCGCGTCATGCACACTTCGTTGTGAGTTAAGTTTTTTGAGCCGCCTATTGCATTTAGGATCTCGTGAGCAATAGCATTGCCGTCCATTGGATATCTCCCCAAGCATGACCACATATCAAACACTTAACCGTTTGACTTGGTCTAGCGTCCTCGTAGTCTTATGAATACACACCTACGAAGCATAAGTATAGGGGCTTTAACGTGCCAAAATTCAAAATCCACAAACCATCCGGTGAACGGTTAAAAAATAACTGCGAACGCTTACTGTTATGTTTAAAGTGTGTCGAGAAGACTCTTGGCATCTGCGTCTGGACTACCGAGACAAGAAAAAGTTACGTCAGCCCATGCTTCATAGAGCGGAATACGTACTGCAGCAAGTTCTTGTATGCCAACACTTTGTGAGAGCGGTCTTCCTGCAATAGCTAGGTCTTCAAGCGGGCGCGTAAGGTAGACAAGCTTTCCATTTTGACGGAGAAGCTGGTAGTTTGCAGGCGTGACAACTACGCCGCCTCCGCAAGAGATCACCACACCACTCATGCTGGAAATCTCTTGAATTACTTCATGTTCTAGACGCCTAAATGCTGCTTCACCGTATGTTTGTAGATAGGTTGCCGCTTCGCAGTGAGCTTTCTGCTTGATGAGAAAATCAGTGTCTATCCAGGGACGATTCAGGAGTTTTGCTAGGGCTTCTCCCGTAGAAGTCTTTCCAACTCCCGGCATACCGATAAGCACGATGTTTTCTTTTGAAGCATGGAGCTCACGCGAGATGCTTTCTATCTGCGAGCCTGATACATCTTTTCCCAAAAAGAGTGAGCTTGCTCTAGCTGCTTGAGCTACCAGCATTTTTAAACCATTTGCATTGAGTATTCCAAGACTTTCTGCGTCTAAAAGAAGCTGAGAGCGCAGCGGATTATAGATAAGATCAATCACGCATTGGAGGGAAGTAAAAGCAGAAAGTTCCTCTTTTGAAAGAGGAGAAACACCAGCATGTGGGAACATTCCTACTGGCGTTGCATTGACAAGAAGATTAGCGTCATAGTGGAGTTTAAGCTGGTCATAGGTAATTGCGCAGTCTACATATGAAGAACTTTCGTGAGGGTTCCTGGAGACTCCCACAACATATGCACCGCCTTTTTTGAGCGCATAGCAAATTGCCTGACCAGCGCCACCAAAGGCCCCAAAGACAATCGCTTTCTTTTGGCTTAAGTTGACCTTGAGGCTTTTAATCAGATACTCAAAGCCATACACATCGGTGTTGTCTGCTGCTATAAAACCATTTGTATCTTTTACTAGGGTATTTGCCGCTCCTATAGCTTGTGCATCCTTAGAAGTAGCGTCTGCAAGAGCACAGGCATCCTTTTTGTAGGGGATAGTAACGTTCAAGCCCCGCCAAGGTTGGTCTTTGAGAAAACCCTTCAGCTCAGAAGCAGAAAGCTCATGAAGCTGGTAGGGAAATGACCCCAACTTTTCATGAATTTCTGCCGACCAACTATGAGAGAGTTTCTCGCCAATAAGGCCGTAAGGAGCAAGAGGAGCTGTAGGGTTACTTGAGGCTTGCTGCTCAGAATTAGAGCTCATGGTCTGTCTCCTGAACTGCCTTTGCGGCGTTCATCAATACCTCAAGTAACTCTAAAGCATAAGGTTCAAGTTCATTAGAAACAGTGGCTTTAACCTGGTCTCTTTTGGCATTTTCTCTTGAGGAATCAAGAACAGTGAGGTCCTGCTCCTTTTTGTAAGCGCCAATTTGTTTGGCAACCGCAATCCTTTGCTCAAAGAGGTCAAAGATTTGCGCATCAATTGAATCGATTTCCTGGCGAAGCGTTTCTAGCTGACTAGTCATTGTGATATCCGTTCTGCTCAGAGGGCCAGGAATACAAGGTGTCGAGAAGAGCTAGTGCAAAAGCGCTTTCAACGCAGGGCACAGCGCGTAAAACTGCAGTTACATCATGTCTGCCCTGAACAGCAAGCTGCTCTGGGTTCATAGTCTGAAGGTTTACTGAGTTCTGTGGTAGGCCAATACTCGAGATAGGTTTTAACGCACATCTAAACCAGATGGGAGCACCCGTTGAGATTCCACCAAGGATGCCTCCGGCGTGATTGGTGGTTGGTACAACAGTGCCGTTACGCACTTCGTATGCATCGTTATTCTCAGAGCCAAGGAGATTGGCAACTTCCATGCCGCTACCAAATTCTATGGCTTTAACAGCAGGAATACCAAAGACTGCAGCAGAGATGGTATTTTCAAGCCCATGAAAATGAGGGCACCCAATACCTGCAGGAACACCCGTTGCAGCACATTCTACGATGCCGCCAACAGTATTTTTCTCTGAGCGCAGCTGCATAAGGAGTGCGCGGGTTTTCTCGCCAGCTTGAGCATCAAGGAAGGGAAGCTCTTGAGGGTTAGCCTGAAGTAGCTGATTCATTTGGTAAGCAAGTAGCTTGTTGGCCTCAAGTGAGTTGTCTACGAGCTCAAGAGGAGTGTCGCTGATGTTCTTTATTTTGAGTACGTGAGCTGCAAGGGTAATGCCTTGAGCTTGCAAAATCTGGAGCGCTATGCCTCCTGCAATGCAGAGAGGGGCGGTTAGGCGGGCGGAAAAATGTCCTCCACCCGTTTGCTTGTACGAGTCTCCCCATTTTGCCCAGGCAGCAAAATCGGCATGTCCTGGTCGTGGGACAAGCTTTGTAGCTGCGTAATCTTGTGGACGAACGTTTGTGTTAGGTAGCTCCGCCGTGAGCGGGGAGCCATCTAGAATGCCTTCTGCTGAAATTCCTGAGACAAACAGTGGATCATCAGTCTCTTTACGCGGAGTATCCCACGGATGCGATGGAGATCTTCTTTGAAGGAATGTCTTGAGAGCTGCTAAGTCAATGCTAAAACCAGCAGGTAAACCTTCAATGGTGCAGCCGATTTTTGGAGCATGAGACTCGCCAAAAATAGATACTTTTACTGTTGTCCCAAAAGTTGAGGTCATCATTTATGACTCCATACTGTGACAGACGCCACCAAGCTGCTTGAAGTGCTCAAAGAAGAACGGATACGACTTATTGATTGCTTCGGCATGGGTGATTATGACAGGACCCGTTGCATACGAAGCCAAAATAGTTGCCATCATCACCATGCGATGATCATTGCACGAGTCCACAATGCAGCTGACGGGCTGTTTTCCTCCCGTGATAATAAGCTCCGTTTGATCGTCAGAGAGCTCAACGGTTACACCAAATGCCCTAAGTACGCTGCAGATACTTTGAACGCGGTCGGACTCTTTAAGATGAAGGCGCTGAATATTGGTAAGCCTACTTGTTCCAGGGATAAACGCAGCTAATGCAGCAAGTACCGGAGCAAGATCGCACACCTCGGAGACAGAAATGGTAAACGGTCGCAGGTGATCTATCATACAAGCTGCACCTTTTTGCTGGCGAGAAACACGTGCGCCCACAAGCGATAACACGGCCAAGATAGCTCTGTCTCCCTGGACACTTTGCATGGAGAGCCCTGTGACCTCTACGCCTTGCCCAATTGCACCTGCAGCAAGCCATGGTGCAGCGTTTGACCAATCTCCTTCGATTGAATAAACGCCTGGACAAACGTAGTGTTGAGGCTCAATGATGTAGGTGGCATTCTTTGCATCAAATACAGTAGTAACGCCAAAGTCTTTCAATACGTGCTCTGTGATAGCCAGATAGTCTTTTGACTGGATGGACCCTGTAATTTGTATCGTTGAAGATTCATTTAACAAAGGTAATGACAGCAAAAGTCCAGAAATAAATTGGGATGAGATATCTCCTGGTAGCTCAAATAAACCGCCAATAAGTTTGCCCGAAACCTCAAGGGTCTTCTCGTCTTGCCAGCTAAAAGACATACCATGGGCAGAGAGTTCTGAGACAAGAGGCTCTAGGGGTCGAGAAAAGAGTCTTCCTTCTGCAGAAATTGTGGCGTTTACGTTTAGCACCCCCAGAAGGGGGAGTAAAAACCTGAGCGTGGTGCCAGATTCTTTGCAGTTAAGTTGCACGTTTTGAGGGCGATTTTGCTCTTTTGCAGGGACAACTCTAAATCCCTGTTTAGTTCTAGCGATAGTGGTGCCTAAAGCTTTAAGGCAATCAACAGTTACTTGAATGTCCTCTGAGATGTAAGGACAGGTAATGTTAGTAGTGCCGTTTGCAAATGAAGCGCAGATGAGCGCGCGATGAGCGCATGATTTTGACGGGATGGCTTCTACCGTTCCAAACAAATCATGAGGAGTTATTGAAACATCCATTTTTCACACGCTCCGTAACTAATTGCTTGATGTAAGAATACCGCAGTTGAGTGTCGGAGAAGGATATGGTTAAAATTGTTTGAAGATTAAAGGAGGAAGCAAGTGAATAAGCCTTTTAGCGCCGTAACTCAGGTTTTACGTGGCTATACGTACAATCAGGTTAAAGCTGTAGTTGAGGTTCTTGTTGATTCTCCTGTACATAACGTTGAAGTAACCATGAACACTCCAGAAGCTGCCTCGTTAATTCAGAAGCTGTCCAGTGAATATGGTTCTGATATCAATATTGGTGCTGGTACCGTACTTACTCTTGAAGATCTGCGGACAGCTCATAAAGCTGGCGCCACGTTTGTTTTAGCACCAACACTGTTCTCTGAAGAGATGTTTGACTACTGCAAAGAGCATGAGATTTTGAGTGTTCCGGGAGCGTTTACGCCAACAGAGATTGCTCATGCATTTGCTCTTGGTGCAGATATTGTCAAAGTATTCCCCGCAAATGAGGTTAGTTATGGATACGCCAAAAAGGTATGTGAGCCTTTAGGAAACTTGCCTCTTATGGCGGTTGGTGGCGTTACAACAGATAATCTTGCTGAAGTATTTGCTGGCGGTTATGCCTATGTAGGAACTGCTAACGGCATCTTCAACAAAAACGATATCCTAGCTGAAGACAAGACTGCCTTAAACGAGTCAGTACGTAAGCTTGCAGAAGAGCTGGAGCGTCTAGGACGTTAGTCTTCTTTTGCTAGCTCAATCAGCTGTTTAAGTTCTGCAAATGATTTGCGCTCAATACGCACATCACCAATGCCATAGATAAGCGCCATATCAATTGAATTTGCGTGGCTTTTCTTGTCATGAAGTGCTGCGCTGTAAAGTTCTTCCACAGTAAATGAAGTGCTGGTAGGAAGGTTATAAGCTTGAGTGAGCGCGGCGATGTTCTCTGCGTCTTCAACAGAACAAAGACCAAGCTTGGAACAGGCTTTTGCCAACAGGGAAGTTCCAGCAGCCACACAGGAGCCGTGTCCAAGTTCAAAGTTGCTGAGCGTCTCAATAGCATGGCCAAGTGTATGGCCCAGATTGAGCAATTTTCTAGACCCTGCTTCTTTGAAGTCTGCTTCAACGATTGTCTTCTTTATTTCAATGCACTCTTGAATGAGCTCTTGTCTATGAGTCACGTCGATGACCTGCACAGGGTTTCTCGCCAAAGAGATTTTATTGAAGAGCTCATGTCCAGAAAGAACGCCATATTTAATAAGCTCTCCGCAGCTATCTTGCAAGAGGGGAGTCGGAATAGAGTTCAGCAGTTCAAGGTCAACAATAACGGCCTTGGGATTATAGAAGGCTCCAACCAGATTTTTCCCAAACGGTAGGTCAATAGCAGTTTTTCCACCAATTGAGGAGTCAATCATCGCTAAAAGAGAGGTGGGGATGTGTACGAGCGCACAACCTCGCATGTAGGTTGCTGCAACAAATCCCGCAAGATCACCAATAACACCTCCGCCAAATGCCACAACAATGTCTTCTCGCGTAAAACGGTTTTCTGCAAGGACGCTTACCAGCTTTTGATACGACTCAAATGATTTTGCGTGCTCACCTGTGGACACTGTGGCGGTTGTAACGGAGTAGCCAGCTGACTCCAACGAGGTAAGAAGCTCAGAGCCGTAGAGCTTGTTCAAATCTGGATGAGTGACTACAAGAATCTTTGACCCTGAGGTGCAGGAATGAATGAGCTTACCGGCCTGCGCAAGCAGGTGATGCCCTACATGAATTTGATATGAGTCGGATGTTAGGTCAACAGAAATAGTATTCATGAACTCCTCATTTGCTGGTTGAATTCATTTTAGCATGGGAAAATACCAGAAGAAAATTACGCAAACCGTTACAAAAGGCAGTAAGTAGGCTGGGGTATACTTATGCACCATGACTCCGTAGCTCAGTGGATTAGAGCGTTTGCCTCCGGAGCAAAAGGTCGTGGGTTCGAAACCCACCGGGGTCACCACGTGTAAAAAACCGGCCATCACTGACTGGAGATTGTTTATATGTCATTACAAGATACTGCAGGCAAGAGCAGTAAACGTTGTGAAGAAGCGTATGAAGGCTTGACGTCAAAAGAAGTTGCAGAAAGAGTATCTGCAGGTAAAGTCAATACTAATACAGACGTCAAAACCAAATCTATTGCTCAGATTATTGCAGAGCACAGCTTTACGCTCTTTAACATAGTTAATGTTTTGATGGCGCTGCTTGTTGTTGTAACGGGACAGTACAGAAATGCACTGTTCATGAGCGTAGTTCTTGCAAACTTGGTCATTGGTATTGTGCAAGAGATTCGTGCAAAACGCATGGTTGACCGCCTGTCTCTTATGACAGCTCAGAGTGTTTGTGTAATTCGTGACGGAAAAGATACCTTTATCAAACCAGACGAGCTTGTCATCGATGATCTTGTGCGCTTGAAGACGGGCGATCAAATTCCTGCTGACAGTATTCTTGTATCAGAGCACGTAAGCGTTGATGAAAGCCTTCTAACTGGTGAGGCAGAGCCCGTGCAAAAGACCACGGGAGACGAGCTTCTCTCTGGTAGTTTTGTCGAGAGGGGCAGTCTTGTTGGTAGGGTATGCCGTGTAGGTCAGGAAGGCTATGCTGCGCGTATTAACGCAGAAGCTAAGTTTGTAAAAGAGATCAATTCAGAGATTCTTACCACCATTAAGTCGATTATTCGCGCAGGTTCCATTGCATTGATTCCGCTGGGTATTGGTCTTTTTGTTCGTACCTATTTCATTGGTAACGCCGATTTAAATGAAGCGCTTCTTTCGATGATTGCTGCCGTTATTGGCATGATTCCTCAAGGACTCGTTCTTCTCACCAGCTCGGTTCTTGCTATTGCAACCATTAGGCTTGGCCAGAAAAATGTTCTGGTTCAGCAGCAATATTGTATTGAAACGCTGGCACGCGTAGATACCCTTTGTTTGGACAAGACGGGCACTATCACCACGGGAAACATGGAAGTTGCTCGTATTTTGGATGCTTCGTTTACGCCAATTACTGAGGCCGCAGGCGCTCTACAAGCGGCTGTAAACGTTGTCGGCGCAAACAAAGATGACGCTAACGATACGGCTACTGCAATCCTTGCGTACGCATCCAAGCAGGGGATTCAAAGTGAACGCCCTTCTCGCGTTGTGGCGTTTTCTTCCAAGAGAAAGTACTCTGGCTGCGTCACTGAGGACGGACAGGCATTTGTTATCGGTGCTGCTCAGTTTGTGCTTGGTCCCGAGGCAGCAGACGTTATCGCATCGTCCGATGCATTTGCGTCCATTGAACGCGTGCTGGTTGCCTGTACCGTTGATGGATTTGACCAGAATGATACTTTCCAGGGAACTCCTCAGCTCCTAGGTTACGTAGTGCTTAGGGATCAGATTAGAGAGACCGCCCCACAAACCATTGCATACTTCCTTGAACAAGGCGTTGACCTGCGTGTTATTTCCGGCGATGATCCTCGTACCGTCTCCGCTATTGCTGAGCGAGCGGGCGTCCCTCACGCCGACGGCTGGGTAGATGCAACTATGCTACACACAGAGGCAGATATTGCTGCAGCTGTCGAGAAGTACCACGTATTTGGTCGCGTTACGCCAGAACAGAAGCGCGAGCTTGTTATTGCACTCCAGAATCATGGCCACACGGTTGCCATGACCGGCGACGGCGTCAATGATATCTTGGCACTGAGGCAATCGGACTGTTCTATTTCTGTTGCTTCTGGTTCTGCTGCAGCTAGAAATGTTGCAGAGATTGTTCTGGCAGACAACGATTTTGCGCACATGCCAGAAGTTGTTGCCGAAGGTAGGCGCTCTATCAATAACCTTCAGCGATCTGCTGCACTCATTCTTGTAAAGACGGTTTATACTGCGGCTTTAGCGCTCTATTGCATTATTGCGCCACCATACCCCTTTATTCCTGTTCAGATGTCGCTGCTTTCATTTGCAACCGTTGGCCTGCCATCGTTTGTGTTGGCGCTTGAGCCAAATCACGATCGCGTAAAGGGCAACTTCCTGGTCAACATTTTGCGCAAGTCACTACCTGCTTCTATTGCAGTAACTATCACGCTTGCACTTCTTATGACTGCAGGTCATCTGTTTAAGTTGAACCTGTCTCAGGTGTCTACGATGGCGCTTATCACCACCGCAACAGTTGGTTTTGCGCTGCTCAGAAGGATTTCTTTGCCTCTCACCAAGCTCCGCGTTGCACTTCTTGTTGTATGCATTGCCATTGTGGTTGGCGGATGCACGGTAGCGCAGGACTTCTTCCGCATTGCACCTCTCACCCCACGCATCTTGCCGTACTTGTCAATTTGTTTGGTGATTTCCGTTATTATCTTCAACAGAATTTCCGAGCGTTACATTCACAACTATACAAAGGATCGATTCTTTGACCTGGTTGTGAGATTAATGGGAGGAAAGTCAACTTATAGCTCTTCTGCTGATATAAACGATTAAACTGAAGCACAAGCAAAGAGTTGTGGAGGGTGTATGCGTTGTCCAAACTGTGGATCTGAGGTCGATGAAGGGGCTTTAACCTGCCCTCATTGTCAGATTGATCTAAGTTTGACCCAAAGGATTCCTGTTACTCAAGCTCATTGGTGCCCTCATTGTGGCGCCCTGGTGGCTGCCGGCGCAGAAAGCTGCCCAAAGTGTGGCCTTCCTTTACCACAGGCAGTGCCTGCTGCTCGTCCAGCTCGAGCTATCAGGCCCACACGCAACATCAAGCTTCCAGAGATTGACGCCGCTCCAGCATCTGGCGAGAAGACCGATCCGCTCGTAGACGCAGAGTATGATGCATCCTCTTCTGTCGCAGCAGATCCCACTGTTTTGCAAGATATGCCAGCCGACAACGCTGACCCAGACACTACCAGCGCGTTTGCCTCGGTAAGTCGCAGGCCAGCTCCTCGCTTTGAGTCTGCAATCCCTTCCGAGCCTTCAAAAGAGAACCTCCCTGAAGCAGAGGGAATCCCGCGTACGCGCGTTATTCTGCTTTCAGCACTTCTTGTTACCTCGCTGGTAGTAGCTGCAATCTTTGTCATCACGCACCCGTGGGACCCTCAGGCAACCGACAATCGCGCAAAGGTTGACGCTCCAGTCTCATCTACTCCTACCACCACTCCTGTTACGCACCTCACGGGTCAAGACACCAGTGCAAATCAGCAAAATACAAGTTCGGATGCTGTTTTTGACGCACTTGATAGTGATTATCAGAAGCTTGGAGACCTCTCAAAGCGCCTTGATGATAACGAGAAAACCTTTGATCAGCTTGCTATTACTGGCTCTGATCAGGAGCGTGCTGATGCTCAACAGGAAGCAGAGCAGATTTCGCTGGATATTAGTAATGTTATCTCTGACCTCTCTAGTCTTGATGACTCCAACGGAAACTATCGTCAGACTATTGAAAATCTCACCAAACTGGGTAACTGGCTTCGTAATCGCTCCGATGCTTTGAGTGAGGGATGGAAGCGCTCAGTTGCTTCTAACAATCCTTCTCAGGACAAAGACAATATCTTGGCGCCAGTTGATAACATCAGAGACTCCAGCGGCTCCAGCTCATACCAGAAACTTTTTGATGAAAATTACGTGAATTGGAAGCCACAAAAGCAGTAAATCTCTACCGTTCAGCTGCTTTAATTTCAAAAATCTCATCATACTGGTAAAATAATTAGGTTAGAAAAGAAGTTCTTTATTACTAAGGGTTTCTCGCGTTTTTTCTTCTCTTAGATGTAAAGAAGCTTGGAGGAATTATGTTTGGACTTGATCCATTGTATACACCAGAGCGCCAGGTTACTGGTACTGAGGTTGCCGTCTTTGATACCAACAAGGGAATCATTAAGGTTCAGCTTGATGGTAAGGGCGCACCTATTCATGTGGCAAACTTCTGCGAGCTTGCAGAGTCTGGCTTCTATGACGATACCAAGTTCCACCGTCTTGTCCCTGGCTTTGTTCTTCAGGGCGGAGACCCAAACACCCGTGAGATGAGTGTTGAGGATGTTGTGTTTGGTAACCCTGGTCCTGATGGAATTCCTGGTACCGGTGGTCCTGGTTATCGCATCAAAGAGGAGTTCACCACAAATCCTAACAACTCCCACGTTGACGGTGCCCTTGCTATGGCTCGTTCTCAAGATCCAAACTCCGCAGGTTCTCAGTTCTATTTCTGTCTTGGTCCACAGCATGGCTTGGATTCTGGATATACCGTATTTGGCACAACTATCGAGGGAATGGATGTCATTTCCCAGTTAAAGGTTGGCGATATCGTCAATTCCATTAGAATTGAAAACGCTTAAAGCCAAGTCGCACAGACTCTTGGAGGATATTGTGAATCAACAGGCATTTGAGTTAGGTAAATCTGCATATGATCAGGGCGACTGGTTTGTAGCTATCAGTCAGTTTGATGTGGCTAAAGAGCCAGGCGAGGTAAACGGTCAGATTGACCACCTTCTTGGAAACGCTTATATGAAGCTTGGACAGTTTGATTCCGCAGCTTCTGCTTACAAGTCCGCTCTTACTGACGCTTCCTACGGCAAGGTTGGCGCTCTCTCTACTAATCAGGGTCGCGCACTTCTGGCTGCTGGTAGGGTACAGGAGGCTATTGCTGCCCTTACTAACGCTGTCCAGGACGCCTCTTACGCAACTCCTTATAAGGCACAGCTTGCTCTTGGTTCTGCATACGAGAAGATTGGTGATATTCGTAACGCCGGCATTGCTTACAGAAACGCTGCAGTTGACGAGAAGAACCCTAATCCTTCATCAGCACTTTGCAGCCTAGGCGCATGTTTCATGGGTTTGAACAGGCCTGTTGATGCTGTTGAGGCATATCGTACTGCTCTTGATTTTGCTAATCCTCTGGATAATTCCAATAAGATTTATGCAGATCTTGGTCTTGCATACGTTGCAGCAAATCGCATGTCTGAGGCAGTTGATGCATTCACTCACGCTACTGCTGATGGCAGTTTTGTTCTGTCTAATCAGCAGCAGTCTGCTTTTGATGCAGCTCGCAAGGCTATTACTGCAATGGCTTCTGGCAAGCCATCTGAGACTGATGCCTTCCTTCAGGCAGCTGGCTATGGTGCCTACGATCCACTGGATCCTACAGGTATGTCCGGCGAGCTCATCCCTTCTGCAGAAGATACTGGCTTCTTCCAGATTACTGAGCAGGAGATTATTGAGCAGGATAAGAAGGACAAGAAGATTAGGCGTAAGCATCGCCACACCGGCCTTAAGGTCTTCATTACTATTCTTATTTTGCTTATCTTGGCTGTTGGTGGCGCTGGTTATGCTTACTATCGTGGCTATGGATGGCCAACTCAGCAGTCTGTTGTTCAGGATATTTTCAACGCTAAGGCACAGGGCACCGATATTGGTCGCTATGTCTCTAGCTCTGTCTCTAGTACAACGCTTCAGCAGATTTCTAACAGCCTGCCAACAAGCTCCGCTGTTACCATCAACGGTGTTGACCAGAGCATGACTCACTCTACAGTTAATGCTTCTGTCAGTCTTTCTAATGGCGGCAACGTTGACTACACCATTGAGCTTGTCCGTGATGGTATTGGCTGGAAGGTTGCAAGCGTTACCACTTCATACGTAAGCCAGAATAACCAGAACTCTGGCACAACTTCTGGTACTAACGGCTCTAATTCGGGAACTACCTCTGGAACTAATGGATCTAACTCCTCAAATTCCTCTAATAGTTCCTCCAGCTCTTCAAAGTCTGGTAACTAGTACTAAACTGTTTTAACCGTTCTTTCTGCAGGATAATTACGCACACGCGTAGCACGTTTGATTGGATATCATGTCTATCTTCGATTCGCTCTTCGGAGAATATGGCGGAGACCTAGCCATCGATCTGGGAACTGCAAACACCCTTGTTGCAGTTCGTGGTCAGGGTATTGTCATCAATGAGCCATCGGTTGTTGCAATCGATAAAAGCGAGAGCCGCGTTCTGGCTGTTGGCGCTGATGCAAAGCGCATGATTGGCCGTACTCCTGGCTCCATCATTGCTGAGCGCCCTCTTAAAGACGGCGTCATTGCAGACTTTGATGTTACTGAGGTTATGCTTCGTTACTTCATCGAGAAGGCACGTGAGCGCAAATATCCTTGGTCACCACGTCCACGCGTAGTTGTTTGCGTTCCTTCTGGCGTTACATCTGTCGAGAAACGCGCTGTTTTTGAAGCAACTATTCAGGCAGGCGCTCGCCAGGCATTCTTGATTGAAGAGCCCATGGCTGCAGCTATTGGTGCAGACCTTCCAATTGAGGATCCTACAGGTTCTATGGTTGTAGACATTGGTGGCGGTACTACCGAGGTTGCCGTTATCTCCATGGGCGGTATTGTTGTCTCGCAGTCCATCAGAACTGCAGGTGACGAGTTTGATCAAACTATTCTTGAGCACGTTCGTGATGCCTACAACCTCTCTATTGGTGAGCGTACCGCAGAAGATATCAAGATTAAGGTTGGCTCAGCAGCTCCTCTCGCAGAAGAGCTTGACGTTGAGGTAAATGGTCGTGACGTCATGAGTGGCCTTCCAAAGACTGTTCGTATTGAGTCAGAAGAGATTCGTCGTGCCCTTGATCGTCCTCTTGACGAGGTCACCAAGGCTGTCAAAGATGCGCTTGATGTGACTCCACCAGATCTTGCCTCTGATCTTATGTACTACGGTATTTTGCTTACCGGTGGCGGCGGAATGCTTCGCGGTCTTGATCAAAGACTTCGTGAAGAGACTGGCGTTCCCGTTAACGTAAGCCCAACCGCGTTAGAAAATGTTGTTACCGGTTGTGCAAAGGTTCTTGAGGCTAACGCATTGTCCGGTGGATTTGTTCAGAGTGCAGGCCAATAAATATGCCATTGTCTCATCAGATCCAGGGTGCTTCAACAGGCCTTGGATCTAACAATAATAAGCATACGGGTGGCCGTAGTTTTATTATTCTTTCGCTGCTTTCAATTGTGTTATTGACGGTCAGCGCTCGTATGGGTACAGAAGGACCGCTCGAGATGGTTCGAGGTGGGTTCTCTACTATTACCATGCCTTTTAGAATGGCGGGTTCTGCTATTGCCATGCCTTTCCAGGGCATTGGTAACATTTTTAGTAACTTAACAGCAGACCAGCAAACGCTTTCTGACCTCAAGGCAGAAAATGAGCAGTTGCGTTCAAGAAATGCAGAGCTAGAAGAGACAAATCAGTCCACGCAGCGTCTGCAGGGTCTTCTCGACCTCAAAAATACCTATAACCTGCAGTCCACGGGCGCCCGTGTTATCTCTGGTTCTACTGACTCGTTCAATAACACCATCGTGATTGACAAGGGAACTTCGTCCGGGCTGGCTGTTGGCATGCCTGTTGTTGATAGCGGTGGCGTTATCGGCCAGATTATTGAGTGTGGTCCTACAACCTCTACCGTTCGTCTTATCACTGACGAGAAGAGCGGTGTGGCTGCTATGGTTCAAAGCAGTCGAGCTCAAGGCATGCTTATGGGTTCTGCGTCAAGACAGATTACTCTTAACCTCATCAACACCAACCAGAAGGTTGCCGTAGGCGATACAGTTGTTACCAGCGGTCTTGGTGGCGTATTCCCTAAGGGCCTTCCTCTAGGTAAGGTTACCAGCGTTGAGGCAGCTCCAGGATCGCTCTATTACACCATTGTTGTTGAGCCTTATGGAAATGTCAGCACTAACGAGGAGGTAATGGTTATCACGTCTCTTTCTGAGGAGCAAAAAGCTACCGCAGATGATATTGCAGAGGCAGATAAGCAAAACACTCCAACAGCAACTGATTCAGACGGTAAGGATAAAGACTCAAAAGACGGATCCTCTACGTCTTCATCGAGCGGTTCAACTGGCAGCGGTTCAACAAACAACACAACAAACACTCAGCAGAATGCAACAGTTGCTGCTCCAACGGGTAATACACAACATAACAGCGGAAGAACAGATTAAGGGGGATGCATGCAGGTTTCTGATAGAAATAAAAACACACGCAGCATCGCCGTTCTTGCTGTTATTTGCTTCATTTTGCAGATTATGCTTACACCACAGGTTTCTTTTGGTGGGGGAGTTATCAATTTTGCACTGATTTTCTCGGCAGCTATTGCGCTGAGATATGGTGGTAAAACCGGCGTGATATGCGGCTTTATTGCTGGTCTTATCTATGATTTGACTTCTGCCAATCCCATTGGCCTCATGGCACTCTTGCTTGTGGTGAGCTCTTATTTCATGGGCCAAGAGGTGAGAGACAGAATTTCTGGCAATTTTGGCACCTCAATGGGTTTTGTGGCGCTTCAGACCTTTGGCGTTACCTTTATGTACCAGCTCATCAACTCTTTGATTGGCTCTGGCGGCAACTTCTTTGAGGGACTGCTGTTTAAGTCTTTCCCCACCATGTTATTTACTCTTTTGGCGGCTCTACCTGTTTTCTACGTGCTTTCGCATTCCCAAAGATCTCACTCTTCTTTGGGTGGAACAACGCTCTATCGCGGATCTCACCGAGCTCCACAGCGCCTTAAATAAGGGGATAGTATGAATTTCACCCTTGTTATCCTTGCTTGTTGCGCTGTTGCAGCAATTGGTTTGATCATTGTTTACCTCACCTTTGGTAGAAAAGACTCGCCGTTTACCTTTGATATTGGTGGCGGCGCTCCCAAGGCGTCTGGTGGTTCTGACGGCTCTGCCGAGAAGACCCTCTCGTCCAGACTTATCGGATTTGCAATTGCTGTTGGCGGTATGTTTGCCGTGCTTATTGGTCGTCTTTGGACCATGCAGCTCTTATCGTCAGCTGACTATACTGAGCAAGCAGAGAGAAACCGTACGCGAACAGTTACTACCGCAGCTCCTCGCGGTCGCATTCTGGACAGAAATGGCGTGGAGATTGTTACTAACAGGCCAAGCCCAACGGTAGTAGCTCGAGCAGACGTTGCAGAAGACTACATTAAGCTGCAGATTCTTGCTAACCTCTTGGGTATGCCTATGTTGGCGGTGCGCAGAAAAATCATGGATACCTCTGATGGCGCCCAAGCGCTTCGCACGGTTTCTGTAGATGTTTCTAGGCGCGTAGTTGCCTACATTTACGCTCATGGCGCTTTGCTTGATGGCGTTTCAATTGAGGAGCGTACCCAGCGCGCCTATCCAAACGGTTCTCTTGCAGCTCATGTTGTTGGCTACACCGGAACCGTTACACAAGAGCAGCTTGAAAGCAGTAAAACTGCGGATGGCGGCTTTGTGTATGCCCACGGCGATATCGTGGGACAAACGGGTGTTGAGTATCAGTACGAGTCCGCTCTTCAGGGTGTTCGTGGTGAACAAACGGTGTATGTTGACGCTGCTGGTAATGTTTTATCTCACTCAACGTCTATTGCTCCTCAGAGCGGCTCAGATGTTGTTTTGACCATTGATGCAAACATCCAAAAAGCAGCAGAAGCATCCCTTGTCAGTGTTATCAACACCGTTAGATCACAAGACTTCCAAGGTCGCAGTGCAAGTGTGGTGGCACTTGATTGCACCAACGGTGAAGTTATTGCTATGGCAAGCTATCCAACGTATTCACCTTCAATGTTTGTTGGAGGTATTTCCAGTTCTGACTGGGATACGCTTTCTTCTGAAGAGGCAAACTATCCGCTGATGAACCGCGCAATTGCTGGACAGTATCCATCTGGATCTACCATCAAAGCACTTACTACCTTTGCCGGACTCAAATACGGCATTTGTGACGGAAATTCCAGCTGGTATTGCACGGGTTTCTGGACTGGTTTTGGCGAGCAGTACGGCATGCACTGTTGGCTTCTTTCTGGTCACGGCACCGTTAATCTGATTACCGGTATTACCAACTCTTGCGATATTGTTTTTTATGAGATTGGTAAGGGCTTCTTCTATAACAACGATCATCCAGAGGGCATGCAAGAGACATTCCGCGCCTTTGGACTTGGTGCGCTTTCTGGTATTGACCTTCCAGAAGAGGCATCTGGCCGCGTTCCTGATGCAGAGTGGAAGTGGAATTACTTTACCAGCTCACCTGATGATGCTCGTAAGTGGCAGGGTGGCGACAACTGTAACCTTGCAATTGGACAGGGCGATCTTTTGGTAACTTGCCTCCAGATGGCAAATGCGTATTGTGGTATTGCAAACCGAGGTCCAATTTACAAACCACATGTTTTGAAGAGTATTAATGCCAGAAACGGAAATGGCTCTGTTATTGAGTATAAAAACGAGGTCATTCTGAGCCCAGAAGAAAAAGATGAGCACCGAGACATTGTTGCTCGTGGTCTTTATGGCGTTGTCTACGAGGAGTCAGCTACTCAGACTATCCACTGGACTAATCTGGATGTTACTGTTTGTGGTAAGACGGGTACTGCTGAGCAGCAGTCTATTGGCGAGCCCGTTGGTTGGTTTGTTGGCTATGCACCTGCAGATAAGCCTCAGTATGTTATTGCTGCAAACCTTGATTGTGCACCTGCTGGTGCTAGCTCTGGTATGTATATTGTTCGAGACGTCTTTGGCGCAATTTATAATCAGCCAGACAATGTTGGTAGGTAAGGAGGCGAGAAACCCATGGCACTTGATTCATCTGCAGTTACAAAACAGAGAATGAACTCACCTTTTAGGAGGCGTGGAGGTATTCCTTCAGGCGGCCTTGCCAAGAAAGAGAAGCTTACTGGTAAGAATATCTTGAGTAATCTCTATCTAGCACAGCTTGTTCCTGCGGCACTTCTCGTCCTCATCGGCATTGTGGTTATCTGGACCGCATCGATGAACATTGCCGAAGCTAGTTTTCCTAGGCACCTTCTGGGCATTGGTTTGGGCCTTGTTTTTGCCACGCTTATGTGGCGCTATGACTACAGAGCACTTTCAAATATGACAAATGTGCTGATTGTTGGCGTAGTTGTATTGATGATTTTGCCTAAGATTCCCGGATTTGGCGTTTCGGTTAAGGGTATGACTGGTTGGGTTAATATCCCACTTGTTGGATTTAGATTTCAGCCGTCTGAGCTGGGAAAGATTGTCACAATCTTCCTTATGGCTTCGGTGAGTGCTCAGTATAACGGTAAGGTAGAAACACTAAGAGACTATGTAAAGCTTTGTGGAACATTGATGGTTCCATTCGGCTCCATTATGCTTTTGCCTGACTTGGGAACTGGCCTGATTATTTTGGTTATCGGAGCCACCATCATCATTTGCTCTGGTGCAAAACGTTCTTGGATTCTTGTGACCGTTCTTTTGCTCATTGCTGTTGTTGCTCTTGTTGTTGTGACTTCTATGATTCCTGGTATTCCTCACATTCTTAAGGAGTACCAGATGAAGCGTCTTACCGTCTTCTTGGATCCTTCCGTTGATCCGTCGGGAGACGGCTATAACCTGCAACAGGCAAAGATTGCCGTAGGTTCTGGTGGCTTTATTGGAAAAGGACCAGGTAACGCTACGCAGGCAAGTGGACGATTCTTACCAGAGGCACACACAGACTTTGTTTTTGCACTCTTCTCGGAAGAGTTTGGCTTTCTTGGTGCATTCGTTATGCTTTCACTTTTTGCATGGATGATTTTTGCAACCATTCTGTTTGCCATGAAGACCGAGAATACCTTCTCTAAGCTGGTACTTGTTGGTTGTGCAGCCATGTGGTCGTTCCAGGTTTTACAGAATGTTGGCATGTGTATTGGTATCATGCCTATTACCGGCATTCCTCTGCCTTTTATCAGCTTTGGATCAACATCGATGATTGCTCAGCTCGTTTCTGTAGGAATCGTCCAGTCTGTTTACAGACATAGAACAAAGGCGGCATAAGCCATGGCAAAAAGAAACAGCTTGGGCAAACTTGCCACCTCTGTATTACAAGAATTCCGCGGGTCGCTTTCATCTCTAGAGCCAACTCATACGCATATCTACGTTGATTCCCTTGCTTCTGAAGAGGTAATCCTGGCTGTACATTCGTATTTTATGCCAGAGAGAACAGATGCAACGGTGCGCGTCTCTAAACTTGCGGACGGTGTTTCGTTTGTTTCTGGAGGCATTGGTCGCACGGGAAAGAATGCTGCTATTCCTGATATTGCGGTGATTATTCCTACGCCAACATCACAGTACGAGGACGCCCTTACCATGTTGGTAAGTCATTCAATTCCTTGTGCGGTGGTTGTAGAGTCTGCAGTTGAAGCGCAACAAATTGCTGATACGCTCTACAACACAGGGCTTATTAGCATTGTTGCGGGTACCACTGAAGAAGTGCTCTTTGATCGACTCTCTTCATGGATTGCAACGTCAACAGAAAAATCAGTCTCTTTTGCGGCAGCGTATCCTCTTTGTAGAACTCAAGTGGTCAAACAGATAACTGCTGCTTGCGCTAAAGAAAATGCTGCTATTGGTGCTGTGGCATTGGTTCCCGGCTCTGATATGCCGCTGATGACAGCGCGCCAGATTAGACTCGCACTTGATATTACCTCCGCCTATAACATCAATATGAGTGTTGAAACCATCGCCGAACTTCTCGGCGTTGTGGGTGCGGGCTTTGGATACCGTACGGTTGCACGCACGGTCGCAGGCACAGTTCCAGGGTTTGGCTGGGCGCTTAAGGCTGGCATGGGATACGCAGGAACTCACACTACTGCTCGCGTCATTCACGCGTACGCTCGCAAAATTGCCGAGAAACGCGACGGGGTAGCAGCTGATTCTTCTACCAAAACCGGCACTTCGAGTGCTTCTACAGGCGCAAGCGCAACAGCAGATACAAATTCACAATCAAATACCGTAGAGATAGCAACCACACAGTCCCTCGCCAAAAGATAGAAAGTTGACTATCGTGCGTGTTAAACGAGAAAATCTCTTCCATCTCATTGAGCCCATGCTTCCGCATGTCGAGAAACCCTCAAGATACTTGAATCACGAGTGGGGGGCCGTAGAGGAGCAAGAAGGCCCTTTTCACGTATGTATGGTTTACGCTGACGTGTACGAGGTGGGTCAGCCTAATTTGGGCATTGCCATTCTCTATAACGCTTTGAATAAGGCGCCTCATATTTCTTGTGAGCGCGCCTATCTGCCTTGGACTGATATGGCAGCGCTTATGCGTAAACGTAACGTGCCACTGCTTTCGTTGGAGGGTGCTGCGCCTTTAGCATCTTTTGATGTAGTGGGCTTCACCCTTGCGCATGAAATGATCGCAACCAATATTATAGAAACGCTTGATTTAGCAGGCATTCCATTGCTCGCTGAAGAACGTGATGAAGAGGACCCGCTTATTTTTGGTGGCGGTCCTTCTGTTTGGAACTCAGAGCCAGTGGCCCCGCTCTTTGATGCAATTCTTTTAGGTGATGGCGAAGAAGCGCTGGTAGAGATGTGCGAGTGCGTGAGAACTTCCAAGCTTGACGGAGTTTCTCGCCAAGAGATTTTGCAGAGGTTGTCTGAGATTCAAGGTGTCTACGTGCCGTCGCTTTATCAGATTGTGCACGACAATACCGCAACACGCTGGGGTTATGCGGTCCCTAAAGAGGGAAGTAGTGCACCAAGCGTGGTCTATAAACGTTGCCTACCAGATCTTTCAGTAACAGACCCTGTTGCGCAGCGCATTGTTCCGTATACCGAAATTGTTCAGGACAGGCTGGCTCTAGAGATTCAGCGCGGCTGTGCTCGCGGCTGTAGGTTCTGTCAGGCTGGTATGACGTATCGTCCTGTTCGCGAGCGCCCTGCTCAGCAGATTATTAAAGCAGGCGAGGAAGGCCTTTTGAAGAGCGGCTACGATGAGGTCTCGCTCACGTCGCTCTCTACAACGGATCACTCTCAGTGCGGCTATATTCTGCGCCGTATGAACTCTGATTTGCGTAAACGCGGCGTGCGAATCTCCATTCCTTCCCAGCGTATGGACGCGTTTGGCGCGGAGATGGCAGACGCTGTTTCTACCTCAAGGCGCGGCGGACTGACGTTTGCACCAGAAGCAGGCTCCCAGCGCATGCGTGATGTCATCAACAAAAATGTTACCGAGGATGATCTTGAATCGGCAGCTAGAAATGCGTTTGAAAACGGCTGGCGCCGCATGAAGCTCTACTTTATGATGGGCCTTCCAACAGAAACCGATGAAGACATTCAAGCCATTCCCGCAGTTGCAAAGCGTATTTTAGATATTGGTCGAGAAATTGGCGGCAAGGGCGTTACGGTTTCTGCCTCAGTTGCCGTATTTGTGCCCAAGTCCTACACGCCATTCCAGTGGGTTGGCCAGATTTCTCGTGAGGAAGCCCAGCGTAGACAGCAGTTGCTCTTGTCGTCAAATCACGATAGGGGACTCAAGATTGCCTATCATGATTCTGGAACGTCCCTGGTAGAAGGTGCGCTTTCAAAGATGGGTCGCGACGGTTTTGATTTGATTTACCGGGCTTGGAAAAACGGTTGTAAGTTTGATGCATGGACCAGCGAGTTTAATCTTGATGCTTGGAATGCGGCAGCAGAAAGTCTGGGTTTCTCGCTCTCTGATATTGCAACAGAAACCTTTGATATTCAGGCAAAACTTCCTTGGGACCATACGTCTCCTGGCGTCTCCAAGGGCTATTTGCAGCGAGAATATCGTCGAGCACTGGATGAAGTTACTACACCTGACTGTACGTTTACCTCTTGTACGGGATGTGCAGTCTGCCAGACCTTGAAGGTCGATAACGTGTTGATGGGGGTGCGCTCATGACGGATAAGCAGGTAGAGAGCGTAGCTCCTGAGGTGGTTGAACCGGCGAAGAAAGACTGGCGCGCTGGTAGACCACAGATTCAGCCAGAGATTATGACGGAGCGTGGAGCAGAGATTTTTAGGCTTCGCGTGGCTTACAAGAAAGATGACCGCCTTGCGTTTTTAGGACACCTTGAGCTTATTGGTACCATTGAGCGCTGTGTTCGTAGAGCTCAGCTGCCATTTAGGGTAGGTAATGGCTTTGCAAAGCGCATGGGCGTTCAGTTCTCTCAGGCGCTTCCTGTTGGCGCTTCGTCTGAGGCGGAGTACTTTGACTTGAAGCTCACAGAATACGTGGACCCGAATGAAGCGTTAGAGAGGCTGTTGTCGGCTACGCCTCCCGCGCTTGCTCCGTTTGCTGCCAGCTACGTTGATCGGTCGCTACCAGCGCTTGAAGCATGGTTGAATGCCGCTCACTGGAGATGTGACATTTTGGGAGAAGGTCTTAGGTCAGACGCATTGCGTTGGGGGTTTGAGGATCTTCTCGCCAAAAAAGAGCTGACATACATGCGCAGAGATAAGCAAAAAGTGGTCAATTTAGAGACAACGTTTGCGGGCTATAAGATTTCTGAGAGCTCATCTGAAACGCGCATTTCATTTGAGCTTGATACACTCCAAGATCCAAGAGCAGCGCTTAGACCTGCAGTTTTGATTTATGAGGCTCAAAGAATTGCAGCTCAAGCTGGAGTGGATGGCCTACAAGGCATTGACTCGTTGAGGGTGTGCCGCACCTCACAGGCACACGTTTCAGAAAATGGACTCCTTGTGAAGCCTCTATAACATGTAGTTTTGTCTTGGAATTTTCTGAAATATGCAGTAGACTATTTCGAGTTGTGTTTCTCGCCGAGGGACATGGGACACCGACAGTTTCCCGCGGATGTCACAGGTCACGGCGGCGAAGATCTTTGCTCGGATCTTCAGAAATGCAAAGATAGTATTAATCGTTGCAAGAATCAGCAATGAAGGGTTACACACATGTACGCAATCGTAGCAACTGGTGGCAAGCAGTATAAGGTTGCCAAGGGCGACGTAATCAGCGTCGAGAAGCTTGATGCGCAGCCTGGCGATAAGGTAAAGCTTGATGTTCTTATGCTTAACGACGGCAAGAAGGTTGTTGCTGACGCTGCCACTCTTTCCTCTAAGAAGGTTACCTGTGAGGTTCTTGAGCAGTACAAGGACAAGAAGGTCCTCGTCTTCAAGTTCCACAAGCGTAAGCGCTATCACCGCGCCAATGGTCACCGTCAGAACCTTACTAAGCTGAAGGTTACCGCGCTCCCTACCGCTCGTAAGGCTGCTGCTAAGGCATCCGACGAGTCTGCAGAGTAATTGGTCACTTCTGATATTGAGATAGGCAGGTAGCATTTATGGCACACAAGAAAGGTCTCGGCTCTTCCCGTAATGGTCGCGACTCACAAGCACAGCGCCTTGGCGTTAAGATTTACGGTGGTCAGGCAATCAAGGCTGGCCAGATTATCATCCGTCAGCGTGGTACTCACATCACTCCTGGCGTAAACGTTGGTCGCGGCAAGGATGACACTCTCTTTGCACTTTGCGATGGCGTTGTTGAGTTTAAGAAGGGTGCTAAGCACGTCGTTAACGTCGTTGCTGCTGAGGCATAAGTTTTCTTGAACATTCGCAGTTCATTCAAGGGGTCCTTCGGGACCCCTTTTTTGTTTCTCGCGGTTTCTTACGCGTACCGTTTACAGTTTCTAATTTGTTTCTTAATGTATTTCTTGACACAATCTGGCAAAGTAATGGTATTCTTCTTACATTGCAATTTACGCTCTTGGGAGGAGGACATATCATGCGCGCTACATGCACTCAGCAGTGGTGGTGGAACAACTTGTCTTTCTCCGGTCAGCGATGAGTTGCTTCTGCATACGCATTTAGAGGCTCTCGGGTGACCGAGAGCTTTTTTTGTGCGTACGTTTCTTGCTAGATCCGGATGGCGAGAAACCCGTGTTGTTATAAGTTTTGTTTGTACGTTTTTAGTTTTGCGTTAAAGGAGTTTGTATGTCTACAGAAAATCTCAATCAGGTTGACGCCGCAGGCACAGAGGCAGGATCTGCAGATCAGGCACCACGTGTTGTTGCTGTTTCAAAAAATGCAGGAGTATTGGACGTTACTTCTCTAGTCCTTGTTGCCGTCCTTATTGCTGCTGGTTTTATTCTTAACCTGACCGTTGGTAAGGCAATTAGTGCTATTGGAATTGGTCCAGAGTTTATTATTTCTTCGTTCTGCCTGGCTATTCTTTTGCTGAAGCCAAATGCTGTTCAGAGCCTGGTTATTGGTCTTATCGCAGCTACCGTTATTCAGCTGACCACCTCTGTTCCTGGTGCTGATTTTGTTGCAGAGGGCGCAGCTTCACTTGTTATGTTTGCTTTCACAAGGTCTGCTCTTGCAGATAAGCCAGTAATGCCTGCAATTGGTTCTTTTGTAACCACTCTTATTTCTGGCTTGATCTTTGCTGCCATTGCTATTCCAGCCAAGGGTGCAACTATTGAGCTTTTCTACGTAATGCTTCCTGTCATCGTGGGAACCGCATTCTTTAATGCTATTGTTGTTCAGGTTCTTGCGGCTCCTCTTAAGAAGGTTTTGGGTCGATAAGTTCTTAGATACGCACTTATTTCCTGGAGAACACTGTGTCTATTATTGAAGTTCAATCTGTGTCATATAGCTATCCTGATAGCTCAGCGCATGCTCTGAATGAGCTGTCACTAAGCGTTCAGGAGGGTGACTTTGTAGGTATTGTTGGTCCTTCTGGCGCAGGCAAGTCCACGCTTGCTCTTGCGCTTTCTGGCGCTATTCCTCACCACTTCAGAGGAAATTTCTTTGGAAAGATTCTTGTCGCTGGAATGGATACCTGCACAGTTGCGCTGACTGATATCTCTAAAATTGTGGGTTCTGTAACCCAGGATATCAACGCGCAAATGGTTGCTTCAATTGTTGAGGATGAACTTCTTTTTGGTCTTGAGAACTTTGCAGTTCCTCATGCAGAGATTCCAGAGCGCATTACCTATGCTCTAGAGACAGTTGGTATTGCCAACCTCCGCTTTAGAGAGATTGCCTCTCTTTCTGGTGGACAGAAACAAAAGGTTGCTATAGCAGCACTTTTGGCGCTTCAGCCACAAGTTATGGTGCTTGATGAGCCAACAGCGGCCTTAGATCCAACGTCGTCCGAGTTAATCTTCCAGACCCTTTCAGAGCTCAACAAAACCAAAGGTATTACGGTTGTGGTGATTGAGCAAAAAGTAGGTCTTCTCGCTAAGTATTGCTCAAAGATTGCCGTTATGGACAAGGGCTCCATTTGTGCATACGGTAGCGGTGAGGAAGTGTTCTCTCAGGTAGATTTACTGCAAGAGGTTGGCGTTGACGTTCCTCGTTGCGTGCGCGTCTCAAAAGGCGTCCATGAGCTCTCTCATCAGTCTGAGTATGCTCATTTATTATCTGAGGCGAACAGTGCTGTCTGCGATGAAACTGCGTTGTCAGTTCAGTCAGCCGCCAAGCAGCTTGCGTGCTGTGTAGGCGCTCTCCAGCATCGCAGCATTTCCCTTACAGAGGACTCTCAACCAGTAGCTACTAATGACGTTGAGTTAGCAGGGGAGACGTATCTTCCAAAAATAGATGGCCCTGTGATTGCTGAATCGAGCGGCCCATTTGACAGGATTGGCATTCTTCAAGACGCAGAGCAGCCAAGTGTTCAATCTGTTCTTGACGTTATCGACGCCACCTTTAAATATCAAGGGAGTACTGATGGTGTTGAGCGCGTCTCCCTCAGTTTGCGCCCTGGCGAGCTTGTGGCACTTGTTGGTCAAAACGGCGCAGGTAAAACCACTTTAACTAAGCTGGTAAATGGCCTGTTGCGTCCTCGATCGGGAGACATTCACCTTAAGGGTGCATCGTGCAAGGATTGGAAGACATCGCAGATTGCTCAACACGTCTCTACGCTGTTCCAAAATCCCGATTATCAGATCTGTAAAGAGAGTGTCCTTGAGGAGATTGCGTTTGGTCTTGAGCTCAAGGCTGTGTCTGCAGAGGATGCGCGCAAGAAAGCGCTTGAAGTAATTGATCGCATGGGACTTGATGCAGATGCGTCGCCGTTCATGCTTTCTCGCGGACAGCGTCAGATGGTTGCGCTTGCATCTGTGGTTGCCTGCGAGCCAGATATTCTTGTGCTTGATGAGCCAACTTCGGGTCTGGATTACAAAGAGTGTATGCAGGTCATGAATATGGTCAAATCACTGTGCGAGAAGGGCTGTGCAGTTCTTATGGTTTGCCATGACATGGAGGTTGTGCTGGACTTTGCCACAAGAATTGTCGTTATGGCACATGGTAGCGTGCTAGACGATGGGGAAGTTGCACAGATCTTCTCGGCAGATGAGGTTTTGAAGGAAGCATACGTTGAGGCTCCTCAGATGATTCAACTGTCAAAACTTGCGGGCGCGCACGTAGATCCATCATTTGCTGGGCTTAACAGCGCTTCCGAGGTGCTTGAGGCATTGCAGCATCAGTTTGAGATTGCTCGTATTGCGGCAACGCTGAATGGTAAGGAGGCTCCTCGTGGGTAGTGTTATTGATTACACCGAAGGAACAAGCTTCCTTCACAAGGCAAATCCCGTGGCCAAGCTTGTATTTGCGCTTGAGCTCTTTGTGGCCGCCTTTGCCGCTCAAGGAACGATTGAGGTGCTTGCGGTACTCGCGCTCACTATTTGTGTGGGAGTTGTCTCACAGAATGCTCAGAAGACTTTTAAGCTGGTATTTGGCTTTGCTGTCTTAGGTCTTATCTTGTGCGTTGTACAGACGCTTGTTGCCCCTGCTGGTCAAACGCTCTTTTTATTCATCACGGTAGGTGGTTTGGAGCGCGGCTTTAACGTTGCCCTAAAAACAATTGCGCTGGCACTGCCGCTGCTTTCTATGCTCTCGCTTATGCGCGTAGAAGACCTCATGAATGCGCTGGTAGAAGTTGCGCATGTTCCTTATCCTTATGCGTTTACCATTGCAACGGTTTTGCGTTTTGTGCCTGTCTTTGCTTCCGAGATGAACCATATTATGGAGGCTCAGATGGCTCGCGGCGTTGAGTTTGATACCAAAAATCCAATTAAGAAGCTCCAGCTCACCATGCCTTTGATTGTTCCTTTGTTGGTAAGTTCCGTTAAAAAAGCTGATGCTTCGGCACTTGCAGCTGAGCAACGAGGTTTCTATTTAAGGAACGCTTCATCTGCATTTAAACGCTATCCTTTGGCTCCATCAGACTTTGCTTTGATGATTCTTGGTGTTGCAGTAATTGTTGTTATCCTCGTGTTCTCATAAGAACTTCTCGCGTTTTCACTGTGCTTCGCTGGTAAATGCCGTAACATTAAGGTATTAGAAGGAGGACACGTGGAAACTTTCACTGATCTTTGTCATATCAACGTTAAAGGTGGAGACGGCGGTGCAGGCTGCATGTCTTTCCGCCGAGAAGCATATGTTCCAAAAGGCGGTCCTGACGGTGGCGATGGCGGTCACGGCGGCAATGTTGTCATTGTTGCAGACGCGCAGCTTTCGTCCCTGATTGATTACCGCTACAAACATCACTTTAAAGCAGAGCGCGGCACCCATGGTAAGGGAGCTCGCCGCCATGGTTCTGACGGACAAGATTTGCTGCTCAAGGTACCTCTGGGAACCGTTGTGCGCGAGCTTGATCCAGTTACACAAGAGCCACTCTACGAGATTGCCGATCTTACTTCTCCCGGTGAGCAGGTAGTTGTTGCTCCTGGTGGCAATGGTGGCCGCGGTAACATTCACTTTGTCACCTCAGTGAGGCGTGCACCGGCATTTGCCGAGAAGGGCGAGCCAGCCCAAGAGCATTGGATTGAGCTAGAGATGAAGCTTATGGCAGATGTGGCCTTGGTGGGCATGCCTTCTGTTGGTAAGAGCTCTCTTATTGCACGTATCAGTGCAGCTCGTCCAAAGATTGCTGACTATCCTTTTACCACCCTTGTTCCAAACTTGGGCGTTGTTCGTGCACAGAACGGTCAGTCGTTTGTCTGCGCGGACGTCCCTGGTCTTATCGAGGGTGCCTCTGAGGGTAAGGGTCTTGGTCATCAGTTCCTTCGCCATATTGAGCGCACAGCGCTTATTGTCCATATGGTCGATGTTACCGGTGGCTATGAAGGTAGAGATCCTGTAGAGGACTACCACGCTATTAACGAGGAGCTTAAAGCGTACGCTTCAAAGCTGGCTGACCGCCCTCAGATTGTAGTAGCAAATAAATGCGATATGCCTGGTACAGAAGATGCTATTGAGGCTCTCAGAAAGGCTGCAGAAGCTGATGGTAGGACTTTCTTTGCCATCTCTACCGTAACAGGTTTAAATCTTGATGATTTTGTTACTACCTGTGCTGCAGAAGTGGCAGAGCTCCGCAAAGAAATTGCCATTACTACGCCAACGGTTGACCGCAGTGAGGCTTGGGAGCATCAGCGACTTCGTCGTGATAACAAGCTTCGCATTGAGCGAGAAGAACGTCATGCTTGGCGTGTCTCTGGCGGCCAGATTGAGCGCATGGTTATTCAGACCGATTGGGACAATGATGAGGCTGTGGCATATTTACAGCGTCGTCTTGATCGTATGGGTCTTGAAGTACAGCTGGCAAAGGCTGGTGCAGTTGACGGAGATGAGATTCGCATTCTTGAGCTTGCCTTTACCTATGAGGATCCAAATAAACCAAATACAGATGGCATAGAGATTCCTGACGAGGACGCTTCAGATCAGCAATTTGAAGATGTTGAGTTTGAAGAGGCTCCATCTGATCCGTCTCATGTGGCTGAGACTTCTTCAGAAACTGAGTAGAGTATGGCAGCCGACGTCTTAAATAACATGCACCCTGGCCTGCCTCGTTTGGGACAGGATAAAAACCGCACCTATCGTCTGGGAATCATGGGTGGAACCTTTGACCCCATTCATAACGGTCACTTGGTAGCCGCTGAGCAGGCATATGATGATTTGGATCTTGATGTGGTTGTCTTTATGCCTGCTGGTCGCCCTGCGTTCAAACAAAATAAGGGAGTTACCAGGGGAGAAGACCGTTACTCAATGACGCTTCTGGCAACCTCAGATAATCCTCATTTTGTTGCTTCTCGTTTTGAGGTGGATTATGAGGGCATCACCTACACCGCTGAAACGCTCAGAAGATTGCGTAAGGTATATCCCTCTAACGTTGAATTTTTCTTTATTACTGGTGCAGATGCAATTGCTGATATTGTCACCTGGAAAGATGCACAGACCGTAGCTGAGCTTGCTCACTTTGTTGCTGCAACACGTCCTGGTTATGAGCTGAGTCGTGCTCAAAAGGTTATTGCAGACTCACTCTATGACTTCAAGGTAACCTATCTTGAGGTTCCCGCACTAGCAATCTCATCAAGCTACTTGCGTAGTAGAGTTCAAAATGGTCAGAGCCTCAGATACCTAACTCCCGATTCTGTAACAGGTTACATTCACAAGCATGGGCTTTATGGCGCCGACACAACGCCACTCAATTAAGTGGTCAAGCCAAAGTAACCTGCTGCTCAGATTGACATACGCTCGTATCGGGGCAGTGTCAAACAGGTGGAGATCAGGTTTGACTCAATAATTTGTAGGACATAATGGAAAGAACACTTATAGCAAAAGATATTGTCTACACCGCAGAACAACAGGTGCTTATTGATCAGCTTGAGTCTGATTTGAAGAGTCATATGTATCACAAGAACCCTAAGCGTTTTGCGCATTCTATCTCTGTGGGACATTGTGCAGAAACGCTTGCGCAGGCTTATGGTGCAGATATGTTGAGCGCTCGCGTTGCAGGTATTTTGCATGATTGGGAGAAACTTCTTCCTGATGCAGAAACCATTGAACTGGCAGAGCGCTTTCGTATCCAGACAGAAGCTCCTTATCAGAAAATTGTTGGGCTCTTACATGGTCCTCTCGCCGCAAAAACGCTACCAGCCATCTATCCTTGGCTTTCTGAGCAGATTCTCAGCGCCATTCAGAAGCACACTGCGGGCGACCGCCAGATGAGCAAGCTAGACAAAATCTTGTATGTAGCTGATCTTATTGAGCCTCTGCGTCCAAACTTTACATCGGTCGAAGAAGCAAGAAACGTATATTTACGTGGCGGTTCTCTCGATGAGCTTTATGAGACGGCGTTTTGTAGCGTTATGATGTATGTGATTTCATCAAGGAGTTATTTGTATCCAAACTCAATTGCCCTATACAATGAGATGATTGAGAAGACATCTAAGTAGCCTGGCTACATGAGAAAACGGAGAAATTCATGGCTGTAACTTCACTTGAGCTTGCAAAGACTGCTGCAATTGCAGCAGATCAAAAGAAAGCTGAAGATATTCTGGTACTAGATCTAACTGGTCTCAGTGATGTTTGCGATTACTTTGTTATCTGCACTGGTGGAAATGCTCGTTTGGCTGACGCTATTGTTGATGAAGTTCGCGAGAAGGTCACGGCAAACTGCGGCATTCGTCCAATTTCTACTGAGGGTCGCGACGGTCTCAATTGGATTCTTATTGATTACGGTTCAGTTGTTGTTCACGTATTCCAGCCTGAGGTAAGGTCCTACTATCGTCTTGAGCGACTTTGGGCGGACGCTCCTCGTGTAGAGCTAGATATTGAGGGCGCTATGACTTCTGAGATTCCTTATGCCGATCTTCCAGAGGATGCTTTGGCTCCAGCCTTTGAGCTTTCCGAGGATGACCTGGTAGACAATCTTCCAGAATCTGCTGATCCTACTGAGTAGGTTGAGCGTCCTAGATCTGCTCGTTTTTGCCTGTAGGCATGGTGTCAGAAACGCGATGTTCAAAGCGTAGGTCTCTACCGTACTGCACAGCATAAGCGCCAAATTTATCTTTGAGTTTATCGGTTACCTCGGAGAGATGACGTAAGTCACTCCGAGGTTTCTTTTTTGTTGTAGGCCCAGGGGCTGCGGCATCAAACGTAGCTTCAAATTGATCAAAAAGTGACGCTTGCACTGGCTTGGCATGCTCCTCATCTGAAAATGAGCTAATACCAACACCAAGCAGTCTTACTGGCTGCCCTTCTTTCCAAATGGTAGGAAGCAGGCCAACGGCAATCTCTGCAAAGAGGTGCTCATCATCAGTTGGTGTGGACATCCTTTTTTGAGCGGTATGAGACTCTGTTGCAGAGGCTTTTACTTTGAGAGTTACGGTATATCCTTGGAGCCGCTTTCGGCGAAGACGTCTTCCTACAACGCCAGCAATGTGCCTAATAGCTTCTACGATTTCTTGTTTATCAAACAAATCAGCTTCAAAGGTTCTCTCGTTAGAAACAGACTTAACGTCACGAGGCTGGGCAGCTTCATGAACTTCAGAGACTTCTTTTCCTTGCGCGCGCAAAATCATTTTTGAGGCAGTATTGCCTACAAGGGAAGTGAGATATGTTGCATCTGCTCTTGAGAGCTCTCCAAGCGTTTTGATTCCCTGTTGATGAAGTGTCTTTGCCATAGCAGGACCAATACCGCTCATGGCCTCAATAGGTAGAGGTGCTAGAAAGCGGCCTTCTGTACCAGGAAACACCGCAGTAAGACCGCGAGGCTTTTCTTGCTCAGAGGCAATCTTGGCAATTGTCTTGTTTGTTCCCAGGCCAATGGAACAGGTAACACCTAGTGCTGCGACTTTCTTTTGTATGCGCTTACAAATTTCTAAAGGATTTTCTTTAGAGAATCTGCCTGGAGTGATGTCAAAAAATGCCTCATCAATAGAAACTTGTTCAACAAGGGGAGTCTCATCTTTGAGAAAACCCATAACAAGAGCACTCATTTCAGAGTATCTGTCATAGCGTCCTGGGGTCCAAATTGCTTGCGGACAAAGCCTTACCGCAGTAGCTGAAGGCATGGCAGAATGAACGCCAAACTTCCTTGCTTCATAAGAGGCGGTTGAAACAACGCCTCGTTTGTGGGGTGAGCCTCCAACAATTACTGGTTTTTCGCGCCACTCAGGATGATCAAGTTGTTCTACAGACGCAAAGAACGCATCAAGATCTAGAAGGCCAATGGCTTTACCATGCCACTCAAAATCACACGATTTACGTGCGTTTTTATCTGATATGTCCTTTGATGTTTCCATAGAAATAGTGTATACTTTTTGTACAAATAGAACAAGTGTTTCATACATAAATTACGAGTACTTTTTGAAGAGAGCAAATTTATACTTTTCGAGGTTAATGCGTTGTTGTACACTTGTAACCCGATTTGTGGCTTTGCGGTGCAGCCCATCTAACATCCGAGGCACCGCTCGTATGGAGGAGTTTTCATTGGCAGTTAAGATTCGTCTGGCCCGTCACGGTGCCAAGAAGCGTCCGTACTATCGCGTAGTTGTCGCTGATGGTCGTATGCCTCGCGATGGTCGTTACATTGAAGAAGTCGGTCGTTATAACCCACTGACTAGCCCAAAGACGATTGATATCAACCTCGAGAAGGTTGATGAGTGGGTAGCAAAGGGCGCTCAGCCAACAAGCGCAGTTTCTCACCTCATTGAGATCGCTCGTACTGGTGCTCCAGTTGCAGAGAAGAAGACCAAGCTCTCCAAGAAGGCACAGGCAAAGGCCGCTGCAGCTGCAGAGGCTGCTGCTGAGGCTGCTGCCGCAGCTGCTGAGGAGTCCGAGGCTCCAGAGGCTGAGTAAATCGTGTCTGAATTCACAGAGCCCACTGAGGTAGACGCTGTCGATCAAGACATTCAGGAGATGCCTTCTGACAAGGTCGCTGATCTTGTTGAGTACATCGTCTGTGGTCTTGTCGATAATGAAGATGCTGTTGCACTCGACGTCACCGATCGCGAGGATGGAGCCTTGATTGAGGTTTCTTGCTCTGAGGAAGACGCTGGACGTGTCATCGGCCGCAAGGGTAGAACCATTAAGGCTATTCGTACTTTGGCTCGTGCTCTTGGCCAGCGTGTTGGCACCTCTGTTGATGTCGAGGTTGTAGGCTAATTTTGCGTAAACACTGGCGAGCAATTGCTCAAATTGTTAAAACGCATGGTAAAAGAGGGGAGGTTGTGACGGTTCCCGTTCACAGCCTTCCTTCTCTTATAGCTGAAGGCATGACAGTTGTTCCTGTTCCGCCTGCGCTTAAAGGACCAAGGAAGTTCTCAGTTATCTCTGTTGAGTCAGATGACAGAGAAGGTAGTCTTGTAACTTTTGAAGACGTAACTACCATCTCAGACGCTGAAGAGCTTGTGGGTAAAACGCTTCTGGTAGAAGAAGATTGTCTTCCAGAAAACTTTGGTCTGGTAAATGTTTCTCTACTTGTGGGTAGAGAAGTACGTGATACAAAACATGGTTCTCTGGGTGAAATTACAGAGGTTCTTGTTGGACCTACACAAAATGTGTGGGTCATTGAGGGGCCTTTTGGACAGGTGCTGATGCCTGCCGTGGATGAATTTATCAAAGAGGCCCCAGCCGAGGGCTCCATTACCGTCTCAATTCCTCAGGGCCTTCTTAGGTTAGGTGAGTAGCATGCGTCTAGAAACGCTCTCAGTATTTCCTGAGGTTTTCTCGCCCTATTTAAATGCTTCTATTATGGGCAGAGCTCAAAAGGCAAATATTTTTGAGTTCTATGCGCATGACTTGCGTGACTGGACGCATGATAGGCATCGTACGGTAGATGATGCTCCTTTTGGTGGTGGACAAGGCATGCTTATGAAGCCTGCTCCTATCTTTGAGGCAGTTCGTGAGATTTCTGATCAGGCGGAACCTAAGCCCCACGTGGTGTTTTTCTCGCCAGTTGGTAGGCCGTATTCCCAGGCTATCGCCCAAGAGTTTGCTCAAAAAGAACGCATTCTGTTTGTTTGTGGTCGCTATGAGGGCATGGACGAGCGCGTCTACGAGCTGGCAGATGACGTTATTTCTCTGGGAGATTACGTGCTGACGGGCGGAGAGCTTCCTGCGCTTACCGTGATTGACTCGGTTGTGCGCTTGCTTCCTGGTGCGCTTGGCGATGAGATGAGCTCACAGGATGAGTCATTCTCCGACGATGGCCTTCTTGAGTATGCTCAGTACACGCGTCCAGCAAATTTTGAGGGGCGAGAAGTTCCGTCTGTGCTTCTTTCAGGAGACCACGGAGCGGTAGCAGTCTGGAGACGACAATCTGCACTTGCTCGCACTCGTGCGTGGCGTCCAGACCTCTTAGAGAGCGCTCAACTCACTGAGAAGGACAGAGTGTATTTAGCAGAGCTTGATCAGCAATCTGGTGATGACGATGAGTAGTGGACATTCCAAAGTTCTTGAAATTTTTGAATACCTGGTAATTGTTGCAGTTGCTGTTGCGCTGGCATTTTTTATTAGAACGTTTGTGGCTGAGGTATATGAGGTCCCAACAGGGTCCATGCTCAATACCATCCAGCTGGGGGATCGTTTGGTAGGAGAGAAGCTTACCTATCGTTTTGGCGGTACTCCGCAAGCAGGTGATGTAGTTACTTTCACCAGTCCTCAGAATCCCGATACGCTTTTAGTTAAGCGCGTCATTGCTACAGCAGGTCAAACGGTAGATTTGCGCGACGGTGCTGTATATGTTGACGGTCAGCTTATGGACGAGCCTTACACTGAAGGCAAGCCAACCTATTCTCTTGCGGATCGCACGGGTGCCGTAATTCAGAATTATCCGTATACTGTTCCTGCAGGTCATATTTTTGTTATGGGGGATAACAGAACAAACTCGCTGGATTCCAGATATTTTGGAGCTGTTGCGGTTTCTACCGTGACATCTAAGGCAATGTTTATTTTCTGGCCCTTTGACCATGCTCGCGGGCTATAGTACTTACGGCGGACATTTGAGAGAAAGAACATCATGAGCGCAACACCACTTACGTTTCAAGATATGATTTTGACCCTTGAACACTATTGGGCAGAAAAAGGTTGCACGGTCATGCAGCCATATGACTCTGAGGTAGGTGCCGGTACCTTCCACACCGCAACTATCCTGCGCTCACTTGGCCCTGATGCCTGGCGTACCTGCTATCCACAACCTTGTCGTCGTCCTGCTGATGGACGCTATGGCGAGAACCCCAACCGTTTGCAGCATTACTATCAGTTCCAGGTCTTGCTCAAGCCATCTCCTGCAGATTCTCAAGACCTTTATCTTGGCTCACTTGCCGCTATTGGCCTTGATCCAAAAGACCACGACGTTCGCTTTGTTGAGGACGACTGGGAGAGTCCAACGCTTGGTGCTTGGGGTCTTGGCTGGGAGGTCTGGCTTAACGGCATGGAGGTTACTCAGTTCACGTACTTCCAGCAGGTAGGCGGTATTGAGGTAGACCCAGTTCCTGTTGAGATTACCTATGGTCTTGAGCGTATTGCTATGTATGCTCAGGGTGTAGATTCCGTCTATGACCTGGCGTGGAGTTACCTGCCAGATGGCACGCCAATGACGTACGGCCAGGTATTTTTGGAGAACGAGCGTGAGTTCTCAACTTACAACTTTGAGGTAGCCAACATTGAGCTTATGCGCGAGAAGTTTGACGAGTATGAGGCAGAGTGCCACAGCTGCCTTGAGCGCAAGCTTCCACTACCTGCGTATGACTGCGTTATGAAGTGCAGTCATGCATTCAACCTGCTTGACTCTCGTGGTGCTCTTTCTGCTGTTGAGAGAGCTAACTATATTCTTCGCGTTCGCACCGTTGCTAAGGCATGCTGCGAATCGTATTTGGAGGAGGTTGCTTCTAAGAAAGCACCTGCAGCAACTACTCAGGAGGAGGTGGCTTAAATGGCTGAGGTTAGAGACTTCCTTTTTGAGATTGGTTCTGAAGAGATGCCTTCTGCTCCATTGCAGAAAGCTATTGCTCAGTTCAATAAGCTTGTAGTTTCCGGACTTAAAGACTCTGGTTTGTCATTTGGAGAAGTTAAGATCCTCTCGACACCTCGTCGTTTAACTGCCTATGTAAAGGACGTTGCTGAGGCTACAGAAGAGATTTCCGAGGTCAAGCGTGGTCCTAAGGCAGAGATTGCTTTTGATGCAGAGGGTAATCCAACCAAGGCTGCTGAGGGATTTGCTCGCAAGTGCGGCGTGAGCGCTGATGCATTGACTCGTCGTGTAGATACTGACGGTCATGAGTATGTCTTTGCAGAGCTCAATATTCCTTCAGTTCCTGCTACAAAGATTCTCTCTGAGCTGGCAACTTCTTGGATTTCTGCACTTGATTGGCCTCGTAGTCAGCGCTGGGGTTCTTTCCATGAGCGCTACGTTCGTCCTGTTCGCTGGCTGTGCGCTCTCTTTGGTTCTGAGATTGTTCCTGTTACATACGCTGATGTAACGAGCTCAAACACCACCCAGGGCCATCGTGTTCTTGGACCTGGTTACCATGAGGTTGCAAGTCCAGCAGACTATAAGCAGGTACTTAAAGATGCTGGTGTTCTGCTTCAGGAGCAGAGAAAAGACGTTATTCTCGCCGGTATCAAAGAGGTAGAAGCAGCTCGTCCGGGCTCTCACGTTGATATGCCAGAGAAGGTCTTTGAGGAGGTCATTAACCTAACTGAGTGGCCTCAGGTTCTTGTGGGTACCTTTGACGAGGAATTTCTTAACGTTCCTTCAGAGATTATTACTGAGTCCATGCTTTCTAATCAGCGCTATTTCCCAATCTATGACGCTGAGGGTAAGCTAACTCGCGAGTTTATTGTGGTTTCTAATGCAGATCCATCTTGCGCTGAGCGCGTCATTGACGGCAACGAGCGCGTTGTTCGTGCTCGCCTCGACGACGCTAAGTTCTTCTTTGAGGAGGACTTGAAGCATACGCTTGATGAGTTTGCCCAGCGTCTAGAGACTGTTGTTTTCCAGGAGAAGCTTGGTACGGTTCTGCAGAAGACTCAGCGTATGGAGGCTCTTGCTGCAGAGATTGCGCTTGACGAGACTTCCAGCAAGGAAGAGGCTGAACTTGCTGCTCGCGCCGCTCATCTTGCTAAGGCAGACCTTGTCAGCCAGGCAGTTGTCGAGTTCACCAGCCAGCAGGGCGTTATGGGTGGATACTACGCAGAGGCAGCTGGCGAGAAGAGCGATGTAGCTGCAGCTATTCGCGAGCACTATCGTCCTCGTTTTGCCGGCGACGAGCTCCCAAGTGGCCAGATTGGTCGCTTTGTAGCTATTGCTGACAAGCTTGATACCATCTGCGGCATCTTTGCTATCAACGAGCCTCCAACCGGCTCTTCCGATCCTTACGCTGTTCGTCGTGCAGCTATTGGCGTTATTGCACTGGTTCGCTCAACGGCAAACCTTGACCTCAAGAAGCTTATTGCAAGCTCTCTGGAGCTTTACCGCCAGCAGGGTCTTGCTGTTGACGAGTCTGTTCAGTCTCAGGTTGAGCAGTACTTTATTGGCCGCCTTGCTTCTATTGCTAAGGACGAGAAGATCTCTGCAGATGCTATTGAGGCTGTCAGTGCAATTGGCGTTATCAATCCTGATGAGTTCCTTCAGCGTGCTCGCGCACTTGATGAGGCGCGTCAGAACGAGCCTGAGCTCTTTGAGGATCTTGCTACTGCTTATGCACGTGCAGCTCACCTCAGTGATGTTTCTCTTGGCGTAGAAGTTGATACAGAGCTTCTCACTGAGCCAGAGATGTCATTGCTCGCTGCTTGCGAAGAGGGCCAGGAGCAAGTGGCTGCTGCTCTTGCTGGTGCAGACTATGCTGCTGCTGTTTCTGCGCTGTCTCAGCTGCGTGAGCCAATTGATATTTTCTTTGACAAAGTACTTGTCATGGATGAAAATGATACCGTTCGCCGAAATCGTTTACGTCTTTTGAACAAATTTGCCCAGGTATTTAGTAATGTCGCCGATATTAGTGTGCTTTCTCGCAAGAAGTAGGGTACGCTTAGACTGATAAATGTTTGTATCTTTCTGAATTCTTGACTGAAAGGGTTACAGCATGAGCACACTTGATATTGACAACAACTCTCTTGGTGATGGTCTGCCTATCGTCTACGTTTTGTCAGACTCTCGTGGAGAGACCGGTGCCGCAGTAGTTAAGGCTGCTGCTGCTCAGTTTGGCGATGAATCCGTAGAGATTGTAAGGGTTCCAAACATTCATAGCGTTGATGATGTTCGTGCATACTTCAACGAGCATGAAGATGAGAATCGCCCTCGTGCAGTCTTCCACACCTTTGCAGATGGCTCTCTCAGAAGAGAGATTCGTCGTGAGCTTGATCAGCGCCTCATCCCATCAATCGATCTTCTGGGACCAGCGGTAAACGTTATTTCTACGCTTACTGGCGAAGAGCCAAGTCACGCAATTGGCGCCTTCTTTGAGGGAGTTACTCGCTAAGAGAGTGCTGACGCCTCAAAATATCAAAAAGTAAAATGAGTATCCATTTTGGGTGCTCATTTTCTTTATGGAGAATTTCACAATTTGCAATCATAAGTTTACAAATAATTCTGTGAACGGTCGATATTGACCGCTCACCGTTATTTTGTTCAGATGAATCGCGTAGGTTGGTAACATACTATGAATGTGAGGACAGAACCAACTTTGTTTGGTTTGTTGTCTTTACGTTCAATCGTGTTGGTGCACGCTTTGCGTGTGACAGTTTGAGAGTTTGGAGTGTTATGTCCGAGAAGCACGTTTACAGCTTCGGAAAGGACCACGCCGGTAACGATGTTACTGAGGTCGCTGGCGCATCCGTAGAAGAGGCAAAGTGGATTGTTGGTGGCAAGGGCGCAAACCTTGCAGAGATGTCTAAGATTGGCCTGCCTGTACCTCCAGGATTCTCAATTACTTGCCAAACTTGCGTTGCTTATTCCAACAACGGCAACGTCTGGCCTGAGGGCGTCACTGATGAGATTGACGCAGCTATGGCTACCCTTGAGGAGCGCATGGGCAAGAAGCTCGGCGATGCAGAAGATCCACTGCTTGTCTCCGTCCGTTCTGGTGCACCATTCTCCATGCCTGGCATGATGGACACTGTTCTTAACCTTGGTCTTAACGATGAGTCCGTTCAGGGCCTCATTAAGCAGACTGGTAACGAGCGCTTTGCTTGGGACTCTTACCGTCGTTTTGTTCAGATGTTCTCTGGCGTTGTTATGGGCGTTTCTGGACAGCTCTTTGAGGATGCAATTGCTGCTAAGAAGGCCGAGAAGGGCGTTAAGCTTGATACAGAGCTGGACGCAAATGACCTTCGTGACCTTGTAACTTGGTTCAAGGGTATCTTTGCTGCAAACGTTGACGTTAAGGAGCACCCAGAGGTCTCCAAGAACGGCTACGCTGTCTTCCCATCTGATCCTTACCTCCAGCTCCGCCTTGCTGAGCAGGCAGTCTTTGGTTCTTGGATGAACGACCGCGCAATCCTTTACCGTAAGCAGAACAAGATTCCTGATGAGCTTGGTACTGCAGTTAACGTTCAGGTCATGGTCTTTGGTAACAAGGGTGAGACTTCTGCAACTGGTGTTGCATTTACTCGTAACCCTGCAGACGGTACCAACGAGCGCTACGGTGACTTCCTGATTAACGCTCAGGGCGAGGACGTTGTTGCTGGTATTCGTAACACTGAGCCTATTGCAGACCTTGTTAAGGTTCCTGCACTCAAGGAGGCAGGCGAGGAGCTCTTCCACGTCTTTGAGATTCTTGAGGACCACTACGCAGACATGATGGACATCGAGTTCACCATTGAGAATGGTAAGCTCTGGATGCTTCAGACTCGTGTTGGTAAGCGTACTGCTCTCTCTGCACTCAAGGTTGCAATTCAGATGTACGAAGAGGGTCGTATTACCAAGGAGCAGGCTGTTTCTCGTGTAGCTCCTGAGCAGCTCGATCAGCTTCTGCACCCACAGTTTGATCCTAACGCTGAGTATGAGACCATTGCTAAGGGTCTTAACGCTTCTCCTGGTGCAGCTGTTGGTGCTGCAGTCTTCTCTTCTGCAGACGCTGAGGCTTTTGCAGAGGCAGGCAAGCCTTGTATTCTTGTCCGTTGGGAGACCACTCCAGATGACCTTCACGGCATGGTTGCTGCAGAGGGCATCCTAACTTCCCACGGCGGCAAGACCAGCCACGCAGCTGTTATTGCTCGGGGTATGGGCGCTCCTTGCGTCTGCGGTGTTGATACACTTCGCATTGACGCTGCTAACAAGCGCTTCACCGTTGCTGATTCCGGCCTTGTTGTTAACGAGGGCGATGTTATCTCCATCGACGGTACCACTGGTGACGTCATCCTTGGTGCTGTTGAGCTTGTTCAGCCAGAGCTCTCTGGTGACCTCCAGACCATCCTTGCATGGGCAGATGAGGTCCGCCTTGACGAGTCCCGTGGTCGCGTCATTGGCGTACGTGCAAACGCTGATAACCCAGCAGATGCTCAGACTTCCGTTGATAACGGTGCAGAGGCAATTGGTCTTGACCGTACTGAGCACATGTTCCTTGGTGAGCGTAAGCACCTCATTCAGGACTTCATCCTTGCAGACTCTGAGGACGTTAAGCAGCTTGCTATTGAGCAGCTCGGTCGTGCTCAGAAGGGCGACTTCCTTGGTATGTTCAAGGTAATGGACGGCAAAGACGTTGTTGTCCGTCTTCTTGACCCACCACTGCACGAGTTCCTTGATTCCCCACGTGAGCTTGACGTTGAGATTGCTCGTGATGAGGAGCAGGGTAAGGACACCGCTGCAAAGCGTGCTCTTCTCGCTAAGTTTGATGCCTTCCAGGAGGCAAACCCAATGCTCGGCCTTCGTGGCTGCCGCCTTGGTCTTGTCTACCCAGAGCTCAACGTTATGCAGGTCCGCGCTATCGCAAGCGCAGCTGCAGAGCTTAAGCGCGTTGGTCTTGACCCTCGTCCAGAGATTATGGTTCCTCTGGTTGGCTTCGAAGAGGAGCTCATCCAGGTCCGTGAAGAGGTTGAGCAGACCATCAAGCAGGTTGCTGACGAGTACGGTGTTGAGCTCAACATCCCAGTTGGTACCATGATCGAGCTCCCACGTGCAGCTATCATGTCTGAGGAGATTGCTAAGCACGCAGACTTCTTCTCCTTCGGTACTAACGACCTCACCCAGACCTGCCTTGGCTTCTCTCGTGATGACGTTGAGTCCGCATTCATGCCTCTCTACCTTGAGCGCAAGATTGTTAAGACCAACCCATTTGCAACTCTTGATAAGGGCGTCGCAGAGCTTGTCCGCATGGGTGTTGAGGGTGGCCGTAAGGGTAATCCAAACCTCACCATTGGTGTCTGCGGTGAGACCGGTGGCGATCCAGAGTCCATCCACATGTACTACAACCTTGGTCTTGACTATGTCTCCTGCTCACCATACCGCGTGCCAATCGCACGTCTTGCTGCAGCACAGGCTAAGATTCAGGCTAACGGTGGTCCACAGAAGATTGCTACCAAGTAGGTTTTTTTCTAGACACACTGCAACAAACTCTAGAGGGCGGCTTCGGTCGCCCTCTTTTGCTAGATAGCAATAACCTGCTATTATGTGATAAAAATGCAGGTACAAGGAGGTTCTATGTTATCCATTCAACGAGAAGATCTTGAAGCTCGTGAGCATCAAATCTTATCTCCTGAGGCGGCTTTTTCTGATCAAAGCAAAGGTCGCGCGATAGCAGAGGAGCCTGACCAGTACCGTACGTGTTATCAGTGTGATAGAGACCGCATTCTGCATAGCAAGAGTTTCAGAAGACTTGCTCACAAGACACAGGTTTTTCTCGCCCCAGAAGGAGACCACTATAGAACCCGTCTTATTCATACGCTTGAGGTTTCGCAGATTGCGCGCTCAATCGCAAGGCCTTTGGGATTAAACGAAGACCTTACTGAGGCAATTGCACTTGGACATGATTTAGGTCATACACCATTTGGTCATATTGGCGAGAAGGCGCTTTCGCATGCCATTAGTCTGTATAGGGGAATGGACCCTGACGTCCCAGAAAATGACCGTATTTTTGCTCATAATCAGCAAAGTGCTCGTATTGTCGAGTATCTGGAGAAAGACGGCCAGGGTCTTAATCTTTCTCATGAGGTCATTGATGGTATTAGATGTCACTCAGGCAACCTACGTGCAGAAACAGCAGAAGGAAGAATTGTTGCCATATCGGACCGTATTGCCTATGTAACACATGATATTGATGACGCAAAACGAGCAGGGCTTCTTTCGGAGGAGTATCTCCCAACTGAAGCTCGAGAGGTTCTTGGCAATAGCTCTCCTGAGCGCATTGAAAACATGGTTCACGATATTGTCTCTGAGAGCTCTCGCGTAGGCGATATTAAAATGACCGACTCCATGTGGGGCGCCATGATGACCATGAGAGCTTTCTTGTTTGCTAATCTGTATGCGTCAGGGGATGCAAAATATGAAGAGCCTAAGGCGTATGACCTTATCATCGAGCTGTTCGATTATTTTGTAAATCATTTAGATGAGGTTCCTGCAGAATACAAGTGTCATGATTTTGATCATCCAGAGATTCAAGTAGCAGATTATGTGTCTGGAATGACCGACAGATACGCTACAAGAGTGTTTGAAGATCTTCGCCTGCCTCGTTCCTGGGGTAAAAGGAGATATGTAAAGTAAGTTTTATCCAAACTAACCCTTGTACAGTGGAAAGTATTCACGTATACTTTCCGTCTGTGTGTTAACTATGTGTCGTTCGCAAGGGCGTCGGCACCTCTAGAGATGAGGAAACAATGGACTACATTCGCGCTATTGAGCGTCAGCAGATCCGCGAGGACATTCCTGAGGTCCGCGTTGGTGACAACGTAAAGGTTCACTATCGCATTGTCGAGGGTGACCGTACTCGTGAGCAGGTCTTCCAGGGTGACATCATTCGTCTTTCCGGCGAGGGCTCCCGTGAAACTTTTACCGTTCGTAAGATCAGCTTTGGCATTGGTGTTGAGCGTACGTTCCCACTTCACTCACCAAAGATTGCTAAGCTTGAGGTTCTTCGCCACGGTGTTGTTCACCGCGCTAAGCTCTACTTCCTGCGCGATCGTGTTGGTAAGGCTGCTCGTCTTCGCGAGAAGCGCTAATCAACTTCATATGCTCTTTAAAGCCGCCTCCGGGCGGCTTTTTTAGTACCATAATCGTGTGGTTTGGAGAAAACATGGCTGATTCTGCTAAAGATATACTTGCTCGTTTAAGCGATGCCCCAGAGACTGAGGTATACGAACTCATAGCTCGTTATAGCGAGGACCCCCGTAAACAGGTTATCAAGGCTCTAGAATCAGCTAAAAAGCGCATTGAAAAAGAACATGCCGAGAAGACCCGTGTAGAAGAAATGTATCGCTTTCAGAAGGAGCTTTCTGGGGGCGGACTTGTTGTTGGTGTTGATGAAGTGGGCAGAGGTTCTGTAGCTGGCCCTTTAACGGTTTGTGCGGTATGTTTGCCAGAGGATCCTATCATCTATGGACTAAACGATTCCAAAAAATTAACCGCAACAAAGCGAGAGATTCTAGCGGCACAAATTCAAGAAGTTGCTACAGCAATTGGCATTGCTCATATTGCTCCTCAAAGAATTGATGAAGTTGGTATGGCTCAGTGCTTAAGAGACGCTATGCTTCAGGCTGTCAAAAACACAGGTATTGAGCCTGACTGCGTCTTGATTGATGGAAATCCTATGCATATCCACCCCAAAGAGAAGACTCTTGTTAAGGGCGATGCGCGCATTGCTTCTATTGCTGCCGCTTCAATTGTGGCAAAGGTAACAAGAGATGCTCTTATGGTGGCCTATGACGAGGAGTACCCCGGCTATCACCTGGCAGAATGTAAAGGATATGCCTCTGCTGAACACATTGAAGCTATTGGTGAGATGGGACTTTCTCCTATACATCGTGCGTCGTTTTGTGGAAACTTTGTTAAGACGCAAAGATTGTTTTAATACATCCAATTTAAGCAATCAGATTAACTTTCAGACGCAAACAGGGACCCGTTCATTCTAAGAGGATTGAACGGGCTTTTTCTATAGCCGCAAGCCTGTAATATCAAATTTTTTACTTTCGTCAGAATCATTACGCTGTTTAGACAGACAGCAGCCAAGTTAGTGTCAAAGTGCTCCTGCAAACTGAACTCTCCCACTATGAAAGGAGAGTTATGAGCAAGAAAGACACAAGCAAGTATCCAGGTTCTTTGCCTAATGAGGTAGAGGAGAAACCCTCACCACAGGAGGAGCCAAAAGATCAGGACAAGGTTTCTGAAGAGGATGACGCACAAGAGGGAAGAATTCCGCTAGAAGAGATGTCTTCTCGCCAAATTGGCGAGAAAGGCGAGGAGATTGCAGCAAAATACCTCATCAAAAGAGGATACAAAATTATCCAAACTAACTGGACGTGTCAGATTGGTGAGGTTGATATTGTTGCTCAAGATGGCGATAACGTTGTGCTTGTTGAGGTAAAGACAAGACGCATCTTGAACAAAGATGACAGCATCATGCCTGAACTTGCGGTAAATAAAGCAAAGCAGGAAAAATACAGGACGCTTGCGCTTATGTATGCAGCTCTTCATCCAGCGCTCACCTCAATTAGATTTGATGTTGTTGCCATCAATTTGGTAGCTCCAAGTACGGCAAGCTTGAGGCATTTAATTGGAGCTTTTAGCTGGGATGAGCAATGAGCCAAGCAACCATTTGCGTTCATACAGCTACTCTAAGAGGTATTGAGGCAATTCCCGTAGACGTTGAAGTGGGTATTTCAGGTGGCATACCAGGAATTACTATCGTGGGTATGCCCGACAGTTCCATTATGGAATCGCGCTCTCGAGTGCGCTGCTCACTAAAAGCTGCCGGATTTACCATTCCTCGATTGCTAGTAACAATCAATTTGACGCCTGCGGATATAAAGAAGACAGGCACTGGATTTGATTTGCCCATAGCTGTTGCTATTCTTGCAGCTACAGGACAGATTCCTCGAGAGATTGTGCACAACAGGTTATTTGTTGGAGAGCTTTCATTAAACGGAAAGATCTCTTCTGTCAGAGGTATGGCAGCGTATGCAATGCTTGCTAAGAAACTGGGAATGAAACTAATCTCCTCTTCAGATTGCAATTTGTTTGGTTCTGACTGGAGTCACGTCATAGGAATTCAATCGCTGCTAAATTTGAGCTTAAGAGATCCATCATTTTGTAAGCCTTTAACTCAGCGCCAGCACAAACTAGAAAACACGACTCTAAACGATAGCTTAGATTTTGAAGAGGTTATCGATCAAGAGCTAGTCAAAAGAGCAATCATAATTGCAGCTACTGGAAACCTAGGCATGCTCATGATTGGTCCGCCCGGTGCAGGCAAAACTATGCTCGCTAAAAGAATTCCAACTATCCTCCCAGAGCTCTCTAAAGAAGAACGAGATGAGGTATTACTCATACATTCTGTAGCGGGGTGTGAAACAGATTCTATTCAAGCAGGTGTAAGACCCTTTAGATCTCCACATCACTCGGCTTCTGTAGCAGGCATGATCGGTGGAGGTAGACCTGTTATTCCAGGTGAGATTTCCCTTGCTCATAAAGGTGTGCTCTTTCTAGATGAGCTGCCTGAGTTCGCTTCTAATACATTGCAAGTTTTACGTCAGCCTATTGAAGATGGATACGTTCGTCTTGCGCGAGTGGATGGCATCTATAAGTTTCCTTCTCAGTTCCAGCTCATTGCTGCAGCCAATCCTTGTCCCTGTGGTTACTTTGGAGACAAAACGCACACTTGCAAGTGCTCTCCAGGAAAGATTTCTACCTATCAGTCAAAAATTGGAGGTCCTTTGATGGATCGAATAGATATTGTGTGTGATGTAGCTCGTCCTTCTTCTGATCGAGTTATTCAAGGAGAGCTAGGACTTACTTCAGCAGGCATGCGCTCTCTTGTTATCTCTGGTAGAGATTTTGCCTCTTGGCGAGAAACCCGTGAAGTGGAAAGTACTTCTCGTCAAAAGTACGTGGAGAGTTTTGACGAATCAGCGTTGCAACTATTGCATAGATTTGCTCGAGGACTTCATTTAGGAGGTAGAGCAATAACGCGTACTTGCAGAGTTGCGCGGACAATCGCAGATATTGCTCACCATGAAAAGGTGACAAAAGACGACGTATCTGAGGCTGTAGCTTATAGGTCTCGTTCTTTGGAGTAGTAATGGAGAAATGGGAGATTTCATCAGAAGATGAGGATTATCCAAAAGAGCTGCTATTGCTCAATCATCCTCCCGAAGTGATATACGGAATGGGAGATAGAAGTGTTTTGCAAGCACCTTGTATGTCGGTAATTGGAGCTCGTAGAGCCACTCCATACGGAATGGCAATTGCAGAAATGGCTGGTAGATGTGCTGCCGATAACAATATTGTGGTGGTATCTGGAGGAGCGCTTGGCTGCGACTATACGGCGGGCATGGCTTCGCTTAGTGCTGGCGGAAAAACCGTTGTAGTAGCAGGCTGTGGCGCTGATGTGACGTATCCGACTACATCGCTAGATCTTTTTGAAGCAGCTCGAGAAGGAAGGGGAGCGGTTATATCTTTAGATAGGTGGGGGACACCGCCTAGGCGCTTTGCGTTTCCCAGGAGAAATGCAGTAATTGCTGCATTAGGCAAAGTGCTTCTGGTAACGGAAGCAGGACTTTGCTCGGGCACCATGAGCACTGCCGAATTTGCTAACTCACTTGGTAAAACTATTTATGCAATACCTGGATCTATCTTTTCTCCAGCTTCTGCTGGCACTAATAGACTAATTGCTGAAGGTGCTCAAATTATTCCTGACGAGACATCATTGGGCCTTGCAATTTCTTTAGATTTTGATTGTTTGGTTCAAGAACAAATGAAGCATGATAAGAAGTTAACACCGCTTTTATCTGCTCTTATAGCTTCTCCTTCAAGACCAGAAGAGCTTGCATGGAGGTTGTCAGAAAACGTTCTTACTGTGCTTAATTCTCTAACTGATTATGAAGCTCGTGGAATGGTAAAAAGATTACCGGATGGAAGGTATACTCCTTCTAAAGACTTTTATTTGGACTCGTAGTGTGTGATAGGTGAAAAATGACGCAAAAAGTTACGGTAGTAGGCGCTGGTTTAGCTGGAAGTGAATGTGCCTTACAGCTTGCTTCTCGTGGTATTTCTGTAGAGCTCATTGAGCAGCGTCCTGTTGTGTCTTCTCCAGCGCATCACACAGACATGTTTGCTGAACTGGTATGCTCCAACTCTTTGAAATCTACTAAAGAAGACTCTGCAGCTGGAATTTTAAAGTCAGAGCTTAAGAAGATGAACAGTTTTCTGCTTCGTATAGCAGAAGAAAACTCTGTTCCTGCAGGTGGCGCGCTTGCGGTAAATAGGGAAGAGTTTTCAAAAGCAGTAACTGAGCAGATTAAAAATCACCCCAACATCTCTGTGACTCATGCAGAGGTTACAGAGCTTACTGAAGAGCCAACAGTTATCGCTGCAGGCCCTCTGTGTTCTGATAGCTTGTACCAGGCTATTTCTAAGCGTGTGGGAACTGACAGAATGTCGTTTTTTGACGCAGCAGCACCTATTGTCTCTGAAGAGTCAATCGACCGCTCAATTGCATTCTCCCAGTCTCGTTATGAGGATTTAGGAATTGGCGATTACCTTAATTGCCCTATGAATAAAGAGGAATACGACACATTTGTAGAGGAGTTACTGTCTGCTAAACGTGTTATCGGACACGATTTTGAGCAATCCGATTTGTTCCAGGCATGTCAGCCAATTGAGGAAGTGGCAAGAACAGGACATGATTCAATTAGATTTGGAGCGCTAAAACCTGTTGGACTTATTGATCCCAGAACAGGTAAACGTCCCTGGGCGGCAGTTCAGCTTCGTGCAGAAAATACAGCTAAAACAGCATTTAACCTGGTTGGTTTTCAGACAAACCTTACCTGGGGAGAGCAAAAACGCGTATTTACGCTCATCCCAGGCTTGGAGAATGCTGAGTTTGTTCGCTATGGCGTCATGCATAGAAACTCTTTTGTTGATTCTCCTCATGCGCTTGATAGGTCATTTGGAATTCCAGGCACTTCTACTATTCTTGCAGGTCAAATTACAGGTACAGAAGGCTATGTTGAGGCGATTGCCTCAGGTTTGCTTGCAGCGCTTAACATGTACGCTCGTCTGTTAGGCAAAGAGGAAGTCAAGCTTCCTTTAACAACCTCGTTTGGCTCTCTTGTGGGATATGCAACAAATCCAAATACCAAAGATTACCAGCCTATGCATGTTAACTTTGGAATTTTTGAGCCATTGGACGAGCACATTAAAAGAAAAGATGAGCGCCGCAAGAAGATGGCGGAGCGCGCTCATAAAGATTTTGATGAGTATCTTGCCTCTCGCCACGAACTCTTTGATAGTGTAAAGCGTGATTAATGTGGGTATTTCTAAAGTGCAGGTAAGTCACGTTGAACAATTTATTGAGTATTTAAGCAAGGTGAGGAATCTTTCTGAGAATACTTTAAGGTCATATCAAACTGATCTTTTGGCATTTGAGCAGTGGTGCAGTAGGGAAGGCGTTGAGGTAACTAAGGTTGATCACAGAAACCTTCGTTTGTATTTGGCTTACCTCAAACAAGCTCAATATTCAGCTAAAACGCTTAATAGGCACTTGTCTGCATTACGCGGTTTTTACAAGTGGATGCAGCGAGAAAAACTGATTGCAACTGATCCCGCTCTTGCACTTAGTAATCCTCGAGCGCCACGTAATCTTCCACATACCATGACTGACTCTGATGTAAGCAGACTTTTGGAATCATGTGATATTTCAACTGCGGTAGGGCTTAGAGATAGAGCATTTCTTGAGTTTTTGTATGCAACAGGAGCTCGTATTTCTGAGGTGGCGTCTCTCAAGCTTGAGCAGATTGATTTACAAAATGGAACAGTACGTCTCTTTGGCAAGGGTTCTAAAGAGCGAATTGTTCCGTTATATGAGTCTGCAGTTGAGTGGCTTAAGAAGTACCTTAGGTCTTCTCGCCCTACGCTCTTGTTAAAAGACAAATCAGGGCGTGCACATTCAGCTCTCTTTATTTCTGTCAGAGGAAATGACATGAGCGCTGACTCTTTGCGCAAGGTTTTTTCGTCGTATCTAACGGCTGCAGGACTAGACAGCTCACTTTCTCCACATGCAATGAGGCATACGTACGCCACGGAGCTTCTTGGCGGTGGAGCAGATCTTCGTGTTGTGCAGGAACTTTTAGGCCATGAGTCGCTCTCAACTACGCAGGTTTATACACATTTGTCAGTTGATAGGCTTAAAGAAGCGGCAAAGGCAGCTCATCCAAGATCAAAATAAGCTGAGCGTTGTTGCGAAATATCTTGCGCAAAGAAGTTTGATGCATTTACGCAGTATTTGTAGAGGTTATGGTCTAAATTCTTTATAGACGTAGCCCTTGTTTTCCTGCTATACTTTCAAAAGTTGTGTAGAAGCACAACATGCTGTTACCAAACAGCACAAAATCGCACGTACGACTACTTGTTTGCCGTGGTGCCTAACGCTAAGCCAGGTGTTGGGTGGTTTTAACAAGGTTTGAACTCGTACGGAGGAACAACCAATGGAGGTAAAAATGGCTGCAAAGATTACTATTCAGACTCTTCTGGATGCTGGTTGCCACTATGGTCACCAGACTCGTCGTTGGAACCCTAAGATGAAGCCATACATCTTTGGTGAGCGCAACGGCATTTACATTCTTGACCTTAAGCAGACCATGCTTGGCGCAGACGCTGCTTACACTTTCCTGAAGAATGTTGCATCTAAGGGTGGCCGCGTTCTCTTCGTCGGCACCAAGAAGCAGGCTCAGGAGCCAATTGCTACTGAGGCAGCTCGTGCAAACATGCCTTACATCAACCAGCGTTGGCTTGGCGGTATGCTCACCAACTTTGTCACCATGCGTTCCCGCATCAAGCGCCTTGAGGAGCTTGAGGCAATGGTAGAGGATGGCCGTATGGCAACTCTTCCTAAGAAGGAGCAGGCTCTTAAGAACAAGGAGCTTCTGAAGCTTCAGCTTAACCTCGGTGGCGTCCGTGATATGACTTCTCTTCCACAGGCTCTCTTTGTTGTTGATTCCAAGCGTGAAGAGAACGCAATCCGTGAGGCAAACCGTCTTCACATTCCAGTTGTCTCCCTGCTTGACACCAACTCTGATCCAGATGTTGTTGATTACGGCATTCCTGCAAATGACGATGCTATTCGTTCCATTTCTCTTATGTGCCAGCTTGCTGCAGACGCAATTCTTGCAGGTAGCGGCAAGGAGCAGATTTCTGCTGAAGAGATGGGCGCTGAGTCCGAGACCCCAGCTGCTGAGTAACTCTTAGCAACGGGTTAAATAATTTAGTTATTCAGTAGATTTTTGGGAGGAAAACATGGCAGAGATTACCGCAGCACTTGTTAAGCAGCTTCGTGATATGACCAGCTCTCCTATGATGGAGTGCAAGAAGGCACTCGTCGAGGCTGAGGGCGATATTGAGAAGGCAGTAGATATTCTTCGTACTATGGGCGTTGCTAAGGCAGTTAAGCGTGCTGGCCGCGACACCAACGAGGGCACCATTGCTACCTTCATCAGCCCAGACGGCAAGACTGGCGCAATTCTTGAGCTTTCCTGCGAGACTGACTTTGTTGGTACTAACCCACAGTTCACCGGCTTTGCTGGCGATCTTGCTGCAGTTGTTGTTGAGAGCAACCCAGCTGACGTTGAGGAGCTCAAGACTGCTAAGCTTGGCGACGAGACCGTTGACGAGGCAATCACCGATAAGATCCACAACATCGGCGAGAACATGCGTGTTCTTCGTTTCCAGCGTGTTGAGGCTGCAAACGGTGCACTTGCTAGCTACATCCACCTTGGTGGCAAGCTTGCTGACATTGTTACCTTTGAGTTCAATAAGCCAGAGACCGCCGAGTCTCAGGACTTCAAGAACTTTGCACACGACGTTGCAATGCAGGTAGCTGCAGCTGCTCCAGTTGCTGCTCGCCGTGAGGATGTTCCACAGGACATCGTTGATCACGAGCTCTCCATTTACAAGGCACAGGCTGCTGAGTCCGGCAAGCCTGAGGCTATTCAGGAGAAGATGGCTTATGGTCGTCTCGAGAAGTACTACAAGGAGTATGTCCTTACTGAGCAGGCATTTGTTAAGGACCCAGATATGACCATTTCTGAGTACGCAAAGCTGCTCTCCAAGAAGGTTGACGACGAGGTTAAGATTGTCAGCTTCGTACGTTTTGCTTTTGGTGAAGAGTAAGACTTTTTACTTCAATTATTTTGAGCCGGTTGTCTTCAACCGGCTCTTTTTTTAACGCGATTCCTGCAAAACTTACGGTGTCGTTTGTTAAAATTGTTACAACTATGGCAAACGGAGAGAGCGAGGAAGCTTTGTCTTCAGCTAAATACAAAAGAGTACTTCTAAAGCTTTCTGGTGAAGCATTGATGGGTGAGCAATCCTTTGGTATTGACCCTTCAATTCCAGAAATGCTTGCTAAAGAAATCAAGCCTGTTTGGGAGTCTGGCGTTCAGGTTGCCATTGTTGTTGGCGGCGGAAACATCTTTAGAGGTGTTTCTCAGGCAGCAGCTGGCATGGATCGTGCCCAGGGTGACAACATGGGCATGCTTGCAACTGTAATCAACGCTCTCTCGCTGCAGGATTGTTTTGAGCGCAACGGCATGGATTGCCGTGTTATGAGCGCAATTTCCATGGCCCAGGTTGCAGAGCCTTATATTCGTCGTCGTGCTATTAGACACCTTGAGAAGGGCCGTATTGTTATCTTTGCGGCAGGTACTGGTAACCCTTACTTCACCACTGATACTGCTGCAGCTCTTCGTGCTTGCGAGATTGGTGCCGAGGCACTGATGAAGGCAACAAAGGTTGATGGCATTTACGACTGTGACCCTGTTACTCATGCAGATGCAGTTAAGTATGACACCGTCACTTACAAAGATGTTCTCGCCAAAGAGCTTAAGGTTATGGACGCTGCAGCAATTGCGCTGTGCAAAGACAATAAGATGCCAATTCTTGTATTTGACATGCAGTCTGAAGGCGTTTTCATGAAGGCAATTTCCGGAGAAGAAGTCGGTACTACTGTCGTTGAGGAGGACTAATGAGCGTTCATTCTGATAAAGCTAAGCAGTCTATGAAGAAGTGCATCGAGGCGCTTAAGAATAACTTTGGTCGTGTTCGTACTGGTCGCGCAAATCCACATGCGCTTGATCACATCAAGGTAGACTACTATGGCCAGCCAACCCCAATTTCCCAGCTTGCAGCTATCAAGGTTCCTGAGGCATCTATGCTGCTTGTTGAGCCATGGGATAAGACCGCTCTTAAGAGCATCGAGAAGGCCATTGAGACTTCTGACCTTGGTATTACTCCATCTAATGATGGCTCTGCTATCAGGCTTCCTTTCCCAATGCCAACCGAGGAGCGCCGTCGTGAGCTTGCTAAAGAGTGCTCTCAGATTGCTGAGGAAGCTCGCGTAGCTGTTCGTAACGTCCGTCGTGACGTTAATGGCAAGATTGAGCGCGATGAGGAGCTGTCTGAGGACGATCAGAAGCGCGAGAAGAACGGTATTCAGAAGCTGACCGATACCTATATTGCACAGATTGAGTCTCTGCTTAAGACCAAGACTTCAGAAATCATGGAGATTTAAGTGCAGTTTAATACAGACAAGCTCGTCCAGTATTTCTCTGACGCACCAGAAGATATCAGTCTTTCTGATATCAATTTAGAAACTATTCCGTCTCACGTTTCCATCATTATGGATGGAAACGGTAGATGGGCTACGGCTCGTGGACTTGACAGAACCGAAGGTCATAAGGCCGGTGTTCTTTCTTTGCGCGAGGCTGTTACTACAAGCGTGCGCCTTGGATTGGACGTTCTGTCAGTTTATGCGTTCTCCACAGAAAACTGGAAACGTCCTCAGCGTGAGGTTGACTTGCTCATGCGTCTGTTTGCAGAGACGCTTCTTAAAGAGCTTCCACTATTCCACCAAGAGAACGTTAAGCTGCGTTTCTTTGGTGACCTTGAGGCTTTGCCAGAGAAGACCCGCAAGACCTTCCAGCGCGGACTTGATGAGACTGCGCAAAACACTGGTATGACGTTTGCGCTGGCTGTTAACTATGGCTCTCGTGCAGAGCTAACTAGGGCAGCTGTTTTTCTCGCTCATCAAATTGCTGAGGGCACCGTGTCTGCTGACTCGGTGACTCCAGCAGATTTTGAGAAGAATCTCTATACGGCAGGTCTTCCTGATCCAGACCTGTTGATTCGTACGTCAGGAGAGCTGAGGCTTTCTAACTATTTGCTCTGGCAGCTGGCTTACTCGGAGCTGTATGTCACGCAAACTTACTGGCCTGACTTCTCTAAGTGGGATTTTTTGCGCGCCATTAAGGACTATCAGGGTCGCGAAAGGCGATTCGGAGGAGTGAAATAGTGGTGGACAATACGCGCGATTCCAGAAGGCCTACCTCTAGGATTCCTGCTGATACTCAGCCTAATCCTGAAGAAACAGGTAGCGTTGGAATTGATAGACAGATTGAAAAGCTGGAGATTCGTCGCTCACTTAAAGAGCTGCAACGATCCGCTGGTAACCTTATGGGTCAGCGAGTTCGCGGCGTTACCGAGAAGCTTTTGACAAGAACTCTGTCTGGCGTAGTTTACGCAGCTATTGTGCTTGCTGCACTGTTTGTTGGCAAAGAAGCCACTATTGTTTTGATTGCTGGCATGGCATGGCTCTGCTGCTCTGAGTTCTTCCATATTTGCCGCATGGGCGGACGTATGCCAAACGAGCCGCTTGGCCTTGTCTTCTCGCTTGTTTTTCCCATAATTGCGTACTTTGGTCACGTCTTTCCGCTGGTATTTTCTCTGCTTTTGATTATTCTTTGCGGACTTTGGTATGTTTTAACACCGCGAGCAAACCTTGCAGACGTGGCAGTTACGGCCTTTGGACCACTGTATACCTCGCTTTCACTTTCAACGGTAGTGCTTCTAAGGTCCACAGAGCCTAGTTTTTCTATTCCTTGGATTACGCTTGCTGTCATGCTCTCTGTGTGGGCTAACGATTCATTTGCGTACTTGTTTGGATCTAAATTTGGCAAACATAAACTGGCGCCAAGAATCTCTCCAAATAAGAGTTGGGAAGGCTTCTTTGGTGGCCTTCTTGGATCAATGCTGGTGTGGTTCTTGATTGCTGCGTTTGGCGCAATTAATATGAATCCACTGTTTGCGCTGCTTTTTGGCGTAACAGAAGGCATCTTCTCTGTTGTTGGAGACCTCTTTGAGTCTCGTATTAAGCGAGGCGTAGGACTTAAAGACTCTGGTTCAATTATGCCTGGCCATGGTGGCCTGCTTGATAGAACCGATTCGATGATTTTTGGAACTATGGCGGCGTTTCTTCTCTTCCAGCTTGCCGTGCTCTTTAGCCAGGTCAAGCTTCCTATTGCGCTGCCGTTTGGAGCATAGGTTTTGAGCATTTTTGAAGATACCGCGCCTCGTGCTGTAAGGCATGAGCCTCTGCGTGTTGCTGTCCTTGGAGCTTCGGGTTCTGTGGGCATGCAGACGCTTGATGTATGCCGTCATTTCCCGCAAAAGGTGGAGGTTGCTGCCCTTGCGGTGAGGTCGTCGGTTGAGTTTGCCGTGAAGGCAGCAAATGAGTTCAACTGCAAATACGTTGCTTTTGCCGATGCAAGTGTCAAGGGCAATGCTCTTCTCGACAGCTTGCCTCAAGGCTGCAAAGCAAGCTTTGGCCCTGAGGCCGTTCAGGCGCTCGCTGAGCTGGATGAGGTTGACTGTGTAGTCAACGCAGTGGTAGGAGAGGCTGGCATTTACGCTGGTCTGGCCGCTGTGAAGGCTGGCAAAGTGCTGGCTTACGCTAACAAGGAGTCAATTGTTGTTGGCGGAGACCTTCTGATGCCTCTGGTTAAGCCCGGTCAGCTCATCCCTGTTGATTCTGAGCACAGTGCCATCTTCCAGTGCCTTATTGGCGAGAACCCCGCTGATATCCAGAGGATTTGGCTTACCTGCTCTGGTGGTCCGTTCTTCGGATATTCTCGCGAGCAGCTCAAACACGTTTCGGCCGACGACGCCTTGGCACATCCAACTTGGAAGATGGGCGCCAAGATTACCATCGACTGTGCAACGCTCATGAATAAGGGCCTTGAGCTCATTGAGGCTCATCACCTCTTTGATACTCCAATGGATAAGCTTGAAGTGTTGGTACATCGTCAGAGTCGCATTCACTCTATGGTTGAGTTTGTTGACGGCTCTGTTAAAGCGCAGCTCGGAGCCTCTGATATGAGGCTGCCTATCCAATTTGCGCTGAGCTATCCACATCGTTGGCCAGCAATTGCTCAGCCGGTTGAGTGGCAAGAAACCGCTCCTCTTACAGGCGATTATGCTGACGAGAAGACCTTTGGATGCCTGGCTCTTGCTCGTCATGCAGGAACTGTTGGCGGAACGCTTCCTTGCATTATGAATGCAGCTAATGAAGTTGCTAACCATGCATTTAGACGAGGAAGATGTTCATTTCTTGATATTGAGCGCATTGTTGCAGAGACTATGAATGCCTCTGAAGTTCAAAGGGTAGAAGACCTTCAACAATTGACGCTTGTAGACGCAGAGGCACGAGCTTTAGCCCGTTCTTTTGTGGGATAGGAATTTTGTGAATTTGTTAGCTATTCTTTCACCAATTTTTTGGGGACTCTTGGTCCTCTCGCTCCTTGTATTTGTTCACGAGGCTGGTCATTACGGTATGGCTCGCCTGTGTGGCGTCCGTGTAACTGAGTTTTTCTTGGGCATGCCGTTCAAGTACAAGCTTTCTCATAAGAGCAAAAAATACGGTACTGAGGTTGGCGTGACTCCACTTCTTTTTGGTGGCTATACGCGCATCTGCGGTATGGAAGGCGAGCTAGATGAACTGCTTCCACAAGCTTTGATGAGCGTTCAAGAAGCAGGTTCACTTGAGGTTGGTGCTCTTGCAGCAAAACTTAACTGTGAGGATGAGCGTGCCTACAATCTGCTGTACACCCTTGCAGATTGGGGCTCCATTGAGCTTGTCAAAGAGTCAGATGAGCTATCGCACACCACGTTTCAGACGCTTGCGAGAGATGCTGAGCTTCGCTGTGAGTATGATCGCGGTCACAACTTTGAGCTTGAAGGCTCTACAGCAGCAGGGGAGCCTCGTGTTCCACAGGTGTCCGCTGATGATTTCTTTGCTCAAGAAAAGGCACATACCTATGTTGGTGTAAATGTTCCCAAGCGCCTGCTCATGATTTTGGGCGGACCCTTGGTCAACATTGCGCTTGCTTTTGTGCTGGTAGTTGGCTCATTGATGTTTGTTGGCACTCCTGCTGTTCAAAATAAGGCTCAGCTTGGATCCGTTGAATCTGGCTCTATTGCTGCTATTTCAGGCCTTACTGCCGGAGACACTATTCTTACCTTTAACAAGGTAGAGGTACATACCTGGGAAGACCTTACTGCTGCTATCAAAGATGCAATGTCCAATGGAGGCAAGGATATCCCTGTCACGTATGAGCGCAATGGCATTCAGCTTGAAACTACCATTAAGCCAGTTTTGCGTCCTGACGATAAAATCATTGGCGTGACACCTGTCATGACCACCTATCACTTCTCGTTTATTGACGCATCAGCTGCAGCTGTATCGTATGCCGCGCAGGTTGGTCAGTTTGCGCTCAGACTGCTCATCCCAACGCAGACCATGGAAGTTCTCAATCAGTCGTCTTCTGTTGTAGGAATTTCTGTAATGGCATCAGAAGCTGCTGCAGAGGGTTTCTCGACTCTTATTATGCTGGTAGCAGCTATTTCCATGTCACTTGGATTCATGAATCTTTTACCTATTCCACCTCTTGACGGTGGAAAGATTCTGATTGAGGCAATTCAGGTGATTATCAGAAAGCCTCTGTCTATCAAGGTTCAAAACATTTTGTCTTACATTGGACTGGCGTTTTTCCTGTTTGTCTTTGTTGTTGCACTGAGAAACGATATTCTTCATTTACTTTTTAGGTAGCTGATTTTATGTCTGAGATTGCTCGCACAAAAACTCATCCCGTTATGGTTGGATCTGTCCAGGTTGGCGGCGGCGCTCCCGTTTCCGTTCAATCTATGTGCACCACTAAAACAGATGATCCAGATGCAACGCTCCTTCAGATTAAGGGGCTTGCTGAGGCAGGATGCGAGATTATCCGTGTGGCAATTCCTGATGCAAAGGCCTTGGATGGCTTTGAAGAGATTTGCAAATACTCGCCACTTCCTGTTGTTGCCGATATTCACTTTGACTATAAGCTGGCGCTTGAAGCTGCAAAGCGAGGTGCGGCAGCTCTTCGTATTAACCCAGGAAACATTGGCTCTATGGAGCGTGTTGATGCTGTCATTGAGGCAGCTAAAGAGGCACATATTCCCATTAGAATTGGCGTTAACGCAGGCTCTCTTGCTAAAGAATTTGATACAAGACAAGATATGACCCTTGTCGAGAAACTCGTGGCGTCGTCAAAGTCATTTGTAGAGCATTTTTCTTCTCGCGGTTTTGACGACATTGTCTTGTCTGCAAAAGCTCACGATGTTCCCACTACACTTGCGGTATATCGAGCGCTTTCCAAGGAGCTTCCACAGATTCCTCTGCATGTAGGCGTTACAGAAGCCGGTGCGTTAAGGCAGGGAACGGTAAAGAATGCTGCTGCGGTGGGCATTTTGCTTGAGAGCGGTATTGGCGATACCATGCGCCTTTCTTTGACGGCCGATCCCGTAGAAGAAGTCCACGTAGCGTGGGAGCTTCTTGCAGCCCTTGGTATGCGTCGCATTAAGCCAGAACTGGTGAGTTGTCCCACCTGTGGCAGGTGTGGCGTTGATATGATTCCTATTGCAGAGGAAGTTACCAAACGCCTGGATGGCGTTCGTGCTCCAATTTCTGTAGCAGTCATGGGATGTGTTGTTAATGGACCTGGTGAGGCTAGGGGCGTTGACCTTGGTGTAGCCTGTGGCAAAGGTCAAGCAGTGTTGTTTGAAAACGGCAATCCTATTAGAAAAGTTCCTGAAGATAAGATTGTTGATGAGTTATTCGCCGAAATCGAGAATCGTTTTGGCAAAAAATAAGTAAACTATACGTATTACTTCATATTGAAAGGAAACTACCTTGAAGCACTGGATGCGCATGTCTTCTTTGTATGCACCAACACTCAAAGAAGACCCAGCTGAGGCTGTACTTGCAAGTCACCGCCTGCTCCTTCGTGCTGGCATGATCAGAAAGACCGCTGCGGGTCTTTACTCTTATCTACCACTTGCATGGCGCTCTCTTTTAAAGATTGAGGCCATCATTCGCGATGAGATGGACGGTATTGGTGCTCAGGAGATTCTTGTTCCTATTATGACCCCTGCTGAGCTCTGGGAAGAGTCTGGTCGTTGGGATGTCTATGGTGATGAGCTCATGCGTATGCACGACCGTCATGATCGTCAGTTTGCTCTTGGCCCAACTCACGAGGAAACCTTCACAGACCTTATAAGAAACGAGCTCAAGAGCTATAAGCAGCTTCCTGTAACGCTCTATCAGATTCAGGATAAGTTCCGTGACGAGCGTCGTCCACGTTTTGGTCTTATGCGCGGCCGTGAGTTCATTATGAAAGATGGCTATTCCTTCTCGGCAAATCAAGAGTCGCTGCAAGAGTGCTATGACCAGGAGAAGGTTGCTTACCAGAACGTTTGTGATCGCACACGTCTTAAGGCTCTGCAGGTAGTTGCAGACTCTGGTCAGATTGGTGGAGACACCTCTGTTGAGTTTATGGCGCTGGCAGACGCTGGCGAGGCAAGCCTAGTCTATTGCGATTGCGGCTATGCTGCAGATACTGAGGCAGCTGCAGCAAAGATCAACGTAGAAGAGCGTGAGTCTGGCAAGATGTGTGAGATTCACACTCCTGGTATTGGCTCCATTGATGATGTTGCTGAGTTCCTTCACGTTTCACCAGCAGCAACTCGCAAGGCTCTTGCACTTGTTGACGGAAACGGTAAGCCAGTTGTGTGCTTTGTTCCAGGTACTCATGAGCTTAATGAGGTTAAAGCTGAGCACGTCTTTGGTGACTATCACATGATGACCGATGAAGAGCTTGAGGAGTATGGTCTCATCAAGGGCTTCATCGGACCTGTTGGTCTACCTGAGGGCATCCGCGTTGTTGGAGATCTCTCTCTTGAGGATACTCAGTGGTGGCTCTGTGGCGCTAACAAGGCAGACTATCACCTTGATCACGTTGAGCTTGGCCGTGACTTTGAGATTAACGAGTGGAAAGACCTTGTCACTTCTCAGGAGGGCGATATTTGTCCTGAGTGCGGTCTTCCTCTTCATGCTGCTCGCGGTATTGAGGTTGGCCAGGTCTTCCAGCTTGGCACCAAGTACTCTTCGGCACTTAATGCAACCTTCACCGATGAAAACGGTGAGGATAAGCCTCTTGTTATGGGCTGCTATGGAATTGGCGTTTCCAGACTGCTTGCTGCTGTTGTTGAGCAATACAATGACGAGAAGGGCATCAAGTGGCCAGTCTCTGTTGCTCCTTATGAGGTTTCTGTTCTTTGTCTCTCCGATAAAGACCCAGAGATTTGGGATGCAGCAGGTGCAGTAGCTGACGCTTGCGTTGCTGCTGGACTTGAGACTGTTGTTGATGACCGTGCAGAGCGCCCTGGCGTTAAATTTGCTGATGCAGACCTTATCGGCTTCCCATGGCAGGTAATTGTGGGCAAGAAGGGTGTTGCAAATGGCATTGCAGAAGTCAAAGAGCGCGCTACCGGCGAGCGCTTTGAGGTTGCCCTTGATGAAGTTGGCTCTTGGCTGGCCGAGAAGATCCTTCCAGAGCGCGAGCTTTAAAAAAAGAGCGCCTGGTTTTTAACCAAGCGCTACATCAAGCGTCATCATAACGGTAAAGCCTAGTGCGAAGGCAAGTACTCCAACATTTGAATGCTTGCCTTCACTCATTTCTGGAATAAGTTCTTCTACAACAACGTACATCATGGCGCCTGCGGCAAAACTGAGCAGGTAGGGAAGAATGGGAATAACAAGCTCTGCTGCAAGAATAGTGAGCACCGCTCCAATAGGCTCAACTATGCCCGATAAAATTCCCAAAATAAGTGATTTACCTTTAAAAGTACCACCCGCATGAAGAGGCATAGAAATGATGGCTCCTTCAGGAAAGTTTTGAATAGCAATGCCAAGCGCCAAAGCCATGGCTCCTGCATAGGTGATATTAGAGTTACCCGAGATCCATCCAGCAAAAACAACGCCTACGGCCATTCCTTCAGGAATGTTGTGGAGCGTTACTGCTAACGCCATAAGCGTTGATTTTTGCCAGCTTGTCTTAATGCCTTCAGCTTCATCGTCTGTCTCACCCAGGTGAAGGTGGGGAATTACATGGTCAAGCAAAAGCAAGAAAAGAGTGCCTACCCAAAACCCAACTACCGCGGGAACAAAAGCAAACTGTCCCATTGCTTCAGAGGATTCAATGGCCGGAATCAACAAACTCCAGATAGAAGCGGCAACCATGACGCCAGCGGCAAAGCCTGTAAGAGCACGCTCTACTGTTCGATTGAGGGCCTTCTTCATAAACAGTACCATCGCTGCACCCAGCGAAGTTCCTGCAAAAGGAATCAAAATTCCTTGTACTAGTTCTGTATTCATCTAAAACTCCCATAAGTTTCAATTAAGAGTAATCATTACTACTTGTGTACCCAGCACACTTTATGCAAATTCGATTTATATACCATCAATTACAAAATTGTCGAGAAAAACAGAGCTTTGGTTTGCTATAGTATTTCCCGCACCACGTTCGGGGAATTAGCTCAGCTGGGAGAGCGCATGACTGGCAGTCATGAGGTCAGGGGTTCGATCCCCCTATTCTCCACCACGCATTCTGGCGGCGGCATCTGTCGCCGCTTTTTTCTTACGGGCTCATGGCGCAACGGTTAGCGCAGGGGACTCATAATCCCTGGGTTGGGGGTTCAAATCCCTCTGGGCCCACCAAATACACTTGTGGCGAGAAACCCCTTGGTTTTCTCGCCATTTCTTTTACCGAAACTCTTTACCGTTTAATGATTCGATTACGTAATTTATATAAAAACGGGTAAAATATCCGTCAGTTATAACTTGTAGATAGGGGATACATGACTCCTGAGACTCGTAAGATGAAGATCTTTAGTTTGACACTTTTGATCGGCGGACTTTTAGGTCTTGTTAACGTTGCGGTTCTTGTAATTGGTGCCGGTCCATCAATTGATTCCGCTCTACTTTTGCTTGCAAGTATGATTTCACTTCTTACTGGTGGTTATGCAGCTAGAGAGGCTAATGTTCCTAATAGAGCTGCAGCCGCTTATCCTATGATTTTTGGATCGTGTGTGGTTTTGGCTGTTGCTGTTGTTGCTCAGTTGATTTTGACACCTTCTGTAACTTTGCAGTTCATTGAGCTGTTTGCACTATTGGCAATGGCAAGTGCTGTTGCTCGAGGATCTCATAAAGTCAAAAAATCTCTTGAAGCCAAGTAAGTTTTTTATTGTTCTAGCTCCGGTTGTGTACGGTTTTCTTTGTGAACTGACTTGTTGGGGGTTTGTATGGATCGTGGAACTAAGTTGATGATGGCGCTTTCCTCTATGCTTGGCGCGCTTGGCGTTGCCGGTATTGTCATCTTTGCCTTCTCAGTTGGCTATGGCCGTTTCTCTTCCAGCATGATTGTGCTTCTCATGTGCAGCTTAATGTCGGTTTATTGCTGCTATATTCTGCAGAAATGCATTAGTTTGGCCAAAGATTTTGAGAAAACCCACGGTATTGTTCGTCTTGTAGCCGGTGTTGTACTCATTCTCTTTACTATTGAATGGGTCTTTGTTTCACAGCTTGCTTCTCAGCCAATGGTAATTGCACCAATGATTCTTCAGCTTATCTTCTTGGGAATCATTCTTGTTCAGATGAATAAGACTGTATCTACGTATTCACCGTCAAAAAAGTCAAAAGCTAGAAATTAGCTTCATTGTTTGTTATTATTGCAAGTCGTTCGGGCGATTGGCTCAGGGGTAGAGCACTTCCTTCACACGGAAGGGGTCGCTGGTTCAAATCCAGCATCGCCCACCATAGAATTTTTAAGGCCTAGGTTACTAGGCTTTTTTGTTAGTACTTAGTTACAGTAATGACTAATATTCATTGCCAAGCAGAAATCTTAGAGCTTCCCTTATATACTTGAGCCCTAGGAAAGGGGAGATGTATGACAAAATCAACTAACAATACCCGTGCCATTAATCCAGTTGAGCAGTTTGATATGTACGTTGCTCACATTGGCATTAACGCAAGCAATACGGACGAGGCAGAAAAGATTGCAAACCTGTTTACCGCTCTTATGGGACTTCCAACTATTGAGCAGCCACCTTCATTTTTTGCAGGGACCCTGGTAGAGGTCATGAAACAAAATGGGCGAGGCACAAAGGGTCATATTGGCTTCCACGTTAACAACATTCCTGCTGCCGAGAATTACTTTGCAGGTCGTGGCTTTGAAATTGACGAGACTTCTAGAAGGCTTAATCCAGATGGCAGTACCTTTTTGGTCTACTTCAAAGACGAGATTGCCGGCTTTGCTATTCACCTCACCATGGATAAGTAGCCTTACTTCCATCAAACTCAACTGACGATTTTTAGCGAGAAGACCTTTCAAGCACAAGGGTCTTCTCGCTATTTTTTTGCTGTTTACTGATTTATTCAGCATGCAAGATCTTCTGAAAAATTTGAGAAGTATTTGGGGAATTAAGAAACGGCTACATAACAGCTGTATTTTTATATTATCCTCTAGGCATATTCGTTGTAAGAATTTAATTCACGAGTTAAGAATGAAGAGAACAAAGTCTCTATTTGTTGCTCTGCTGGTCATGGTGATGTGTGCTGTAAGTCTTGGTTTTGCCCAGCCCGCATACGCAGCAAATGAGAATGTGTTGACCGTAAATGTTACTGACAACTATTATGGTAATCCTGTTGCTGGTGCTACCCTTAAGGCAACACCAGCCACTGAAAGATTACCAGGATACCCATATCCCGCATGTCCTCCAGTTACGCCTGTAATTCCCGCACCAGATCTAGCCACTTTACCTGGTAGCGATACTCCTCGTGCTATGACTCAGACACCTGAAGCACCTGGTGTTCCTTACACGCAGATCAGTCATGTTGATAGAGATGCGGATAATAACTATCTGCTTACCACTGGTCCTGACGGTACTGTTGTTATTCCTGATTATCTTGTTGAGAGAGAATCTACTATTACTCAGCTGACAACCCCTGATGGATACACCATCGAAGACCCTAATCCTCAAACTGCTAAGATTACCAGTACAGATACTACAGCAGAGGTTGTATTTGTAAACAAGAAGAACGAGGTTCCAACTCCTGAGCCTGCTTCAGAGCTAAGTCCTGAGCCAACTCCAGCACCAGAACCTCAGCCACAACCTCAGCCAGAGGCCCCAAAGGCTAAGAAGGTTAAGAAGTCCGCTCTTCCAGATACTGGTGATAACGCTCTTACGCTACCTCTAATCATTGGTGTTGCTGGCGCAACTATCATTGTTGTTGGCGCAGCTCTTTTCCTTCATAAGAAGTGTCAATAAATCTTCATAAGCTTAGCTTCATTTACATAATTCACCACGTAAATCAAGTGAATGACTTATACTTATCCAGTTCAGATATGTATGAGGAGTTCACTTGATTGCTCTTGCGGATAAGATTTCTAAGTCATTTGGCGGTAGAGTCCTTTATTCAAATGCAACACTTCAGCTCAATGCAGGAGAGCGTTGGGCTTTAGTTGGCCCTAATGGTGCTGGTAAGACTACGCTTCTAAAGATCATCATGGGCCTAGAGTCTGCTGATGAGGGAACCGTTACCTTTGCAAAAGACGCTACCCTTGGATACCTTGAGCAAGAGACAGAACTCATGGGGGACAGAACTGCTCTCAATGAGGTCATCGAGTCTGCTCATGAGATTAAACAGTGGGAGAGAAAGGTAAATGACCTTTCACTCAAAATTGCTGAAACTCCTGAGGGTGCCACGCTTAACAAGTACCTGGAAGATTATGCTCATGCCATGGAGCGCTTTGAGCGTCTTGGTGGCTATGAGCTTGAAAGTAGAGCTCGTCAGATTCTTGCAGGTCTTGGTTTCCCAGTAGAAGATTTTGACAAGCCAGCCAAAGAGTTCTCGGGTGGCTGGCAGATGCGTATCTCTTTGTCAAAGTTGCTTCTGCGTCGTCCTGACGTCCTTCTCTTGGACGAGCCTACCAACCACCTGGACTTGGAATCTGTTCAGTGGCTTGAGAGGTTCTTATCGTCATATGACGGCACGGTTTTACTGGTAAGCCACGACCGTTCGTTTATGGATGCTTGCGTGACTCACGTTGCAGCACTTGAGAATCGCATGCTAGTTACGTATACCGGCAATTATTCTGGTTACCTTCATCAGCGAGAAGAAAATCTTGAGCAGCTCCGTGCTAAACGTGCAGCTCAAGAGCGTGATATTGCTCATATGGAAACCTTCATTGAGCGCTTTAGGTATAAGCCAACTAAGGCAAAGCAGGTTCAAGAACGCGTAGCAAAGGTCGAGAAGATCCGTGAAGAGCTGGTAGTTCTTCCAGAGCAGTCTCACCATATGCATTTTAGGTTTCCAGAGCCTCCCCGTACCGGAGATACGGTCATTTCTCTTGAGGGTGTGGCCAAATCTTACGAGGATAACTTTGTCTACGATAACGTCGACCTTAAGCTGTATCGCGGAGATCACGTAGCGCTTGTTGGTCCTAACGGCGCTGGAAAATCCACTCTTATGAAGCTCATTGCCGGCAAGCTGAAGCCAGATGCCGGAGAAATCACTCTGGGCCAAAACGTCACTGAAGCTTACTATGCACAGCACCAGCTTGAAGAGCTCAATCCTGCAAATACGGTACTTGCAGAGCTTGATACCGTTGCTGCGGGCTGGACTACTTCTGAAGAGCGTAGATTGCTTGGAGCCTTCCTTTTCCATGGCGATGACGTTGAGAAACGCGTAAATGTGCTATCTGGCGGCGAGCGCGCCCGTCTCGCACTTGCTAAGATGCTGGTTTCTCCAGATCCACTGTTGCTTCTAGACGAGCCAACTAACCACCTGGATATTGACTCTGTTGACGTTCTAGAGAAGGCACTTGTTGACTTCCCAGGAACTATCATCTTAATCAGTCACGATGAGCACCTGGTTAGAGCTGTAGCTAACAAAGTTGTGGACGTTCGTGACCACAAGGTTACGGTCTATGACGGTAACTACGATTACTTCCTCTTTAAGCTGGCAGAGCTTCAAACAGCAGCTCAGGGGGAGACGTCGAGCAAGACCGTGTCCTCGTATGGAACTTCGGGTGCAAGAGCGGTTAAGAGTGCTGCTCCAGAGGCAGGTCAAGCTGCAGGATCTTCTCGCAATGTGAAGACTAAGGAGCAGAGAAGAGCTGAGGCGGAGGAGCGCAATCGTAGAAGTCGCGCGCTCAGAGAGACCAAGAAGCGCCTGGATGAGGTCGAGGCAGCGCTGACTCCTGCGCACAAACGCTACGATGAGCTCATGACGCTTATGGCTGATGAGGCTCTTTATAACGATCCTCAAAAGTTTGATGAGTGCATGGCTGAATACCAGGCACTTTCCAAGAAGATTCCTGCTCTTGAGGCTGAGTGGTTGGAGCTTTCAGAAAAAATGGAAGCTGACATTGATGAGTAGGTAGTTTTGCCAATCTTGGGTAAAATTGTCTTGTATCTACAGTCTTGTGCTTACTGTTTGTACCTAACGCCTTGTACTTGAGGCTTACGTCTGTACGTGTCCGTCTGTGTGTTTTTGCAGATGTTGAGATAAGGATTGTTGTGCCAACTGCTTTAACATCAGTTCCATCGCTTTTGACAACGCTCGCTGAATTTGCACTGGTAATCTTTGCCATTGTGGTTCACGAGGTTGCGCATGGCTTTGTGGCATACAAGTGCGGAGATCCTACCGCTAAAATGTCTGGCCGTTTGACGCTCAATCCACTGGCACACATTGACTTGTTCGGTACGGTTCTTTTGCCGTTTATGTTGGTATTGATGGGCGGTCCTAGCTTTGGTTACGCAAAGCCCGTTCCCTATAACCCCAACTACCTCAAAAATCGTCGTCGTGACGAGATTCTGGTAGCGCTTGCAGGACCTACTTCCAATATTTTACAGGCATTTCTCGGCGCACTGTTGCTGCGTTTGCTTAACGCGGTAAGCATTGCTTTTGGCACGGCTTTAAATCCGCTGATAATGTACTACGTTTCTTCGCTGGTAATCTTCTACATTCAGATTAACGTAAGCCTGGCAGTCTTTAACATGCTGCCAATTCCGCCTTTGGACGGATCTAAGCTGCTACTCTATTTTCTTGGCGAGAAAAACCGTCAAAAGTTCTACGCCATTGAGCCTTACTGTATGATTGCTGTAGTGGGACTCATGTTCTTTGCGCCTGGCTTTTTCTCGTCCATTATTGGGGGCATTTCTAACGTCATTTTGAGCCTGCTTGCGAGAATCATCTAATGTCGTACAAAGTAAACACCGCAACATATTCTGGCCCATTTGACCTGCTGCTTCAGCTAGTAAGTAGGCAAAAAGTTGCCATCGGCTCCATTTCTATCTCTGAGGTTGCTGATCAGTACCTGGCAGAAGTTGACGCCATGGAAGAGCTTGACCTAGACGTTGCCAGTGACTTTGTCCTTGTTGCGTCAACGCTTTTGGACATGAAAGCTCATGCCTTGGTGCCTCAAGATGTTTCGCTCAAAAATTCATACGATGAAGATGAGTATGATGACGAGCTTGACGGGCTTTCTCCTGATGAGGCTCGAGAAGTTCTTATTGCTCGCCTTATTGCCTATAAGCAGTTCAGAAATGCGGGTGCTGCGCTAGGTAGTCGTATGGAGGCAGAGTCGTACATGTTCCCACGCTCAGTGGGCCCAGATCCTGATTTTTTGAATCTCATGCCAGACTATCTTGAGGGCATTACCCTCAGAAGCCTTGCCGTCATCTGTGCGGACATTGACTCAAAACGTGAGACATTCTTGCTTGAAGCAGAACATGTGGCGCCAAAAAGGCTCCCAGTAGCTCTGACGGTAGCTTCTGTGGACCGACTGACGCGCTCTAAGGGCAAAGTGACGTTCTCTGAGCTCTTAGACGGTCAAGATACGCCAGAAATTGTGGTTGCAAACTTTTTGGCAGTGCTTGAGCTTTTTAAGCGCGGTCTTGTTCGTGTTCAGCAGGATGTCATCTTTGGCGAGATTGAGATTGAGCACATAGAGGGCGCAGATTCATACCAGCTTGATGAGTCGGTTCTTTTGGAACTAGAAGAACTGTCTGGTGATGAGCCAGACCTTGAAGGATTTAACTTGTCTCAAAATGCGCTCCAAGACGTCCAGCAGACGCTCTTATCGTTAACTCAAACGCCCGATGAAGTACAGAAAGAGGCGGAATAACTTATGGCAGAAGAGCTTACCTATTTAGATTCCGAGTCACTCAAAGGTGCACTAGAATCACTGCTTTTGGTTGCAACAGATGCAATCACTACGGCCGACTTTTCTAAGGTCACCAATGCAGCTCCTGCCGAAGTTGCCCAAGCGCTCAAAGAGCTTGCAGAGGAGTACACGCGTTGCAACAGGGGTTTTCAGCTCAGAGAGGTAGCTGGCGGTTGGCGTCTCTTTACGCACCCAGCTCACCATCAGCTGGTCAGCGATTTTGTGCTCTCCTGGGATACGCGCCGCCTTTCTCAGGCAGCTCTTGAGACGCTGGCGGTTATTGCTTATCACCAGCCCGTTACTCGTGAGGGCGTCCGTGCTATTCGTGGTGTTAACTCTGATGGTGTTATCTCTTCACTTCGCGAGAAAAACCTTGTGCGTGAAGTGGGCAAAGAGGCAGATAGGGGACAAGCTATTCTCTATGGCACAACAGCCCTTTTCTTAGAGCGCTTTGGCCTCAAATCTTTGCGAGAGTTACCACCATTGGAAGACTTTGCTCCCGATGAAGAGTCCAAGCAGTTTATTCGCGAGAGACTCTCTGGCAGAAGCTTCACTTCAACGCTTGAAGAAGCTGCAGAAGATATTGACGATGAGCGTTCCCTTTTGGGAGACAGCTACGATACGCAAGAGGATGCATAGGCTGTGGCAGAAGAGCGTATTGTTCCCATGCGCCTGCAGCGCTTTTTGGCGCGCGCAGGAGTGGCTAGCCGTCGCGGCTCTGAGCGCCTGATGACCTCTGGTCGCGTCACGGTAAACGGCCAGGTAGTCACCGAGCTTGGCAGCAAGGTTGATCCGCTGGTTGATGTTGTAGCAGTTGACGGCATTGTCTGCTCAATTGCCGAGAAACCCGTCTACTTGATGCTCAACAAACCTGCAGGGTATCTGACTACTATGAAAGACCCTCAGGGTAGACCAACCATTGTGGACATGGTTCCCACTGACTCATACCCGGGACTTTTCCCTGTTGGACGCCTTGATATGGATACCACGGGTCTTTTGTTCTTTACTACCGATGGTCAGATGGCACAAGAGCTTTTGCATCCCTCAAAACATGTATGGAAGCACTATGTTGCTCATGTCGTAGGTACACCTACAGAAGAGCAGTTAAATCGCCTGCGCGAAGGTGTTGAGCTTGAAGACGGCCCTGCAGCTCCTGCTGAGGTTGAGATTGTTTCCAACGATGCCAAGCTGAAGGCACTTCTCGCCCCACAGGGTTTAGGAAAAACCGGTGGAGGAGAGCCAAACTCCCTGGTCAGCGTAACTATTAGAGAAGGCAGAAAGCACCAGGTCAAAAAGATGCTTCTGGCTATTCACCATAGAGTTCTTGCACTTCACAGAGACACGTTTGGGCCGCTCCACCTTGCAGACGTTAAAGAAGGTGAGTGGAGACTTCTTACAGAAGAGGAAGTTGCCGCTCTGGAGCGCACTATTGGTAGAGAGCCTGGTGCTTCTCCCATCATGCCTTTACATGCCAGCAAGTAATTACTAGTCGTACGATTTCTAAGCGCACGTCAAACAGCTCAAACACGCCCAGAGAGGAGACATAATGCAGCCATTTGAAGTTCCAGCTCAGGTTCATCGTATTTTGTTTATGCGCCATCCAGAAAGCGTGGCTAATACACAGCGCTTTTTCAGTGGTAGAAGAGACGTTGAGCTTACCGAGCATGGCATTGAACAGCGAGAGCACGCTGTTCGTGCACTTGTTGCATTTCATCCAGATAGAATTTGGACCTCTCCTTTATCTCGCTGCAAAGACATGGCCCAGATGACCGCCACCGAGCTTGGTATTCCTTGTGAGGTAAAAGATGACCTTGCAGAGATGGATTTTGGCATTTTGGAGAGCAAGCGTTTTGCTGATGCAGAAGAGATTTTAAAGCCCTATGGCCTTACGTTTCCTTGGGCCTCAGACAAAAACGGCCACTCCATACCTGCTCCAGAAGCAGAGTCATACGAGCAGGTAAGAAGCAGGTGTCGCACTATTCTTAACGAACTTTCCAGTCTTTCTGGACGCACTGTTTGTATTTCTCACGGCGGCTATTTGCGCTCTATGATGGCAGAGATTTTTGGCATCCCAGGTAGTTCAAGCTGGAATGTACATCTTGCAAATGTCTCTTCAATCTTCTTTACTAGTACAGGCAGTTCTGATTTCAAGCTTGGTGGATTTAACCTTGATCCAGAAGAGGTTATTCGCCGTTCCACTGAGCCAAGTTTTTACGATTTTCGTGACATTTGGGGTGTCACCAAGGGGGATAAGTAATGATTGTTGCTATTGACGGCCCAGCAGGCTCCGGAAAGTCTACGGTAGCTCGCGCCCTTTCTGATCGCCTGGATTTGATTTTTCTTGATACAGGTGCAATGTATCGCTCCGTAACTGTAGAATGCCTGCGTCAAGGCATCGATATGACTGATACCGAGAAAATCATTCAGATAGCACGCAGCATTAGCATCTCGTTTGGTAACTCCGCAAACGGTCAGACCGTCTATGCAAACGGCTCAAACGTTACGACAGAGATTCGTACCCCAGAGGTAGATAGAAACGTTAGCGCTGTTGCAGCCATCCCTGAGGTTCGCGAGGCTATGGTCACGCTTCAGCGTCGCGCTGGCGAGAATGGCGATGTAGTCGCAGAAGGTCGTGACATTGGCACCGTGGTATTCCCTGAGGCAGATGTAAAGGTTTTTTTGACCGCAGATTCTGCTGCTCGTGCTCACCGCCGTGCCGTTCAGCGCCAGGGTGGAGATGCAGCCACCGGAAACGATGCCCATGTAGACGCCAAGAGTGAGGAGAAGATCCTCGAAGACATCAAGGCTCGCGATAAGGCTGATTCTGAGCGTAAGGCAGCGCCACTTCGTGCTGCAGAAGATGCTCACCACATTGACTCTTCTGCGCTTTCTGTTGAAGAGGTTATTGCAGCTATTATTGCCCTGCATCCTGGACTCGGCAAAAGAGATGCCCGCAACCACAGGGCTTCTCACCAGGGAAATGGATCAGAGAGCAGCTCTTCTGATGACGGGAAGTCTCACACGGAAGAGCCTAAGCGCTCCGAGAAAAAGTCTTCTATAGCAGCGGCATCTAATCGTTTGCGTCCTTTTGGCGGAAACTCATTTGACGATTATTACGATACCGCGCTTGCTGATTTTCCAGCTCCAGCAAAGTTCTTTAAATGGCTGGCAGTCAGTGTGCTTGGACTGATTACAAAAATCTGGTTTAGATGGCGTTGGGACAATGATCAGCTCTTTGTTGGTGATAAGACCCCTCGCGTTCTTATCATGAATCATCCAACATTTTTGGACCCCATTGTTACTGTTGTTCACCTGCTTGTTCATGGCATTCCCGTGAGAACCATTTACAAGAGTGAGTTCAACAAATTCAAACCACTTCAGTGGGCGCTTTCTAGACTTGGTGGTATCCCAGTAGATCGTGGAACTGCTGACATGAAGGCAATTCGACGTGCCACTACGGCTCTTTCTAGAGGAGAAATGCTTCTCATTTATCCTGAGGGTACCAGAGTCAGAAGCAACACTGAACGTGGAGAAACCCATGGCGGCTTTGCGCTTATTGCACAGCTTGCCAAAGTAGATGTTCAGCCTTTAGCAATTATTGGTGCCCTTGATATTAAGAAAAAAGGTTCTCCTCTGGTTAAGCCTGTAAAGGTGTATCTTCGCGCTGGTCAGAAGGTTTCTTTTAGTGATCTGACTTCTACAAAGCGTAAAGATCAGGCAAAAGAGATGGAAGAAGTGGCCATGGAGCGGGTATACGAACTAAGAGATGCAATGCTCAAAGAGCATCCCGGAAGGAATTAGTTCGTGCCTACTATCAAAATTGCCGATGAAGCAGGTGCTTGTTACGGCGTAGAAAGAGCTCTTCAGATGGTCCAGCAGGCCGTCAAAGATGCTCATGCGCCCGTGCGCACGCTTGGTCCGCTTATTCATAATCCTCGTGTTGTCACGTCCCTTAAAGACCAGGGCGTAGAGGTAGTTGATTCTGCCTCTGCGGCTAAAGGAAGTGCGCTTTTATTGCGTACTCATGGTGTAACTCCTCAAGAAGAGCAGATTGCCAAGGACGGCTGTGTTGACGTACTTGACGCAACCTGTCCGTTTGTAAAGAAGGCCCACGGAGCAGCAGAACTTCTCGCTAAGCAAGGCTATGCCGTGTACGTGGTAGGAGAGTCTGGACACCCTGAAGTTGAGGCAACGCTTGCTCACGTACCAGGCTCTTTGGCTATTGACTCTGTAGAAGAAGTTGCCGCTCAGGCAGACGCCATGAGAGCTGCAAAGAAGGTTGGCCTGGTAGTTCAGACCACCATGAGCGCCGCTAAGCTCTCTGAAGTAGTTAACGCGGTACTTCCGCTTGTTGACGAGCTTCGCGTCATGAATACTATCTGCGAGGCTACTGCGGGCCATCAGGACTCGTGCATGAGGCTTGCAAAAGAGTCTGACGTCATGATTATCATTGGCGGCAGGATCTCTGCAAATACCACTCGTTTAGCAGAGATTTCCAAGCTGTATTGCCCCGCAACCTATCACATTGAAGGCGCAGATGAGCTAGAGGCTTCTTGGTTTGAGGGAGCAGAGCATATTGGCATTACCGCCGGTGCTTCGACGCCAGAGGCTCATATCAACGCAGTTAAATCAGCTATTGAACAAATCGTAGGCGCCTAACATGGAACAGCGCGCAGACTACGGAAATACAAAATCTGGCGGACTTGGCGCACTGATTGAGTCCGTTGAAGAGGGTAGTCCTGCGTGGAAGGCTGGCCTTGAGCCGGGCATGATTATCGAGAAGGTCAATGGTGTAGTGCCAAAAGATCTGATTGATTGGCGTTGGGAGGCCGATGGCTCCCTCTGTGAGCTTGAAGTTTCTATTCCCGGTGATGACGCGCTCTATGAGTGTGTGCTTGAACGTGAATCCGGAGAAGACTGGGGCGTTGACTTTGTTGATGTGCTCTTTGATGGCATCAAGACCTGCGTAAACGCGTGCCAGTTCTGCTTTATGGCTATGCTGCCAGAAGATATGCGCCCCTCGCTTTCCATTAGAGACGACGATTACCGCCTGAGCTTTTTGCAGGGTAATTTTGTTACGCTCACTAACCTCACTGATGAGGACGTTGAACGCATTATTTCTCATAAACTTGAGCCTATGAACGTCTCTCTGCATGCAATCTCACCTGATGTTCGCCGGAATCTTATTGGTGCTCGTGCAGCTAGGGGCATTGAAGTTCTTCAGAAACTCATGGATGCTGGCATTGAGATCCACGGTCAGATTGTTTTGTGTCCTAACATCAATGACGGTGAAGAGCTTGATAAAACGCTTGATTGGGTAGAGGCTCATCAGCAGATTACCTCGTTGGCCATTGTTCCCCTTGGCTATACCAAAGACTCCAAACGCTTTACTCATTCGTATTCTGATGACGTAGAGCTATCCCGCTCTGTAGTCAAAATTGTTGAACCATACCAGGAGCGTGCACGAGCTTCTTTGGGCATTACGCGCTTCCAGCTCTCTGACGAGTTCTACGTAGACGCCCAGCTACCTATTCCACCTGCGTATACCTATGACGGTTATCCGCAATTTTATGACGGCATTGGTATGCTCAGAAGCTTCCTCGATGAGGCTGAAGAGGTCTGTAGCACTATGCGTACCGCTCTTGATGAGGCAGATACCTATCTTTCTGCTCGTTCTCGCAAGATTTTGCTGATTGTAGGAGAAGCTGCTCAGCAAACCATCCAGACCTTCTGCGACAGCTGGTCGGCTGATGGCAACGTTTCTACTTTTGCCGTGCGAAACGATTTCTTTGGTGGAGACGTTAATGTCACAGGACTTATCTGCGCCGTTGATCTTCTCGCCCAGGTACCTGAAGACCTCACAGATGTTCTTGTAGTGCTCCCTGAGGTCATGTTTAACTTTGATAAGGTCACCCTTGATGGCATGTCACTAGCCGATTTAACTGCGCAGCTAGAGGAACGCGGAGCAAAAGTCATCATGTCAATTCCTGGTCCCACAAACATTGCCAAGTCGTGCATTAAAGCGCTCAAAGAGTGGGATTAGCCACGTATTGCTGGTATTATTAAACCAACTGAATGAAAGGTGAGACATGGCTAAGCCCATTGTTGCTATTGTTGGACGCCCAAATGTTGGTAAGTCCACACTGGTAAATAGAATTGCCGAGAAACGCGATGCAATCGTACACGAGTCTAGGGGAGTAACCCGAGACCGCTCATATCACGATGCTGACTGGAATGGTCGTGAGTTTAAGCTCATTGATACCGGCGGTATTGAGTCTATCAAGTCGCAGGATCGCTTTGCTCCACACATTCGTGAGCAGGCACTTCTTGCATGCGAAGAAGCAGACGTTATTGTCTTTGTGGTAGACGGCTCTACCGGCGTTACCGATGAAGACGAAGAGGTTGCACGCATTGTCCGCAAGAGCGACAAGCCCGTGTTCTTGGTTGTCAACAAGAAAGATAACCCTGCAACTGAGCAGGACGGTCTATGGGACTTCTATGCACTTGGTTGTGGAGAGCCTCTGCCTCTGTCTGCCTCTCATGGTCACGGTACTGGTGACTTGTTGGATGATATTGTCAACGCATTTCCAGAGGTAGACGAAGAGCCAGAAGATGACGGCATTCTGAACTTGGCAATTATTGGCCGTCCTAATGTGGGCAAGTCTTCGCTGGCAAACCGCCTGGCTAACAAGAAACGCTCTATTGTTTCTGATGTTGCTGGTACTACGCGTGACGCTATTGACACCATGATTGAATGGAAGGGAACTCCCATTCGTCTTGTTGATACCGCTGGTATTCGCAAAAAGAGCCAGGTACACGAGGACGTTGAGTATTACAGTCTGGTCAGAGGCCTGCAGGCAATGGACCGCGCTGACGTCTGTCTTCTTGTTGTTGACGCCTCTGTTGGCGTAACCGAGCAGGACCAAAAGCTTGCTAACATGGCCGTAGAGCGTGGATGCGCTCTGGTGCTCCTGCTTAACAAGTGGGATCTTATTGATTCTGAGGCAAAGCGTGATGAGGTAGCAGTCTCTGTAGCAAAGCGCCTGGCCTTTGCTCCTTGGATTGCTTCCATTAACGTTTCTGCTCTTACTGGTCGCGCTATTGATAAAGTACTTGCCGCTGCTCTTTCGGCTGCAGAATCCCGCGCACTTCAGCTCAAGACTTCCGAGCTCAACGAGCTTCTCGCCCAGATTAGAGAAGGCGGACACACGGTTTCTGACCGCGGTCGCCGTCTTAAGATTCAGTACGCTACACAGACAGGCTCCAAACCTCCTGTTATCTCGTTCTGGTGTAACGCCCCAGACCTTGTTGATGACAACTACGAGCGCTTTATTGAGAACAGACTTCGCGAGAAGTTCTCTCTGATTGGTACACCTATTCGTTTGAAGTTCCGTAAGAAGGTTGAGTCTAACTAATGCCTGGAATTGTTGTTGCTCTGATTTTTGGACTAATTGCATTTGGCCTTGGTGGCATTCCATTTGGCCTGATTATTGCAAGTGTTATGGCTCATGAAGATATTCGCAAACTTGGATCAGGAAACATTGGCACCACCAATGTTGCAAGAAATGCTGGTAAAGCCGCAGGTATTCTTACGCTTCTTTGCGATGCAGGTAAGGGCATTGTCAGCGTCATGCTGGTTCGTTGGTTCTTGGGAGCCCAGGGATTTACTCCTCTGGTCTCGGGAAATGATCACGCAGAGGCTGAGCTCATCATTTCTTTTGTGTATGCCTGCTGCGTTCTTGGTCATATTTTCTCGCCTTGGCTTCATTTCCATGGCGGTAAGGGAATTGCTGTTGGATTTGGCGGTGGCCTTGCAGTAAATCCACTTGCTGCTCTTGTAGCTCTTGCGGTGTTTATTACGCTTGCCGTGCCAACTAAGTACGTATCGCTTGGCTCCATCGGTGCGGCCGTTGCCATTCCACTATTCTGCCTGCTATTTGGTATGGATCCTGTGGCAACCATTCCTGTCTTTGTTGTAGCAGCGGCAGTTATTTGGGCTCATCGCGAGAATATCAATCGTCTTAATGCTGGTAGTGAGTCTAAATTCTCTTTCGGCGAAAAGAAAAAGGACAACTAATCATGAAAAAAGTTGCTGTTATTGGTTCGGGATCATGGGGTACCGCGCTTTCAACACTTCTTGCTTCAACTTCTGATGAGGTAATTATTTGGTCTCGAGAGGCTGATGTTACCGAATCCATTAATAACGAGCACGTCAACTGCAGACATCTTTCTGATTCTGAGCTTCCACACAATATTGTGTCTACCACTAGTGAAGCTGAGGCTCTCACCGGTGTAGATGCTGTTGTTATGGCGGCTCCTTCTGCGTTTTTACGTTCAGTTTGCGCTGCTTGCGCACCATATCTTGACCCTGAAGTTGATGTTTTGATTCTCTCCAAGGGTATGGAGGCAGGCTCTCACAAGCTCATGCATGAGGTGGCTGCTGACGAGCTGGGAAATCCTTCAAGAATCGCAGTTCTTTCTGGTCCAAACCATGCAGAAGAGGTTATTAAACAGGGAATCTCTGCGGCAGTTGTAGCGTCTGAAGATGCCGAGGTTGCTAAGCGTTTCCAGGCACTGCTCTCTCGTCCGTACTTCAGAACCTACATTAGCTCTGACGTTCGTGGTGTTGAGGCGTGTGCTGCCGCTAAAAACGTTGTAGCTATTGCCTGTGGTATTGCTGTTGGCCTGGGTAATGGCGATAACGCTCTTGCCGCTCTTATGACACGTGGCTTGGCAGAGCTTGGTCGCGTCGTATGCGCTATTGGCGGAGATCCACTCACCTGTATGGGTCTTGCTGGTATGGGTGACTTGGTGGCTACCTGCACCTCCGAGCATTCTAGAAATAGAACGTTTGGAGAAGCCCTGGTTAAGGGCAAGACGCTCCAGTCATACCAGGAAGAAACAGGCATGGTTGTTGAGGGTGCTCAGGCCGTCATTGGTCTTTATGAGCTTGGTCAGCAGATGAACGTTGAGATGCCTATCACTTCAGCTGTTCACGCTGTGCTTTATGAGGGCGCTACGCCAGAAGACATTACTTCTCGCCTCACTAACCGCCTTCCTAATGAAGAATTTTATGGAATGACTCGATAGGAGAGTTTAATGAATAACGTCCTGGTAGCACCATCTGTTCTATCTGCAGATTTCTCCAAGCTTAAGAGCGAGCTTGATTCAATTGCAAACGCTGATTACATCCATTACGACGTGATGGATGGTCATTTTGTTCCTAATATTTCATTTGGTCCAGATATTTTCTCGTACTGCAAAAAGTCCTCTGAGCTGCCCATTGATGTCCATCTGATGGTTACCAATCCAGCTGAGATTGCGCCTCTATTCCTGGACCGTGGTGCTGACGTTGTCACCTTCCACTACGAGGCTGAGGTTCACGCTCATCGTCTTGTTCACCTTATCAAGGATTCCGGTGCTAAGGCTGGCATTTCACTTTGCCCAGGAACTCCTGTAAGCGTTCTTGAGGATCTTATTGAAGATCTTGATTTGGTGCTTATCATGACGGTTAACCCTGGTTTTGGTGGACAGAAGTTTATCCCTCACTCAATTGAAAAGCTCAAGGCACTCAGAGAGCTCTGCCGTAAGCACAACGTTAACCCTCTAATTGAGGTTGATGGTGGTATCAGTGCAACTAACGCAGCTGATGTTGTAGCTGCTGGCGCTGACATGCTTGTTGCAGGTAGTGCCGTGTTTGGCCAGGAAGACCGCGGTGCAACTATCGAGGCAATCCGCTCTGCTGGTGAGTCCGCGCTTACCGTTCAGGGCTAGACTGCACTCTCAAGCATTAGTTACGCCAGACTACCAAGATTGAATCAACAGAAACACGTTATGGATTACGTTTACCTAGACTATGCAGCTTCAGCACCAATGCGCACAGAAGCGCTAGATGCCGAGAAAACCTATGAGGCTTCACCTATTGCTGGGGTGAACCCAAACTCTTTGCACTCGCTTGGTCGTCAAGCGGCGCGAGAGCTTGATGGTGCTCGTAGTGTTATCGCACGCGCAGTGGGCGGCAAGTTTAGGGCTCCTGACGTGGTCTTTTGCTCTGGCGGCACTGAGGGCAATAACCTCTCTGTCATTGGAATGGCAGAAGGCATTCGCAACAAAGACCACAAGCGCAACACAGTGGTTTTCTCGGCAATTGAACATGATTCTATTTTGGATCTAGCACCAGTTCTTCGCGAGAAGGGCTTTGAGGTAAGAATTGTTCAGCCTAACCGTCAGGGAAAGATTGAGGCTTCTGCCCTTGAGGGTCTTTTAGACCAGTCAGTAGCTCTTGTTTCCGTCATGTATGCCAATAATGAGACGGGCGTTATTCAGCCAGTTGTAGAACTTGCGCATGCTGCTCATAAGGTGGGCGCGCTTTTCCACACTGACGCGGTTCAAGCATTTGGTCGCATTCCTTTAGAGGTGGCAGACGTAGACGCCCTGACTATTGCCGCTCACAAAATTGGTGGGCCTCTTGGTATTGCTGCAGTGCTTATGCGCTCCAAAGTTCCCTTTAAGGCACAGAGTTACGGCGGGGGACAGGAGTCTGGTAGGCGTCATGGCACTCAGGACGTGAGGAGTGCTCTCGCTTTTGCTGCTGCTGCTCAGTGGTGCCTGGAGAACCTTACACAAACGCAGGAGAGCGTTTCTGTGCGCGCTAATAAGGTGTATGAAACTCTCTGTGCTTCTCCCAAGATTAAGCCAACTACAGAGGCTTACGCTGGCAAAGATCACATGCCTGGCACGGTAAGCATTATGGTTCCCTCAATGGATTCAGAGACGCTTATCTTAAAGCTTGATCAGGCGGGTTTTGAAGTCTCGGCTGGCTCTGCGTGCTCTTCAGGATCTCTTGACGCAAGTCATGTTCTCTCGGCTATGGGAATCTCTAGAAACGAGGCGCTGGGCAGCTTGCGCATTACGTTTGACGAGCGCGTTTCTGAGGCAAACCTTGATGCATTCTGTGCAACATTGCTGCAGATTGTTGGATAAATTTTTCACATACTAATCTCTACATTAGTTATGTTCTGCGTCTGATACGTCCTTATTTACGGTAGACTAGATGAGTAACCGTATATGAGGAGGCCCTATGAGTGAGTCTGTTAATCTGATGCAGCTCCAGGATATTGATTTGCAGCTGCTAAAACTCGCATCCAACTTGGCCTCAATGCCCCAGGTTCAAAAGATTAAAAACGCCCAACTTGCAGAGAAAAAGATTGCTTCTCAGCTTAAGCAGGTACTTGGCGTTAAAAAAGACGTAGAAATTGATATTTCTGACCTCAATGAGCAGCGCGCCCACTATGTTCAAAAGACGGAAGAGGTTTCTGCTGCTGTAGAAACTGCTACCAATCATCGTGCTCTTAGAGACTTTGACCAGCAGCTTTCTTCTTTGGCAAAGAATATCGAGAAGTGCGATTTTAAGCTTGCAGCAAAAGCAGAAGAGCTTGAGAAGTGCAAGAAGGCTTACCAGACAGCTCAAGACTTGCAGGTAAAGCTCATGAAGGAGCGCGAGAGCCTTTCTCAGTCTCTTGAGATTGATTCTGCGGCTCTTCGTGCAGAGATTGTAGAGCTTTCTAAGTCTCGAGAAGAACTTGCAGCTCAGATTTCTGCAAATACGCTTGAGCGTTACGAATCCGCACGTAAACGTTTTAAGGGCCTGGCAGTTGAGCACCTTGTAGGTAATGTTCCAAGTGTTTGCCGCGTCAAGCTGCAGCCAAGTTCATTCCATGATCTTCAGCATAGCTCTGAGATTGCTGAATGCCCTTATTGCCATAGGATGCTTATTACTTCTACAGCGTTTGAAGAATAAAGGAATTTCTTGCCATGTTGGATAAAACCGCTCAGCCCTCTGTATGCCTTGTGGTGTGCGGAGGCATTGCTGCATATAAAGCCTGTGAAGTGCTTAGAGGCCTTCAGAAAGCGGGCTGCGACGTTCGTGTTGTTATGACAGAAGATGCAGCTCAGTTTGTTGGAAAGACTACCTTTGAGGCCCTTACGCATCATGAGGTAGTGCAGTCGCTCTATAACAACACTGAGACTCCTGTTGCCCACGTTGACCTTGCTGACTGGGCGGATTGCCTGGTAGTTGTACCAGCTACCGCCAATATTATGGCTAAGATGGCTCACGGTATTGCTGATAACGCTGCAAGCGCAACGCTTTTAGCTGCTCATACGCCAGTTCTTGTGGCTCCCGCTATGAATACGCACATGTGGGAAAATCCAGCCACTCAGGCAAACGTGGCACTGCTGCGTCAGCGCGGCATCCAGATGGTTATGCCCGATTCAGGTCGCCTTGCCTGCGGTTATACCGGTGACGGAAAGCTTGCTCCGGTTCAGCAGATTGTTGACGCTGCACTTAAGGTTCTTTCCGGCAAAGATACCGCGCCAGTTACGCAAGATCTTGCAGGTAAAAAGATTCTTATCACCGCAGGACCAACTCACGAGAAGATCGATCCAGTTCGCTTTATTGCCAACTGTTCAACAGGAAAACTTGGCTATACCGTAGCCAAAGTTGCTGCTTGTCGTGGAGCAGACGTCACACTTATCTCTGGTCCTACGCACTTGGATGCTCCTCAAGGTGTCAACGTGCAAAGGGTAATATCTGCTGAAGATATGTATAAGGCGTGCGTAGACGCTTTTGACAACGTTGATGCTGCTATTTTGACGGCAGCTGTTGCCGACTACACCCCAGCTCATCCAGCAGATCATAAGCTCAAGAAATCATCAGAGTATCTTGAGTCTATTGACCTTAAAGAAACCACCGATATTCTCGCCAGCCTAGCTAAGGCAAAGAAAGACCAGGTTGTTGTAGGTTTTGCAGCCGAGACAAATAACGTCTTGGAGCATGCTCAAGCTAAACTTGAACGTAAAGGTTGCTCCATGATTGTGGCAAATGATGTTTCTAGACCAGATTCAACCTTTGGTTCAGACACAGACCGCGTGGCTTTTGTGACTCCTCAAGGTGTAGAACAGCTTGAGACTTTGCCGCTAGAAGATGTAGCTTCGGAGCTTTTGGACCGTGTTTCCAAGATGCTTGAGGAGCGTGCATAGCGTGCAGCCAGAAGAACTTTTTATTGGATGCCATCTCTCGGCGAGCAAAGGCTGGGAGGCAATGGGTAAAGATGCTCTTTCTATTGGAGCAACTACCTTTGCTTTCTTTACCAGAAATCCTCGTGGCGGCAACGCTAAAGCTTTAGATGAGGGTGATGTTGCAAAGCTACGTGAGCTCCTTGAGGTTAATCACTTTGGCCCTTTGGTTGCACACGCTCCTTACACCATGAATCTATGCTCCGCAAAAGAGGAGACCAAGGATTTTGCTCGTCGAGCGCTTGCAGAAGATCTTGAGCGTATGGAGCATCTACCTGGTAATTATTACAATTTCCATCCTGGTAGCCATGTGGGCCAAGGCTCTGACGTGGCAATTGAGCAGATTTCAAGTGCGCTCAACGATTGCCTTTTTGAAGGCCAGCACACCACCGTGCTTCTTGAAACTATGGCTGGTAAAGGCACTGAAGTTGGCAAAACGTTTGAAGAGATTGCTGCAATTCTAAATAAGGTAAACCATCCAGAACTTATGGGTGTGTGCCTTGATACCTGCCATGTTCATGATGGCGGTTATGAGATTGTAGAAAATCTTGATGAGGTTCTAGATACATTTGACCAGATAGTTGGTTTAGAAAAGCTAAAAGCCTTGCACCTTAATGACTCAAAGAATCCTCTTGGAGCTCATAAAGATAGACATGAACAGATTGGCAAGGGCTTCATTGGCTTAGAAACATTCCGCGCTGTGGTAACTAATCCGCGCATCAACACGCTTCCCATGATTTTGGAAACTCCTCATTCTGAGCTTTCTGGTTGGGGAGAAGAAATTGCATTACTTCGTTCTTTTTTAGGTGATAACTAGTGGGAATTCTGGTAGGTTGCGAACAAATCTCTATGGAATGGCCTGGTAAGAAGGTTCTTACCAATCAAACCATTGGCGTTAATGAGGGTGACCGTATTGGTGTTGTTGGCAAAAACGGTGACGGCAAATCAACCCTCTTAGATCTTATCGCCCATAGAATTGAGCCCGATTCTGGCAACGTAATCTGGAGAAGTGGCATCCAAGTAGGCTATATGGGCCAAAGTGATTCACTTTCTGATACGCAAACCGTTTGTAGCGCTGTTGTAGGTGATACGCCAGAGTACGAGTGGGCATCTGACGCGCGCGTTCGTAAGATTATTGATGAGCTCATTGGAGATCTTGACTGGAACGGCCTGGTAGGAGAGCTCTCCGGAGGTCAACGTAGACGCTGCGACTTGGCTCGATTGCTGGTAGGCACCTGGGACTTAATGCTTATCGACGAGCCAACCAACCACCTAGATCTTCACGCCATTCAGTGGCTTGCCAATCACCTAAAGAATCGCTGGTCAGAAGGAAATGGAGCGCTCATTCTGGTCACCCACGATCGTTGGTTTTTGGACGAGGTCTGTGATTACATGTGGGAAGTCCATGATGGGGTAATTGACCCGTTTGACGGCGGCTATTCTGCCTACATTCAAGCTCGAGTTGAGCGTGATAGACAGGCAGCAGTAATGGAAGAACGTCGTCAGAACACGCTGAGAAAAGAGCTCAACTGGCTTGCTCACGGAGCAAAAGCTCGTACGTCAAAGCCTAAGTTTAGGATTGATGCCGCCATGGAGCTTCTAGCCGAAGATCCACCACTTAGAAACACGCTTGAGCTTAAGCGTATGGCGGTTTCTAGGTTAGGCAAGCAAGTCATTGAGATGCATGATGTCTCATTTGCCTATAAGAACGTCGCGACGGCTGCGGACGCAGATCCAAATATGCAGGCAGATGCTTCAAACTCCCAGGTAGACGTTATCAAGCATGTTGAGTGGCTCATTGGCCCTGGCGACCGTTATGGCATCTTAGGCGAAAACGGCGCTGGTAAATCAACGCTTCTTGAGTTGATGACTCAGCAACTACAACCAACATCTGGCCTGGTAAAGGTAGGAAAGTCTGTCAAATTTGGATGGCTTTCTCAGCAGATTGATACGTTTGCCACTAAAGAGACCTGGACGGTACTTGAGCTTTTGAGCCAGTACAAGACAAGTTACCTGGTAAACGGCAAGATGCAAAGTCCTACGCAGCTGCTTGAAAGCCTTGGTTTTGACCGTCGAGAGTTTACCAATCGCTTGCAAGACCTCTCCGGAGGTCAGCGCAGACGTCTGGCGCTCCTGTGCGTTCTTCTGGAAGAGCCAAACGTGCTGGTACTGGACGAGCCAGGTAACGATCTGGACACGGATATGCTGGCTGTCCTAGAAGACCTACTGGACTCATGGCCTGGAACGCTTCTTGTTGTAAGCCATGATCGCTTCTTGATTGAGCGCGTTACCGACGACCAATATGCCCTCATAGACGGCCACATTCGCCACGTTCCTGGCGGCGTTGACGAGTACCTCAAGCTTGTTGATGTTGCAAAGCAAACGGCGAGAAGAGCGGGGGAGTTGTCGGATGCACGCGGCAGTTCAGATACAAATGAGCCGCAAGTAGACGGGTCTTCTCGCCAGGAGGGTGCGGTGCTGAGTAACGCTGAGCGTCGCGAGCTTAAGAAGCGCTTTGATTCGATTGAGCGTCGCATGGGCAAAGCTCAGGAGCTACCTGGACAGATTAGGAAGCAGATGAGCTCCGCTGATGCCACAGACGCGCAGCGTTTGATGGAGTTGCAGCAGCAGCTTGATGACGCAGAAGCGGCGCTGATGGAGCTGGAAGACGAGTGGTTGAAGCTAGCAGAGAAACTTGGTGAAGCGTAAATGGGAGAGTTGCTCTCTAGATTCGTATGGCCAAAGTATAGTCCCAAGAGTTTTGTTGCCTTGCTTTGTAAAGGTGTTGAGGTCATTGGTGACCTTCTTACACCTTTGATTATTGCGCGCATGATTGACCTCGGAATTCACGGGGCAAACATGTATGACATTATTCGCTACGGTATTTTGCTAGTCGTAATCGCAATTGTGGGTTTTAGTTTTACGCTTGTCTGTCAGAAAATTGCTTCTATTGTTTCTCAGCGCACGGGAACTGACCTGCGCAATGAGCTGTTTAAGAAGATTCAAGAGCTCTCAAGTGCCGATATTTCTGCACTGGGAACAGATACGCTGGTAACCCGTCTTATCAACGATGTTAATCAGGTTCAGGTAACCGTTGCTCTAGGCATTCGACAGCTGGTGAGGTGGCCAATCTTAGCGGCCGGTTCCATTATTGCCACTCTTATGCTTGATACTCAGCTTGGTATGGTCTTTTTACTGGCAACCGTGCTAGTAGCCGCTATTTTCTTTTTTGTTGCACGTAAATCTACCGCACTCTTTACTGAGCTGCAGAAGCGCCTTGATACCGTTTCTTTATATATGCGACAAATGCTTTCTGGTATTCGTGTTATTAGGGCCTTTAGGCATGAGTCAGAAGAGAAGGAACAATTCTCCGAGGCAGTTCTTGCTCAGACAGAAACAGCAACTGATGCTGCAAATTATTCGGCTCTACTGAACCCTGCAACCTTCCTTGTTATGTACCTTGGAATTGCCGCAACGCTTTGGCTTGCGGCTCCTCAGATTACTGCAGGTACTCTATCGCAAGGAACCGTGGTGGCACTTGTCAGCTATATGACCAGTGCGCTTTTAGCTATTGGCTACGTTGCTAACCTGGTTATTATCATTACACGCGGAACTGCGTCTGCTACTCGCGTGATGGAAGTCCTGAACACTAGACCAGTGCTCTCTGATAAGGGAAACAGGCAAATCAACCTCACTGAGTCCGACTTTACTGGCACCGCTGTGGCATTCAAAGACGCCTCACTTGTCTACGACGGCGGGGGAGAACCTGCTCTTTCTGGTATCAACCTCATGCTGCAGGCTGGCCAGACGCTGGGCATCATCGGCGGTACAGGTTCTGGTAAGTCCAGTTTTGCTGCCCTCATCCCGCGTCTTTTTGATACGGAGACCGGTTCTGTAAGCGTCTTTGGCAACAACGTCAAGGCCTATACGTTTGAGCAACTTCGCGCTCTCATTGGCTTTGTTCCGCAGCACACCTCACTGGTCAGCGGCACCATTCGCACAAACCTGTGCTGGAAAAATCCAAACGCCACAGACGAGGAGCTTTGGACAGCTCTTGAGGTTGCTCAAGCAGCAGACTTTGTGCGCGAGAAACCCGATCAGCTTGACAGCATTGTTGAGCGTGGCGGCAAGAACTTCTCGGGTGGTCAGCGCCAGCGCTTGACCATTGCTCGTGCTCTGGTAGGAAGCCCGCGCATTGTCATCTTGGATGACGCTGCCTCTGCACTTGATTTTGCTACGGATGCACACCTCCGAGCGGCACTTCGCAAGCTTAGTGCAACCACTACGAGCATCATTATTTCGCAGCGTGTAGCTGCAGTTATGCAGGCAGACAAGATCCTTGTTCTTGATCATGGCAAACAAGTGGGACTGGGAACGCACAAAGAACTTCTCGCCACGTGCCCTCTGTATAAAGAGATTTGTCTCTCGCAGCTTCGTCCTGAGGAGGTGGAGTAATGGCCGATATGTATTCTGGCGGAAGCACCTCCGCTATTGCATCAAGCGCTCCTGAGCGCGGCAAAGGCGGCTCCGCTGACGCTATCTCCATATCCGCAGCAGAAGTCACACGCCGACTAGCTGCATGGATTTCTCCTCACAGAGGTTTTCTGGTTCTGGCGTCTGTGTCATCTATTGCAACCGTTATTCTGCAGCTCTGGGTACCCATCATTGTGGGTAGTGCCATCGACCAGCTCATCAGGCTGGTCCAGGGCGCCGAGGCAGCACTTTTGCCTACGCTCGCTCAGCTCTCACTGGTAGTTTTGCTTGCAAGTGCTACGCAGTGGCTAGCTTCTTGGTCTACCAATAAGCTTACCTACCTGGTTACACGCGATCTCAGAGACGCATCTCACGCCAAGGTTGCAAACTTACCACTCTCATACATTGACACGCATTCTCAGGGAGACTTGCTCTCTAGGGTAGTTAACGATGTTGATCAGCTGGGTGACGGCCTTCAGCAGGGCCTGACGCAGTTCCTTACGGGCATGGTGACCATTATTGGAACCTTATGCTTCATGTTCTATATGTCGATTCCTATGGGCCTTGTGGTTGCTCTAGCTACGCCGCTCTCTATTATTGTTGCTTCCGCCATTACCAAATACGCAAGCTCATCTTTTAGCAAGCAGCAGGGCTATCAGGGCCAGCTAGGCGGATACGCAGAAGAAATGGTCTCCAACCAGGAACTCATTACTGCTTTTGCCCACAAAGATGCCATTATTGAGCAGTTTGAAGCTATTAACGAGAAGCTCCGTGTAGTAGGAGAGCGTGCGCAGTTTGCCTCTTCGCTCTCTAACCCTTCTACGCGTCTGGTAAACAACTTCATTTATGCACTGGTAGCTGGACTTGGCTGCATTTGCGTTTTGACGGGCGTTCCTTCTGTGCTTACCATTGGTCAGGTACAGAGCTTCCTCTCGTATGCCAACCAGTACATGAAGCCTTTTAACGCCATTTCTGCCGTTGTTACACAGGTTCAGACAGCCTATGCAAGCGCTCGTCGAGTCTTTGATCTTCTCGACGCAAAGGAAATCAAGCCTGATCCAGTAGACGCTGAAGCCATCCAGAATCCACAAGGCACCATTGAGTTTGATGACGTGGCGTTCTCCTATGATTCCAAGCACCCGCTGCTCAACCACATCTCATTCAGGGCAGAGCCTGGCCAGAAGATTGCTCTTGTTGGCCCAACTGGCTGCGGCAAGACCACCCTTATTAACCTGCTACTCAGGTTCTATAGCATTGATTCTGGCGCAATTTATGTAGACGGTCATAACACGCAAAAGCTCACCCGTGCATCGCTTAGAGAGCAGTTTGGCATGGTGCTACAGGATACGTGGCTCTTTAAGGGAACCATCAAAGAGAATATCCGTTATGCAAAGCCAGACGCCACCGATGAAGAGATTATCGCTGCAGCTCAAAAGGCTCAGGCACACGAGTTTATCCAGCAGCTTTCTCAGGGTTACGACACCATGGTAGGAGAGTCTGGCGGATCTTTATCTCAGGGCCAGCAGCAGCTTCTCTGCATTGCTCGCGTTATGCTTGCCAATCCACCTATTCTGCTTCTGGACGAGGCGACTTCAAGCATTGATACGCGAACAGAACAGCTGGTACAAAAGGCGTTTGACACCATCATGAATGGCAGAACTTCACTGGTTGTTGCTCACAGGCTCTCGACCATCCAAGGTGCAGATTGCATTCTTGTCCTCAAGGACGGCTCAATTCTTGAACGCGGCACCCATGATGAGCTTTTAGCTAAGGGCGGCTTCTACGCCAAGCTGTATGAGAGTCAGTTTGAAGGTACTAACGCCTAGCAAGGCTCACACACTAGATATGCGGTCGGTTGTTTTAAGCAGCCGACCGCTTTTTGCTGCTTGATTTTGCCACTTGATTTTGCCGCTTGTACATAGGGTTTCTCGCCCTGTTTAGATAATAAAAAGCCAGGAATACTCCTGGCGAGAAATTCTGGTCGGGTGGACTGGATTTGAACCAGCGACCCCTTGACCCCCAGTCAAGTGCGCTACCAAGCTGCGCCACCACCCGTTTGCTTTTGATACGATAGCATTCCAACATAAAATGAGCAAGCAATTCCCGGTAACCGTGAAGATAGAGTGAGCGAGATATGGACAACTTCTTTCAGCGTGCGTTTTCAGTGGTCAAGCAAATTCCTGAGGGTAGGGTTGGCACGTATGGGCAGATAGCTCGCATGATAGGGGAGCCAAGAAAAGCTCGCTATGTGGGATTTGCTATGCATCAAAGTCCTGGAGTGGCTGGCGGTGTGCCGTGCCATCGAGTGGTCTTCAAAGACGGCTCGCTTGCTCCTGGTTTTGCATTTGGTGGACCTGATGCTCAACGAGAGCTTCTTGAATCAGAGGGCGTGCGGTTTCTAGACAACGACAAAGTTGATATGAAGCGCTTTCTTTGGGAAGCATAAAAAGATGAAACATTATTTTATCTTGTGAAATATTCTCCCAGTTAAATGGCACTATTTGCTGGGTACAATCGCAGTGAGTTCCTAGTAGTTGGCACGTTCCGTTTAATGGAGGTCAAATGAAGCGTAGCTCTAACATGAGCAAGTTCTTTACTGCAATTTTTGTACTACTGGTAACGTCAGCCTTGAGTGTGGGCATTTTGTCTGGCTGCTCACAAACAGAAAACAAACAAGACCAGACTAAATCCACCACGTCAGAACAAAAAGAAGAAAAGAAAGACGAGAAAAAAGAGGATTCTTCTAGCTCCTCTAGCTCCTCATCAAACAATTCAAACGCAACCGGCTATGGCACCTATCATATTCCTGATGGATTCAACTTTGATAACAGCCTGTATCCAGATCTGCAAATTACTACGCAGGTTGATAAAGACAGTCTCTGGCCAATCATTATTCGCATTGAGGGTACAGCAGACCAGTTTGATTTGATGAGAAAAGCAACTATCGATGCAGCTCAGAGGGCTCAGGTACTTGAGTCTGCAGAAGAGATTGGCAACACTGTTGACCAAGCCCTTGCTCACCCAACAAACTACAATCTGACTGACTGCGCAATTCTCACTTCTGCACCAGAGTCGTATCGAAAGACCTACGTTATTACGTTTACCGTAAAGAGTCACTACGAGGTCAAAAAGTAGTTACTCACATCCTGTCTAACTTTCTGGGCAGTTACTACACCGATAAGGCGCGCCTGGCTAACCGCTTCAAGGAAATCGCATGGAGTGTAGGTGCCAAACAAGAAGGGAACGCAGCTACCGAGTTCGATGATAATACGACATGGAGTGACGCAAATTTCGTGATCCGCTTGCATCTGAAGCTCCGGATTCAGACGTGATAACCGCCTGCTGCAAAGCGCTAGCTAGCTTCATCTTTAGCCGCTAACTACTGCACCTTTGTTGTGGCGACTTTAATCTTTATTAATAATCTTTATTAAGGTCGCCACAACAGTCACAACAAAAGGAACTACAGTTACAACAATGGCCCAAAAAGTGAAATACTGGTTCTCCCAAAAGGAGAAGTACGCTAATCGGCTGATTGGAATACATAAAAACAGCATCACGCCAGCTACAATCAAGGCAGGAAGGTTCCTCCTTGATAAGTCTTCTTGTCTGATGCTCATTGCTGCCAGTACCGGGGCTAGGATGAAATACATAAGTATAGGAAACCCGAACTGAATCATCCTTCCTATCGATCTAGCAGGGAAATGTAGCACCCGCATCGGAATTATTGACACATATATAAGAATTATATAAACCAGGCTGGGCCTTAAAGTGATAGGCACCCTTCCGAGGGTTGCTTTGATGTCCTTTATGCTGCTTTTAATTAATAAAAACTTCATATTCACCCTTATTGATGTAATCCGTTATGTTTTCGGATATGTACCTATAGAACATAGTTTCAAGTACATAGTTTTTGAAATCCCATCCATCAACGGCGCCTCTTAACGTAAGCTAAGCGGCTTACGCAAGCGGCTTATATGCGTCATCAACATTGATGTGGCAATAACCACCTGGGTTCTTCTTCAAGTAGTCCTGATGATATTCCTCAGCAAGTACGTAGTTATCTAGTGGCTCAACCTCAACGGCAAGCTTCTGACCAAAAAGAGATTCTTGTTCAGACATAATGCGATCAATGACAAGCAGGTCAGCATCGTTGGTGTAATAGATACCTGTGCGATACTGTCTACCAACGTCGTTGCCTTGCTTATTTACTGAGAGGGGATCAATAACCCTAAAGTAGTAACGCAGAATGTCATAGAGACTTACAACGGTCTCATCGTAAGTGACATGCACTGTTTCTGCGTGATCTGTTGCCTTCACCTCTTGATAGTTAGTATCCAAAGTTTTACCGTTTGCATAGCCAACGGTAGTTGCGGTGACGCCATTAATTCTGGAGAAGTACTCTTCAAGTCCCCAGAAGCATCCACCTGCTAAATAAATCTCTGCCATAAAGCCTCCTTAGGCCGAAATGCTGTATAAAAGTTTGAAGTGGCTTCGCTTTACTTCAAAGACGCCTTCTTTACATAGAGAAGATATTACCGCGCTTAAGGCGCTTCTATCTACACCAAGATAATCAGCAAGTTGTTGGCGATTGTAGGGTATATCAAACTCCGACGAACCCGCAGCTTGCGAGCGAGTGTTCAGGTACGCCATCAATTTGCCACGTATACTCTTTGGAGCAGCATCTTGAATGCGACGACTCAGCATGATGTTTTTCTGTGCAATAGAAGCCATAAGGTTTCTGGTGATAATATCCACGCCGCCGCAGATATCACACGTTCTGGTAGTAATCTGTCGTAGGTCAAGCAGCAGAATTGCAGACGTCTCCGTGGCAACTACCGAGGTCAAGAGTGGCACGTTTCCAAGAGCTGCATATGCCTCTCCAAAGGTTTCTCCTGTATGGAAGGCTCCCATTACAGAGATGTTGCCCTGCGCATCTGATCCCTCAACATGAATAGCGCCGGAGACAACGATGCCAAACTGATGAGCTTTATCACCAGCACATAGAATAATCTCTCCAGGCTCATAAGTACGCACCGTCGCACGTAGATGCTTCAGCAAAGCCTCAAGCTGCTCTGGCTTTACACCCTTAAACACCACCGTATTGAGCAAAAACGAAGGCTTAATATCTTGTACGTTCATCAACGCTCCAAAAATTTCTCTACAAGAATCGTTTTGTTGTAATTACAACATACACTATTCCACATTCCTGCAATCATGAAACCCAGAAGAGCAAATCTCTTCTCGCTATAGGGTTTTATGGAGAGGAAAAATAGTGGATAACAAGATGTTCTGTTTCCAGTGCGAGCAGACTGCTGCTTGTACTGCATGTACCGGAGCTGCTGGCGTTTGCGGCAAGCCTTTTGACGTTGCGTTTGCTCAGGACGAGCTCACCGGCGCTCTGGTTGGCCTTTCTCGCACCGAGCTTGCTGCTGGCAAGCGTTCTAACCGCGCAGATCAGCTGATCGTCGACGGTCTGTTTACCTGCATCACTAACGTCAACTTTGACAAGGGTGCGGTTGACGCAATTACTGCTCAGGTTCGTGACGAGAAGAACCGTCTAGCTGCAGAGGCTGGCGTAGAGCCTGTTGAGGATCTTCCACTTGGCGGCGTTTGGTCCGACAACGAGGACATTAGATCTCTCAAGTCCCTCATTCTCTTTGGTATCCGCGGTATGGCTGCGTATGCTTACCACGCTCGCGTTCTTGGCAAGACTGATGACGCAGTTGACGCTTTCTTTGTAAAGGCTCTTGCAGCTCTTGCTACCGAGTCCTCCGTTGACGTTTTGCTGCCTCTTACTCTTGAGGTAGGCGAGGTCAACCTCAAGTGTATGGCTCTTCTCGACAGCGCAAATACCGGCGCTTATGGCACTCCAGTTCCAACTGAGGTTCCTCTGACTATTGAGCCTGGTCCCTTCATTGTTGTTTCCGGCCACGACCTTCTTGACCTCAAGATGATCCTTGAGCAGACCGAGGGCACTGGCGTTAACGTTTACACCCACGGCGAGATGCTCCCAGCTCACGGTTATCCAGAGCTCAAGAAGTATCCACAGCTCAAGGGCAACTTTGGTACCGCATGGCAGAACCAGCAGAAGGAGTTCAAGGACATTCCAGCTCCTGTTGTCTTCACCACTAACTGCCTCATGCCACCTCGTCCTAGCTACAAGGACCGCGTCTACACTACTGAGCTTGTTGCTTTCCCAGAGCTCGTCCACATTGACGAGGACGCTAACGGTAAGAAGGACTTCAGTGCTGTTATCAAGCAGGCTCAGGAGCTTGGCGGATACGCTGAGGCTCAGGAGCTCACCGGTATCAACGGTGGCCACAAGGTAACCACCGGCTTTAGCCACGGTGCCGTTCTTGGCATTGCCGATAAGATCATCGATGCTGTTAAGCAGGGCGCTATCAAGCACTTCTTTGTTGTTGGCGGCTGTGACGGCGCTCGCCCTGGTCGTAACTACTACACCGAGTTTGTTGAGCAGACTCCTGCAGACTCCGTTGTCCTCACCGTTGCTTGCGGTAAGTTCCGCTTCAACGACCTTGACCTGGGCACCATTGGTGGCATCCCTCGTATTCTTGACGTTGGTCAGTGCAACGACGCTTACGGTGCTGTTCAGATTGCAACTGCTCTTGCAAATGCATTCGACTGCGGTGTTAACGACCTGCCACTGAGCTTTGTCCTGTCTTGGTACGAGCAGAAGGCAGTATGCGTCCTTCTGACCCTGCTGCACCTTGGCATCAAGAACATCAAGCTTGGACCAACCCTTCCTGCATTTGTCAGCCCTAACGTCCTTAACATTCTTGTTGAGAACTACGGTATTGGCCCAATCGGCGATGCTTCCGAGGATCTTGCTCAGATGCTTGCCTAATTGGCGAGAAACCCCTCTAGTCCTTTCCTTAAAACGCCTCCTAGCTATGCGCTGGGAGGCGTTTTTTGATCGTGAAAAATATTGGAAAGTCAAATGAGTATGGCTATTTCTGGAGGGTAATAGCACAATATTTTTTATGTTGATTGGGGGAGTATGAATAACTCAAATATTGATTACGACATCTCTGATGAGCAATCTATTATTGAATATGCTTCTAAGCTTGTTGGCCATTCACTTCGTGAAGTAACCGACGTTGAAGTTCTTGCTGACCATAAAAAACGTCGCGGTGCCTTTGGAAATGCAGTTGAAGAACTGTATTTTAAGTATCCAATCAACAGTGATTCAAATCCTGATTTTGCCGAAGTGGGACTTGAATTAAAAACAACCCCCATGAAAGAGAATAAAAAAGGTGATTTGGTAGCTAAAGAACGCCTTGTCATCACCATGATTGACTACAACAAAATAGTTAATGAGACATTTGAAGATAGTCATTTTCTAGGGAAGTCTTCAAATATTTTATTGATGGCCTACAAATATGAAAAAGGCGCTAACCCTATTGATTACAAGGTAATTTTGGCAAACAAATGGAATATTCCTATTGAGGATTATGCTCAAATTAAACAAGACTGGGAAACAGTTGTTGCCAAGATCCAGTCTGGTCATGCTGAGGATATTTCTGGGTCAGATACTCTATATCTAGAAGCGTGTACAAAAGCTGCCAATAGTTCAGTTAGAACTACACAGCCTTATTCAAATGTTCTAGCTAAGCCTCGTGCCTGGGCATTTAAAGCATCTTATATGACTACCATAGAAAAACAGATGCTAGGTAACGGAGTATCTCAGATTAAAAGAAACGAATCTGAGCAAAAACTTTCGCTTATCGATCTTTTGTATAAAAGGTTTAAACCGTATTTTGGAAAAACGGAAGATCAGCTTGCAGCTGAGTTCAATATAAGTAAATCGAAAGATAAATGTGCACGTATCACTAAACATATCCTAGGTATTGCTGAAGACCAGAAAATTGAAGAGTTTGAAAAGGCTGGTATTAAGCCTAAAACGATGAGGCTTAAATCAAATGGAGTACCAAAAGAATCTGTAAGCTTTAAAGTCTTTGATTACTTTAAAGTTGCTGAAGAACCATTTGAAGAATCTGATTTATATCACGATCTTTTATGTAAATATCTATTTGTAATTTATAGAGAAAACTCAGCGGGGGATTTTGTTCTCTCAAATATTTTGCTCTGGCAAATGCCTGACTCTGATTTACTATTTGCGGAACAATGCTACCTTCAGATGCAAAAGAATATTAAAGCTGGACGAGCTGATATAAGTGTCAAGGCGTCTGAAAATAAATGTTGTCATGTAAGACCTCATGCCAGAAACAAGCTTGATACAAAACCTCAACCATATGGAAAACCTGAGGTTAAAAAGTGTTTTTGGTTGAATAGCTCTTATCTTTCAAAAGAAATATCTGAAGGGTTATCCCTTAAAGATTAAGTTGATCTTCTTGGCTATCTGAATTAGACTGACTTTTTGTCCGGTTGATCGGTTAGTATAGTAAACACAAAATTGGTCCACAGCAGCGATAGGAGAAACGTGGCCAAAGCAATTACTGTAGCCGAGCTCTTTGCGGGAGTCGGTGGATTTAGACTTGGCTTAGAGGGTTATAAAGACTCTTCTAATAAAGCTAATAACCTGCCAAAAGCGGGAACGTTTAAAACTATATGGGCAAATCAGTGGGAACCACCAGGATCTCCTACAAGACAGTTTGCCGCAAATTGTTATAGGACTCATTTTGGCAATGATTCAGTCGTAAATGAGGACATTAATAAAGTTCTTAATGAGTATGAGCAGGGTCTACGCGATATTCCTTCGGTCGATATGGTCGTAGGTGGATTTCCTTGTCAGGATTACTCGGTTGCTAAACCTTTATCTCAGTCGGGAGGTATTGAGGGAAAAAAGGGTGTTCTATGGTGGGACATCTACAAATTCCTAAAAATTCAACTAGATAAATCTCCTAAAAATGCGGAGTGGTGTCTTTTAGAAAACGTTGATCGTCTCCTTAAAAGCCCAGCATCTCAGCGTGGTAGAGATTTTGCAATTATTCTTAGCTGTCTTGCGAGCCTTGGATATTGCGTTGAATGGCGTGTGGTAAATAGTGCAGCATACGGCTTTTCACAAAGAAGAAAACGTGTCTATATTCTCGCGCGTAGAAATGCTAATTGGGAGCTTTCAGAACGCTTAACTTCAGGAATTATGTCTCGAGCATTTCCTTTTAATCCAGTGGGCAATATCTCTTATGTTGATATTCCTAAAGATCCGTTTGTTGCCACAAAAGACTTTAATTCTGAGGGATCTAAAACATCTCCGTTTTTAGATGCCGGTGTGATGGTAGATAACCGTGTTATTACCTGTAAAGTTGAAGAGGTTTATAAGGGTCAATTTAAAACACTGGGGGATGTTCTTTCTCCAGAAAGCGAAATCCCTGATAACTTCTTTGTTGATGATTCTCAGCTGGAGCGATGGGAAAAGCTTAAAAGTTCTAAGAGAGAAGAACGCATCAATAAGTACACAGGTCAAACCTACTTCTACTCTGAAGGTTCTATGGCATTCCCGGATCTTCTCACTAATCCTTCAAGAACAATTCTTACAGGAGAGGGGGGAACAAGTCCTTCTCGCTTTAAACACATCATTAAAATAGGCGAGAGGTATCGCAGGCTTGTCCCAGATGAGCTTGACCAGCTACAGGGTTTTCCTAAGGGTTGGACTAATACAGGAATGAGCGACAATAATCGTGCATTCTGTATGGGAAATGCTCTTGTTGTGGGTGTGGTAAATCGCATTGGAAAAGAAATATACAAGGAATTGTAAGGTCAAGGCGTCTATCAGATTTGATAGACGCCTTTCTTATAACCAAATTGCTTCACGAACTCCAAATATTCGATTTATTAAAGAACGTTCAAGAATGACGCTCTTCTCGATAACAGAATGTGGCATAATGCCACTGTCGAAGTAACAATTAATGTTAGTCATTAGTAGCATTTAACAGAGGGGTTTCTATGGCTAAAGTTGCAGTTATCGGTTGTACCCATGCAGGCGTTTTTGCCACTTCTTCAATCCTGGGCGCACACCCAGATTGGGAGGTTCACGTCTTTGAGCGCAATGACACGGTTTCCTTCCTGTCTTGCGGCATTGCTCTTTGGGTAGGTGACCACGTAAGCGATCCAAACAAGATGTTCTACAGCTCTCCAGAAGCCCTTGCAGAGGCTGGCGCTCACGTTCACATGACCACCAACGTCACTTCCGCAGACGTTAAGACCAAGCACGTTGCTTGGGAGGATCTCAAGACGGGCGAGACCTTTGAGGATGACTTCGACTACCTCGTAGTCACCACCGGCTCTAAACCAATTGTTCCACCACTACCTGGTATTGACGGACCTCGCGTTCTTCAGTGCAAGAACTGGGCTGACGGACGCCGTATTCACGACACTATGGCAGAGTCCAAGTCCGCCATTGTCATCGGCGCTGGCTACATTGGTGCCGAGCTTGCAGAGCAGCTCTCCGAGCGTCAGAAGGCAGTCACTCTCATCGACATGCTTCCTCGCGTTCTTGCTAAGAACTTTGACAAGGCAATCACCGATCAGGTTGAGGCTGCTTACAAGGAGCACGGCGTCACGCTTGCACTTGGCGAGAAGGTCATGAGCTTTGAGGACAATGGCGATTCCGTCACCGTTGTTACCGATAAGGGCTCCTACACTGCAGATTACGCAATTCTGGGCATTGGCTTCCTGCCTCGTACTGACCTTTTTGACGGCCAGCTTGAGATGCTTCCAAACGGCGCTATCAAGGTTGACGAGTACATGCGCACCAGCGAACCTGGCGTCTTCGCAGCTGGTGACTCTGCTTCCATCATCTTCAACGTCACTGGTAAAGAGGACTACATTCCTCTGGCAACCAACGCTGTCCGCCAGGGTCTGCACGTTGGTCCTAACATGCTTGAGCCAACCGCTGCTTATGCAGGTACTCAGGCTTCCAGTGCAGTTCAGCTCTACAACTACTCCATGGCTGCAGCAGGCCTCACCGTTGAGGGTGGCAAGGTTCGTGGCTACGAGTATGATTCCGTCTCCATCACCGAGAACTACCGTCCTGAGTTTATGCTGACCACCGAGCCTGTTACCGCAACGCTTGTCTGGGATCCAGAGACTCGCCTTATCAAGGGCGCACAGTTCTTCTCGACACATGACGATGTTGCTCAGGCAGCAAACGTTGTTTCTGTGGCTATTGCTGCTGGTATGACCATCGACAACCTTGCAGCTGTTGACCTTCTGTTCCAGCCAAACTTTACCAACCCAGTCAACTACATTGGCTCTGTTGCTATGGCTGCCTGTGCAAAGGCCAAGTAAACTCCGCACATAACGCACAAAAGGGAAGGAAGCCGGTAGAGATGCCGGCTTCCTTCTTTGCTATCGAGCCCAAGTCTAGCTCGATGAATGACTATTTTGCGTTTGCTCAACCTTGATCCTGCATTGCCTTGATACGGAGCCTATCTTGGCTTTCTGCTCACTACGGCAATGTAGTTAAGGTCATCCGCGTGATCGTTGAAGAACGTAAACATGCTAGTAAACATCTTGGTGTTCTCTGGTTTGAGACCGTTTCTAATAACCCTCAGAGCTCCGTCAGCACCCTCATCGGCAATAAGTCCTGCCGGATTCATAAGCGTCATCTTGCCGTTCTTTGTTTCTGGGCAGAAACCTGCTGACTCAAAGAGATTCTTCCAACCTGCAAGGGTTAAAGGCTTTACGTTGACGTTGATAGTTCTTGAGAGCTCGTGAACCAACTCATCGTCTTCTTTGAGCAGAAGAACGTCATGGGTAAGCAGCACGCCACCAGGTTTAAGCACGCGTGCATACTCTTTTACCGCAGATGCCTTCTGCTGGTCAGAGAGCATGGTGAGCATAGCCTCGTTAATAACGACATCAAAGCTGTTATCAGGGTAGGAGAGGTTGGTAGCGTCTCCTTGTTCCACTGTTACGTACTCCTCGATATTGTTTCTCGCGATATTTTCTTTTGTTTTAGGTAGCACGTCTGCATTAAGGTCAATTGCGGTTACATGGCAGTGGAAGCGTTTTGCCAGCTCAACCGTAGTGGTGCCAATATTGCACGCGACCTCAAGAATCTGAGTTTCTGGCGTAATCTCTACGGAATTAAGTAGCCAATTGGTTGCTTCAATACCTCCGGGGCGCAGTCTTGTCTTGCCCATACGGAGTAAAAACTCGTGACCAGCTTCCATACTAAGACCCCCTTCATACCATGAAAGAATAAAGTTAGCTTTATCTAACTGATACAAGTTAAGCACATCATTACCTGCGAAAAAAGCCAAATTAATTGCTATTTTTGAAACAATTTAGCAGGTAGATTGCGACAAAAAATAACCTATATGTCCAATCGTTCTTTTTGTGCATTTTCTTTAGCAGTTTATAAGTTTATAGTGGACGCAAGGTAAGGGCGACTTACTAATTTCCGCAGGTAATTGATGCGGAATACTAAGGAGGAAGTTATGTATTACTCTGCTGGAACGTATGAATCGTTCGCTAAGCCAGAAAAGCCCAAAGATGCCGACAAAAAATCAGCCTATATCATTGGAACAGGACTTGCAGGTCTAGCTGCTGCGTTTTATCTTGTCCGCGATGGCCAGGTAAAGGGTACAAGAATTCACCTGCTCGAGAAGCTTGAGCTTGCGGGCGGAAGCTGCGATGGTCGCAAAGATGTTAGCAAGGGTTTCTATATGCGTGGTGGCCGCGAGATGGACAACCACTTCGAGTGCATGTGGGATATGTTTAGAGACGTTCCATCCATTGAAACACCTGGTGTCTCGGTACTTGATGAGTACTATTGGCTCAACAAGCACGATCCAAACTACTCGCTCTGTAGAGCTTCCGAGAAGTGCGGCAAAGATGCCCACACAGACAAGAAATTCAAACTTGATAAAGAGTCTTCACTTGCGCTTGCCAAGCTATTTATGACTCCCGAGAAGGACCTTGAGGGCAAGAAGATTAGCGACGTACTTCCTGATTCTTTCTGGAACACTAACTTCTGGCTTTATTGGCAGACCATGTTTGCGTTCCAAAGGTGGTCCTCAGCACTAGAGATGAAGCGCTATCTTTGCAGATTCTGTCACCATATTGACGGTCTGCCTGACTTTACCGCGCTGCGCTTTACCAAGTACAACCAGTACGAGAGCATGATTTTGCCACTAGTCAGGTATCTTGAGAATCACGGCGTAAGCGTTGACTACGGTATGGATGTCAAGAACGTCATTATCAACGACACCAATGGTAAAAAGGTAGCTACTCAAATTGTTTACGAGAAGAACGGCTCACAGCAAACCATTGATCTAACCGAAGACGATTTGGTGTTTATCACCAATGGCTGCTGCACCGATACCTCTTGCTACGGCGATCAAAATACTGCTCCTGACATTAGCAACGTCAGAAATGGCGTAGGGGAGTCCTGGGATCTGTGGAAGAACATTGCAGCTCAAGCCAAGCATGGCGAGTACGGCAATCCCGATAATTTCTGCAGTGACTTTGAGGCAACTAACTGGATGAGCGCTACTATCCAGACAAAAGACGAAGAGATTATCAAGAAGATTATTGGCGTCTGCAAGAGAGATCCAAGAGAAGGTAAGGTCACAACCGGCGGTATTGTAACCGTCAAGGATAGTACCGATAACTGGTACCTCTCGTGGACCATCAACCGTCAGCCACAGTTCAGAGCACAGGACAAGGACACTGTACTTATCTGGGTCTATGCACTGAGCACCAACAAGCCTGGTAACTTTGTAAAGAAGGCTATGCGTAACTGCACCGGTGAGGAAGTATGCCAGGAGTGGCTCTATCACATTGGTGTTCCAACCAAGAAGATTGAGGACTGGGCCAAGAACCGCTGCAACACCACTACGTGCTTCATGCCTTACATCAACGCATTCTTCCAGCCAAGAAAGGCTGAAGATAGGCCACTAGTTGTTCCTGAGGGTTCCGTTAACTTTGCCTTTATTGGACAGTTTGCCGAGACTCCTCGTGACACCATCTTTACTACGGAGTACTCAATCCGCACTGGTATGGAGTCTGTCTACACGTTGATGGATGTTGATAGAGGCGTACCAGAGGTTTGGGGTTCTCAGTACGACATCAGAGAGCTTCTAAGGGCAACCTACTATGCTCTGGACAAGAAAACGCTTGATAAGGCACCGCTCTCGTTCAAGGAGAAGATGCTCTTGAAGGTAGCTCTTAAAGCTGTTAAGGGCACCGATATTGAGCTACTGCTCAGGAACAGCGGACTGATTAAGTAGGAGCAAGAAGAACAAACAGATTGACGAAATTAAAGCGTAAGCAAACTGACATGTACAAGTAATACAAAGGTGGCTGCAGACAATACGTCAAATGCAGCCACTTTTTTACGATTCAGATATAAAATTTACATCGAAATACAATGGTATTTTGAGGAGATTACAAGATGAATGACTATATACAATTAAATAAAGATAGATGGAATAATGTGAACAATGACTATACTCAGCCATTGACGCATGAAGAATTAGAAGAAGCTAGAAACAGTCCAATTTCTGTTGCATTAACGGTCGGGAAAAAAGTTCCAACAGAATGGTTTGAAAAGGCCAACGGAAAAAAGATATTAGGCTTAGCTTGCGGTGGCGGACAACAGGGTCCCGTTTTTGCTGCTAAAGGCTATGACGTAACCATAATGGATTTTTCTTCATCACAATTACAAAAAGACGAGATGGTTGCTAAAAGAGAAGGCTTAATGATCAATACCGTTCAAGCCGATATGACAAAGCCTTTTCCATTCAAAGACGAAACTTTCGATATTATTTTTAATCCAGTTTCGAATGTATACATTGAAGACTTAGAAAACATGTATAAAGAAGCCGCTCGCGTATTGAAAAAAGGCGGGCTGTTAATGGTCGGCTTCATGAATCCTTGGACGTACATGTATGACGCTGACGTTGTATGGGACCACCCCGATGAGGAATTACTTTTAAAGTTTTCAATTCCCTTTAATTCAAGAAAGCTTGAAGAACAAGGCAAAATAACCATAGATCCAGCATATGGATATGAATTTAGCCATACCTTAGAAGCTCAGATTAGAGGACAACTTAAAAATGGCCTTGCTATGATTGATTTTTATGAGTCATGTGATAAAAGGAATCGATTATCACAGTATGGGAATGACTATATTGCCACGCTCTGCATCAAGCTCTAATTTTATAGAGTTCTCTTCAGGACAGCCTGGACAACCTCAGAATCAAAGTCTCCCTGAGCCTCTGTAAGCGCCTCTAAGAGCTGAGCTACACCTTCCTCATACACGCTAGGCAGCAGATACTTCGAGACAGCCTTAGCCTCGTCAGTTCCGTTTTCCATGCAGCATGAGTGATGAGCAATCTTAAGAAGATCAAGATCGTTTTCGGAATCGCCGCACACAATAACTTCTTCTGGCTTAAGACCTATAGTCTCAATGAGCTTCTCGAATCCCTGTGCCTTATTCCAACCACGATAATTGATGTCAAACCAACCAATATAGGGAGAAACCAACTCAACCTCTGGAACTGCACTGGTAACAGCCTCATAGATTTCTTGCGCGCGCTTTTCATCTTGGGGTAAGAGAAGACCTCCCGCATACATAGGGATATCTTTTGGAACGGACTGCGGACCAAGCCCTGGCACAAAAGTGTTAAACGAGGCTGCAAGATGATCTACTACCTCTTGAGTGGTATCAACTATTTTCCAACAAGAGGTAAATGACGTATCTAAAGGCTGCTCAAGCGGACCTTCTTGATAATACGTAAGCAAACAATCATCCATTGGAGAAATAACCTCGTAGATCTTCTCCATCATCTCGTAGGTAAATTGTTTGGTGAAAATGAGCTTGCCATTAAAGTAGAGAATCTTTCCACTAGAAAACACGCCAGTGTCTGTCAGGGAAACGTCAGACTTTAGATAAGAAAGTGCATCATAAACTGGCCTTCCGGTAGAAAGTCCAAACGCAATACCTGCGGCTTTAAGATTATTAATTGCCTGATGAGTTCTTTCTGAAATAGCTGGAGTGTCAGCGGGTTTTAACGTTTGGTCCATATCGGAAAGAACAAGCTTAATCATCAGGGCTCCCAAGATACGTGTGCTAAATGAGTGTTTTGTTAATTCTACCAGCAAGAGTAGAGAAACGCGTAAAAATTGCCGTTATTATTACGTTATTAACTTAAAACTGCGAGATTAGTAGAGGTCCATGAATATTTACGACCACTTTGCTCACGAGGATGAATATCCAGAGCTCAACATAGAGGCAATGTCTGAGAGACTTGCAAAGGCGCTGTCTTTTAAGACGGTGTATACCGATGCAGAGACAACCGATTGGTCTCAGTTTGATGGTCTTCAACAGCACATTGTTGATAGCTTTCCGTATGTTATGACCGCGGCCTCTAACGTTGAAGTAGTTGGTCACTCGCTCCTCATTGAGATTCCAGGATCCAACCCCAAACTTCCTGCATTGATGCTCATTGCTCACCAGGATGTGGTTCCTGTTGTTCCTGGTACAGAAGACGCATGGACGCACGATCCCTTTGGTGGAGATGTCGACGACACGTACATTTGGGGACGTGGTGCACTTGATATCAAAGACATGCTTATGGGTGAGCTTGAGGCGCTTGAGTATCTGCTTTCACAGGGTTTCTCGCCAAGGCGCTCTATCTACCTGGCATTTGGCGAGGATGAGGAGGTTTTGAGCCACGGCGCCACCAAGCTTGCGGAGGTCATGGCCTCGCGAGAAATGCGTGCAGCATGTCTGTTGGACGAGGGCACCACTACGTTTTTTGATGGCAGCGCTTACGGTGCGCCTAAGGCTACCGTGGCCGACATCTGCATCTCGCAAAAGGGGTTCTTGAACGTTAGACTTACTGCACCTGGCCATGGTGGACATTCCTCAAATCCATTTGGTGGAACCTCGCTTGAGCATTTGAGCTGCGCACTAGCCGCTCTCTCTGAGGCTAAACCTCAGCCTGAGCTTAACGATATTGTTAAAGAAACCTTTAAGGTTCTTGCACCAGAAATTACCGATGAACCTTTTGCTTCTCTGGTGTGTGACGTAGATACAAATGCAGATAAGATTGCGCATGCTGCAGCCCAGATCAAAGAGCTCTATCCCTTTGTTACTACAACATATGCTTTCAATATGCTTGAGGGTTCAAGCAGTGCGGCTAACGTTATGCCTGGTAATGTCAGCGCAACTATCAACATCAGGCTGCTTCCAGGTGTTAGTGTTGAAGAGACCCTTGAACACATCAAACAAGTAGTAGCCCAAGTTAACCCTTATATTGAGGTTGAAGCTTTGCACTCAACTCCAGCAGGAAGAATCGATTCTCCAACTGGAGCTGGCTATCAAGAGCTCAAATCCATTATGGAACACTATCATCCAGGTGTTACCTTTGTTCCGTCATTTGTGTGCGGTGGTACCGATTCTGTTCGATACGAGGGAATTTGCGATTCCATTCTGCGTATTTGTCCGTTTAGGCCAACACCAGAAGATGAGGCAAATGGCGTTCATGGCATTGATGAGCGCATCGAAAAACGCGTTTATACTCAGGGTGTTCGTGTTCTTATTTCCTTTGTTAAACAAATGTGCCAATAATTTGCTATCGCGCAACTTACGTTAAAATAGACACATGTTATGTACTACAAAAGGGGAGTGAAACGTTGCAAACTAGGCAGCAGCTAGCTAATCAAGTAGCATCCCAAATTAAAGAAGCAGCAGACGCCGATGCAGCAAAGGCGCAGGCAGAGGGAACTATTACTGATCCAGTTGGTAGTTCTAACAACCCTTCCAACGCTATTTTTACTGTTGCAAACGTCATTACTTTTTGCAGATTGATTCTTACGATTGTCTTTCTTGTGCTCTTCTCAACAGGTGGAAATCGTTGGGTAGCACTTGGTTGTTATGTAACTGCAGCTGTTACTGACTTCCTTGACGGCCAGATTGCTCGTAGAACGCAAACCGTAAGCTGGCTGGGAAAAATCATGGATCCTATCATGGACCGAGTCCTTCTTATCACTGGCGTCCTTGGCCTCTTGATTATTGGTGAGCTCCCTCTCTGGATTCCGTTGTTTGTTATTGGCCGAGATATTTACCTTACTTTTGGTGCACTTGCTGTGCGCAAATTCCGCAGGCGTCCTATTGATGTTGTCTTTGTCGGTAAAACTGCAACTGCTTTTTTGATGACTGGTTTTAGTCTGCTTCTTCTAGGTATCCCTGTTGTATCTGGCCTTGGTCTGGTAAACGTCAGTTGGCTTCCAGGTCTTAACTCTGAGAGCAGCGCACTGGGTATCTTCTTTGTGTATATAGGAATTGTTTTCTCGGCAATTACTGCAGTTGTTTATACTGGTGAAGCGGCTAAAATAGTTAAAGATAGTAAAAACACTCAAGCATAAGTTAGGTTGTTTATGACTTTCCTTAAGCACAACCATGTTTCTTTGCGCCAGCTCTCTGATAAGACGCTGGCTTTTCTTGTTAGCTTGCTGCTTGTTTTTGTTTTAGCTACTCCTTTTGCTCCTGCAACTACGGTTTTGGCTGAAAATACCTCTTCTCACAAGTCTTCTGTAACAGATGAGCCAAAACTTACTGAGGCAACTACCGCCATTGTTACTGATGCTCAAGGAAACGTTCTCTGGAGCAAAAACCCAGATCAAGAGCTCCCTATGGCATCCATCACCAAAGTTATGACTGCAATTGTTGCGCTTGATTCTGGCGTTAATCTTGATGAGCCTTGTGAAATCACAGTTCCAGATCTTGAAGAGGGTTCTCAAGTTGCAGGTTTGACCTCGGACGATACGCCTACACTCAGGCAACTTATTATGATGATGCTGGTGTATTCCGCAAACGATGCGGCTTATAACATCGCCGTCAATGTATCTGGCTCTCAACAGGCCTTTGTTGACCAAATGAACAAGAAGGCTGCTGAGATTGGCATGACTCACACGCAGTTCCAGAATCCTCACGGCTTAGATGCTGATGGTCACTATTCAACCGCGCGTGATCTTGCTCTAATGGGTCGTTATGCACGCGAGCACTATCCACTTATCGCAAGCGCTGTGCATACCAGGTCATACACTACAACGGTAGGAGGGGAGCAGCGCACGTTCCACTCAACCGATGACCTTATGGACACCTACCGAGGTCTTCTCGGCATTAAAACAGGTGCTGAAGACTCTGGTACTGCCTTCTTGGGCGCTTCAAAGCGTGGAAACATTACGCTCTACACCTGCGTGCTTGGTTGCGAGACAACGCAAGGTCGTTTTGACGATACTGCCATTCTGATGAACTGGGCTTATCGCAATTACAATCGCGTAAGCATTCAGCGTTCTGACCAGATTGTGCAGATTCGTACGAGCGAGGACAACTTCTTGCTCTCTGCAGTGGTTAAACCAGCAACTTCTACCACGTATATGGTATGGCCTGGCTCTAAAGACTTCACCTACCAGACCTCCATGCTTTCTCCCAACTATCCAGTAGCTAACAACCAACTGGTTTCTTCAACTGACTGGTCCCAAGATTCCTCGCAGGTAGGCACCACCATTACTCAGGCACATCTGACGCTGTGGACTATTCCGGCCTACAACCTCTTTGACCTATATTCGGTTGCTCCGTATCTCTTTGGGAGAAAGTAATGTCTGAGCAGAAACGCTCTATCCTTCATACCGAGCTTGAATATCTTGGCGCACAATTCTCAACCTCAACTGAAGGCTTCAACTTAGCCCAATCTTTCTATGGCGAGAAACCCCTTGAGGAAGCTCTGAAAGATTGCGCTCTTATTGACCTGAGTGGTATCGGCTACACGCTTGTAAGTGGAGTTGCAGCTCAAAATTTTGTTGAAGCTGTCTTTGCAGGTAAACAGCTTGAGGCAGGAGAGACTTCATTTGAGTGTGCACTTACGGGAGACGGATCTCTGTCTTCCATCAGTCTTCTCGCGCGCTCTGGTCAAAACGAGTACGTGGTACTTGATGCATCTGAGCGCTCTCTTGTTCTAGACGAGTGGCTTTCTATCATTGCGTCTGTCGAACAAAACGGTGTAGCTCCTTATGCAGAAGTGTCTTTAGAAGACGCAACTCCGCTGCTTACTCCGCTTCTTCTTGCTGGTAAAAAGGCCAAGAAGGTCCTTATGGACTACCTGGGAGAACAGAGACTTCCAGAAGACTCAAAGCTTTGTAATCTTATGCTTGACCAAACAATCCCTGCACTTGTGGCCAATGTTTCAACCAAGAAAGTTCCCGCGTATCTGGTTATGGTCCCACCGGTACATACGGTAATTCTTTTTAGAAGCTTGCTTTCTTTTGAAACAGTCCATCCTCTTGGACATAAGCAACTCATTGAAGGCCTTAAAACATATCTTCCATGGTTTTCAGAACTTGCAAGTAACACTAAAGTAGTAGTAGCTAAAGATAAACTTGAGGGTTGGGGTTTACTTAGAGCCTCTGATGATTTCATTGGCGCAAGGGGTGATCTTCTATGAAATATGCAATTAATGCAGTAGGTGTTCCTGCTCCTATGGGACCATACTCTCAGGGTACTACTGCAGGTAGATTGGTATTTGTCACAGGTCAAATTGCGGTCTCTGCAGAAGACCCAAAGGAGCTAATTGACGGAGGAATTGAAGAGCAGACTACTCGTGTCATTCATCTTGCTCAGTCAATTCTGGCAGAGGCAGGATGCACCCTTTCTGATGTTGCTCAGACAACTATCTACCTTGCTGATATCAATGATTTGCCTAAGGTAAACGAAATTTATAGGCAGTACTTTGTTCTTCCTGCACCTGGCAGGGCAGTTGTTGAGGTTTCTGCGTTGCCACTCGGTGCGCTTATCGAAATGGACTGCATTGCTTGTCGTTAAGCGTTATTATTATCTTGTAACCAAATTAAGGAGAAACCATGTCAACTGACGACATCAAACAGCAGTCACCAGACTCAACAGAGATTTTCCGCATGCCATCAGCTGACGCTACGGTTCCAGACCTTATGGCTCAACAAAAGCCAGCTCACCCTGTCCTTACTATTGTCAAGGGACCACAGACTGGTCAGACTTTTGAGCTCAATTTACCTCAGATTTCTCTTGGTAGAGACCCAAAGAGTAGTGTTTTCTTGAACGACATGACAGTTTCCAGAAATCATGCCACCATTGATCTCTCTAATCTTGCTCTTGGTTATGCAACTATTGAAGACCTTGATTCTCTCAATGGTACCTGGGTCGATGGTGCCATTATTAACAAGGCTACCTTGCGCGATGGCTCAACCATTCAGATTGGTACCTTCCGCATGGTCTTCCATACCAGCAGAGTTTCAGCTTAAGGTTAAAGGATAGCTTTATGGCTGATTCAGGCTTTCTTACCATCGGTAAAGTAGTCAAGAAATTACAGACTCTCTATCCTGACTTGAGTGTTTCTAAAGTCAGATATCTGCAGGATGAAGGTTTGCTTACTCCTACCAGAACTGCTGGTGGTTATCGTCTGTATTCCCAAAAAGACGTTAAGCGACTTGAGACTATTCTGTATCTGCAAAAAAGCCGTTTTATGCCGCTCTCAGTTATTAGAGAAGAGCTTGATAGGCAAGATAAAAACCCTGAAGCTGAACAACAGGTCAAAGCTCAGACTGACGAGGTAACTGGTGCTGAGGCTCAGGCTGCACCTGAAGCTCAAAGTTCTTCTCGCCAGGCTCAACCTCAGCTTGATGGAAAGCAAGTATCTCAGGCTATTCTTGGTGCCACACATGCTGATGCTATTGTGGTACCTGTAGATGACCCTGAGGTTGTTCAGAAATATCACGCTATTGATCGCATCCCAGAAATTGTGGGATGCTCTGTAGGCTTTGTTCGTCAGCTTTCTGAAGCAGGCGTCATTACTTTAAAGCGCTCTCCTCATGGCAGAGACCTTGTAGATGGCAAAGACCTTACGCTGATTCGCCTTTGTAGCGAACTTCGTCACTTTGGTTTTGAGCCCAAGAACCTGCGTCAATACGTTATGGCTGCAAACCGAGAATCTAGTATGTTTGCCAAGTCGCTTGTCGTATACGCTAAAAAAGGCGGGGGAGTTGAAGTTGACCATACTGACGAGACTCGTCAGAAGTTTATGGCCGCTTTAACCCGCATGTTAGGCCTTACCAATGCGGTCAGAAATGAACTTATCACTAAATTAGTTCGTGAATCTTTTAAGGATATGCACTTAGACGAGTAATCTAGGTATATATAACTATTCATTGATTTTGATTTTGAATGTGAGGACATTGTGTCTACGTATGATTATGAGAGTCATATCATTAGCATTCCTGATTATCCAGAGCCAGGCGTTATCTTTAAAGATGTAACTCCACTTTTTAAAGATCCTGAGTGCTTCCACGCAGTTGTTGATGACATTGCAGAGCACTTTGCTGATGCAGGAATCACCAAGGTTATTGGTGCTGAGGCTCGTGGTTTTCTTGTTGGAACCCCTGTAGCCTACAAACTGGGCGCAGGCTTTGTTCCTGCTCGTAAGCCAGGCAAGCTGCCTCGTGAGGTCTACGCACAGGCTTATGACCTGGAGTACGGTACCAGCGAGCTTCAGATTCACACCGATGCTCTTACCCCAGACGACGTTGTTCTTATTGCTGATGACCTGGTTGCTACTGGCGGTACCTGCGTTGCTTGTGCTCAACTTGCCGAGAAGGCCGGTGCAAAAGTAGCTGGCTTTGCATTTGCGCTTGAGCTTTGCTATCTGCACCCAAGGGAGATTATTGGCAAGTGCTTTGACCAAGAGGTCTACACCCTTATCAAGGTTCAATAAGCTAAATCACTTACATCAGACTTACTTTAACCTGACAATTTTGGCTGGCAAGACTACGTGCTTGTCGGCCATTTGTCTTATTTACATAAGCATTTTGTTAATCACAGTAAACTTGTTTGCAATACATAGAATTTCTCCATAATTGCAGGTCAAAGATAAATTTATGCAATGATATTTGCCACCTCCATGCTATATAACTGCACTAATAGTCTTTTGAATTTGTATTAAATGTCATTTTCGGGGTAAACTATTCAAATACTCGATAGGGTAGCTTCCCAATAACAAGGGTTTCTCGCTAAGAAATCGGCGAGTTGACTTTGATTTTTTATCAAATGAGCTATCCTAGATGGCAAAGCAAAGCAACACGTTGCCCAATTGATTTCGTGCTTTGCGGAAGGAGCTTATATGTCACAGCGCCGATCTTTCACAAGACGAGACGCTCTCTTATTTGCAGGTCTTGGTGTAGCTACTACGCTGCTTACCCCAGTCAAGCTATTCGCAGACCCACAAAGCGATCTTGAGGCCGCATCTGCCCAGCTAGACTCCCTTGGTGCAGCTCTTGCAGAGGCCATGGATAACCTTAACGAGAAAACCTATGCACTTGACGCCACCAACAACAAGATTGGTGAGGTTCAGGAACAGATTGCAGAGACTACAGACCAGCTCAATAAGCAGCGTCTTGTCCTTTCTGCAGCAATGAAGAGTGCTTATAAGGCAGGCCCACAGGAGACTTTGGACTTCCTCCTTGGAGCATCTAGCCCAGAGGACTTTGTCAGCCGCGTCTACTATATGGACCGCACCAGCAAGCAGGAGGCTGACTCCATCAATACTGTCAAGGCTCTTGGTGACCAGCTTCAGGCTCAACAGCTTGAGCTTCAGGCTGAGCAGGAGAACCTTCAGGCTCAGGTCGCTGAGATGAAGACAACTGCAGATGGCCTTCAGAGCCAGGTTGCAGAGGCTAAGGCTTACTACGACTCCCTTGATGCAGAGGTAAAAGCACAGCTTGCTGCTCAGGAGGCTGCATCAGCTAACAACAACGTTGCTTATGCAATTGAGACTGTTACTCGTGAGACTCCTTCTAACAGCTCTGAGTCTAACGATAGCTCCTCTAACGATTCCAGCTCCAGCTCTTCAAGTTCCAGCTCTTCTAGCTCCTCAAGCTCTTCTAGCTCTAGCAGCTCCAGTAGCAGCTCTAACTCTGGCGGCGGATCATCATACTCCGGCGGTGGCGGTGGCTACCCAGCTGCAGGCGGTGGCGTTGCTACAGCTTATGCTTGCATTGGCTATCCATACGTTTGGGGCGGAGCTTCCCCTGCTACAGGCTTTGACTGTGGTGGCCTAATCTATTACTGCTTCCTCGGCTACCGTGCAGGTACCGCAGGAACCATTGGCCGTGCTATTCGCGCTGCTGGTAACTGGCATGATTCCCTAGACGAGCTCAACTATGGCGATATTGTCTTTACCCGTGCAGGCTATGAGCACGTTGGAATCTACATCGGCGGTGGCCGCATGATTCACGCAGCTAACGAGTCTGTCGGTGTTATCGAGGGTCCTGTTTATGCTTGCTATGGTGGAGGACCATTCTCCGGCTAACGTACAATTTTTGCACACAGTTTTAACTCACGCACGTAAAGTCGTACAATATCCAAGTACGCTTTACGTGCTTTTCTTTTACTCACATACAATAGCTAGGGGAGATTGTGGCGTTTCATCTCAAACATAAGACAAACGTTATTGAGCGTCATTTTTCTCGTAGGTTTCAGGTAGCTCTCATTGGAGAAGGCCTGCTTGTTGGCTTTTTGGGTGGCGGCGTAGTCACACTGTATCGCCTTTGTCTTTCTTTTGCAGAAGCTCAGATGCGCTCCATTACTCAATCAATCGCAGGTAATTGGCCTTATATGGCTCTCTGGTTTGGTGTTCTGATTATTCTTATGGCGGCCGTTTGCCTACTCATGAAGTTTGAGCCCTACACCGCAGGCTCTGGAATCCCTCAGACCAATGCTGAGGTCATGGGATCTGCCGATATGCCCTGGTATCGCGTTCTTCCTGTTAAGTTTATCCAGGGCGTTCTAGTTGCCTTTGGTGGCCTTTCTATGGGTCGAGAAGGCCCAGCAGTCCAGTTAGGCGCTGTTTCTGGTAAAGCGGTCTCAAAATTCCTTAAACGCAAAAGGGGAGAAGAACGTCTTCTGGTAACCTGTGGCGCAGCTGCGGGTATGTCAGCCGCTTTTCATGCCCCTCTCACCGGCACACTTTTTGCTATCGAAGAGATTCAGAAAGAGTTTCATGCTCCACTGATTATCTCGGCAATGACCGCATCAGTAGGCGCTGACTTCCTGGTTTCTAACGTCCTTGGTATGAAGCCTGTCCTTCAGCTTCCTTACGTAGCACCATTACCTCATGTCGACTTTGCATTTGTTCTTATCGTCGGTTTTATCTGTGGTTTATTAGGAGCGCTCCACAATAAGGGAATGTTCTTTGCCCAGGGGCTGTACAAAAAGATAACTAAGTTTGTGCCTTTCTCGAGGCTCATTATTCCATTCATGCTAGCTGGAATTATGGCTTTTATCTGGCCAGATCTTCTTTGTGGCGGTGACGCCATTATCGAGAAAATCAAAGAGCCAGCAACACTTACTGAGCTCATGGTTATAGCGCTTTTGCTGGGCAAATATTTCTTTACCACAACATGTTTTGCTGCTGGAACGCCTGGCGGAACTCTCTTTCCGATGGTTGTTATGGGAACGCTAGTTGGAACGCTGTTTGCCCTGGTAGCAACCCATATTTTTGGCATCCCGATGGCATATGCGCCAAACTTTATTGCCATGGGTGTTGCGGGCATTTTTGCTGGAGCAGTAAGAGCGCCCGTCACCGGAGTAGTGCTCATATTTGAGCTCACAGGTTCTCTTGAAGCTCTTATGGCTATGTCTGCAGTTGCAATCGTATCCTATGTAACCGCAAACATCCTACGTGTTGACCCATTCTACGAGCACTTACTTGCAGAATTCTTGGCTTCTCAGCAAGGGGAGTCTAAACCAACACTTGATTCTGGCGAGAAAATCCTTCATGAGTTCACTATTGGCCAAGGAAGTCCCATTGAGGGCAAATTGCTCCAAGATATCCCATGGCCTGACAAAGTGAGGGTTGTAACTATTGATCGTGCGGGCTTGGAGATTATTCCAACCGGCCAAACTGAATTGATGGCACTCGACAAGATTCTTGTAATTTTTGATGAGATGTATGAAAGCGATGTCATGATTAAATTGAATGTCATGACCGACTCATCGGTATAGTACCCATCGCTGTCTCACATGTTACCGCAAAGGAGAGGGGTTTATAATTCTTCTCCTTTTTCTTCAATTCATTAGTTTACATAATATCGATTATCAGACTTTTATATATTAGAACTGCAAGAAAGGCCTCTTATTCATCAAGATAGCCAGAATACCTTAACCCTGCCTCAACTTTCAAACTCTACGTCTAATTACTTCAAATTTTGAGCCTCTGAGAGCCGTTTTAAGCCACGTTCTTAATCTGTCATGAGTATTTATACCTCTAGTAATTTAAGCTTAACTACGGCACCTCTTTTATATATTGTTTTTGCTACTTTATAGATCTACTTACTTATAAAGAACTCCGACACTCTATGACTTCTCTGTATGAAGATATTCAAAAATCCATTTTAATTTTGCCTGATGAGTTCAGCTAGAAATTTGTAAAAACTATTTAAGTCTATTGAGACATTTAGATTAAGTTCTTACCTGAATATCAAAATAAAAAGATTTTAGATTCCCCGTAATGTTGTTTCTGATAAGTTTTATTCATTGTTCTAGTCAAATCACATTATTTTCAATTCATTACTCCCCTTCTAAGTAAAAACAAGCTATCTACCTGCATATTTATTATATATCTGCAGGTAGATTGAGTAAAATAGTTCATCACAAAAGAAAACGAGCTTTTGACACCCAACGCTCTCCTTAGCGCGCGCATACGAGTGTCATACTATGTACGCACCATCAATCAGAACTCGATAAGGATTCATGTGACCACAAAGACCGTACAGATAGCAGGCATTTCTGTACAACTCACGCGCAAGGCCGTCAAGAACATCAATCTGCGTGTTAGTCGAGAAGGTCGCGTCAACGTAAGCTATCCGTGGCACACTTCCGAAGCGACTGCGATTTCCTTTGTCGAATCCAAATCCGATTGGATTCGCGCCGCTCTTTCTCGCACCTCTTTACTTGGCGAGAAAGAGCCCCAAGCTCCAACTCCCATAGCCTCTGGACATACGGTGAGCGTTTGGGGACATCCGTACAACCTGCGCATCATTCATGGATCTAAGCGGACGGCACGCATCTTTGAACACGACGTTATTATCACGCTTCCCAACCGCTACCTGAACGACCTTTCCACCGAAACTTCACAACGAGCCATTCATAAAACATTTGATGAGTTTCTCGCCCAAGAGATGCGCGCAGTCCTGCCTGAACTCACTACCGCAATGGAAACAAAAGCTCAAAAGCACGCCTCACAGTATCGAGTGCGCCGCATGAAGAGTCGTTGGGGCTCGTGCAACACAAGCACATCAGCCATCACGCTTAACCTTGAGCTTGCCGAACATGATAAAGAAGCCCTGAAGTACGTTATCGCTCACGAACTCACCCACCTCTACGTTCGCGGGCACAACCGCAAATTCTATGCACTTCTCGCCACCTTCTATCCCAACTGGAAAGAAGTCCGTGCCAGCCTCAAAGGCGCGCGGCCGTCTTTGCGATAGAATAGGCTCCGTTGGCTAGAGAGCGCGAACGCCAAAGTGAGGCACGGCGCACGAACTTGAAAGTAGATCTGCCAGAGCATTCCGGAAACTACACCATGAAATGATGACAAATCAAAGCATCAAGCAGTTATAGATTCTACGGAGACAACTATGAGAGTTGAACATATCGCATTATATGTAAATGACCTAGAGGATGCCCGACAGTTTTTTGTGAAGTACTTTGGAGCAACATCTAACGAAGGCTATCATAATCTTCAAACGAATTTTCGCTCGTTCTTCCTCTCCTTCGATAGTGGTGCACGACTTGAAATCATGAACAAACCTAACATGTCGGATCTACCAAAAGAGATAAACCGCACGGGATATGCTCATATCGCGTTTAGCGTAGGAAGCAAAGAAACGGTAGATACCCTAACTGCAGAGTTGAAAGCAGACGGCTATGAAGTCATCAGCGGACCAAGAACAACCGGAGATGGCTATTATGAAAGTTGCATTATTGCCCTTGAAGACAATCAAATTGAAATTACGGTTTAACTAAAAATTTAATTACTCAAGGACTTACATGAATATTGCTCTTATAAAACCAAGCGAAGAAAACAAAGCCAAGTTTATAGAGATGCTTGATGAGTGGAAACATGATATCGAGACAAATCATACAAATCCATCTCCAAGACGCATTTTTAGATCTTGAATTGTCAAAGCAAGTGCAACGTTTGGTGATGGTAGACTTCCCAAGGGCACTTCCAACCCAGACGCTTACGTGGTCTTAGGTTAAGTTCATTA
>NZ_JDFG01000034.1 GCF_000565075.1 Atopobium sp. BS2
TGAAGAATCGACATGTTCCTAATCAAGATAGCCAGGCAGCTAGGTGGTTGCACTACCTGATATGCATCTCTATGCATAAACTTCATCTAATATGCTTAAACATGAATAGACTTATATAAGAAATTTAACTATCGATGAATTCTGTATCTATAGAACACACCTAAGTCAGATAATCTGCTCAGATGAGGGCATATTACACTTCTAAGTCAGATAATCTGCATGTTTGTGGTAATTTCTGCGTCATGTATACGTCTTTTTGACAGATTATCCGACTTAGGTGTGTTTTGAACTGACTCCTATTTCTCGTGTCCAAGAAATGGGAGGCAGTTCAATTATGCAGGTCTATTTTGAAAAGTTTGGCATAGTTTTGAGCAGTGACTAGCGACCAGTGACTAGCGTAAGCGTTGCTTCTCCAGAAGCATTTGCTGTGCTTACGTCAACGTCAATAATGCCTGGTAGATTGCTTGCAATTTCTACAATTTGAGACACGCTGACTTCTTCAGAGAGCTTTCCATTTGCGCGTTGTTCAAAGAGGGCACCTGCAAGTACACCACGCATGTGTTTTGCATTATGTGACACTACACTGCGCTTTCCCGTACCAGGATCTTCTCGCTGAACAACAACTTGCAACAGCTCACAAGGATGCCTTGCCGAAGGCGTCCACATCTTTCTGTATTCTCCCGAGCGGCAATCCACAACTATTTGATCCTTCAGAGCGGCGTTTAACAGGGGATTAAGCTGCTTTTTCCAGTAAGTTGCAACGGTACCAACGGTGGGCAGCTTGATTGAGGCAGACAGTCTATAGTTGGGGAGAAGATCGTGCGGTCTTACAACTCCCCAGAGACCAGAGAAAATCATGATTTCTGAGTTAAGGATATCTGCTGGTAATGTGACTGTTTTCTGCGTGTTTTCTAACGTGGCGTTTTCAAGTGTTTGGTTAAATTTTGCAGCTTCAAAAAGTACGCCAGTATAGAGATTGAGCGCGGTTGTGGTTGGAGCTTCATAGACGTCTAGGTTGTCGGCTATGTCACCGACGGTATTAGGACCAATTTTAAGCATCTGAGCTGCGTTTGCGTGAGAACATACCTGGTGTAAGTCCTTGATGAGTTCTTCTCGACAGCTGGTAAGCTCAGAGCCAAACAAAAGCGATGAGAGATCAAGAGAAGGACCCGAGGTGGGCGCAGTTTTTCCTGACGATGGTGGAAGCAAAATAATCATGAAAATCCTTTTGATACGGGATTTTTAGTTGTTGTTTAGTTTGATTCTAATTTATGTCCGGTGTGCGTGGTAACTTTAGAAGTAAGAAAAATCGGAGAGGTGACGTATGGGCTTGCTTCTGTACAAACAACAAACAGGTGCTTTCTTATCAAACTCTATTCAAGAGCAGCTAAGGGCTTCACTTGAGAGGCGGGGGTCTGCTCAGCTTATTGTGCCTTCTTCCGATACCGTGTTGTTAGTTAAGAGGCAGCTTGGAGCCATCCAAGAGCTTTCTGTTGGCGTGAATGTTTCAACTTTTGATGAGTGGATGCGCGATCAATGGAAGTTATATGGAAGCTCAGACCGTCTGCTTTCAAATACGCTTCGCAAGGTATTTTTCCAGCAGATTCTGGATGGAATGTCTGCTGATGAGCTAAGCACTTTAACTACGAGCAAGGGTACCTTGGAGCTTCTTTCTAAGCTTGCTCCAGAGTATCTTACAGAGCTTAATCAGATTGTGGTCTCTGGTCAACTTTCTGCTGGTCAGATGAGTGCTTGTAAGGTGCTAGAGCGCTACAATATGCTGCTTGAAGAAAAGTCTTACGTTGAGGTGTGTCAGTGTCTGGATTACCTGCTACAGTCCATCCCAGCGCAAGGACCTGCGCTGGTTTTCTCGCGAGTTGAAGATCTTTCGGAGGCGCGTCTTCAGTTTGTACGCAAGCTGTCGCAGAAGCGGGACGTGGTGTTTTCCCTTTACGCGCCCGAAGGACCTGCAGGTTATGCAGCAGGGCAGCAACTAGAGTTGGTTGGCGGCCCGGGATGCGATTGTCGTGTGGATACGGGGCTTGCGCCAGCCGCAAAAAGCCAGGAGCTCACCGATCTTCTCGCCAGGGTGTTCAGGGCCAAGGAGGGCAATGAGGTTACGCCGAGCGGTGCAGTAACGTTTTTGTCGCCGCTGGGCCAGCATGCCGAGGCAGAGTCTATAAGCAGGTATATCTCTCAGCGCGTTGAGTCTGGTAGCAAGAGCTTTGCGGTATACACCTCAAATCTGCAAAAGGTTTGGGACGCACTTTCGCAGAAGCTTGCGGCTAAGGGAATTGCTGCTCACTACAAGCGTTCGGTGCGCATTCAAGATTCACTTGCAGGCAGCGCGTTTGCTAGCTTGATTGATGCGTACGCCACACTCAGTGAACGTGCAGAGCTCGAGAAAAACATTGACTATCAGGTATCTGACCATCAGATGGGGGATATGTCGTGGTGGCCTCCACGTACTCTTACGGACTATCTGATTTCTCCTATTTCAGGCATAAGCGTTGAGCGCGCGTGGATGCTGGATAAAAGCTGGCGCGGAAATAGAACGCTGTATGCCACCAGAGTGCTTGAGACGCTTTCTAAAGCAGCTATGAGCTCACGTTTATGCGCAGAGACCATCAAGAGCCTTGAGCTTGGCAGAATTGGCTCTGCTGCTCAACGCATTATTGAATACCTTTCTGCAGAAACATCTGACGAGCAGTCAGAGGCTGCTCAGTCTAAAGAGTTGATGCTTCAGTCTCTTCAAAACCAAGAGTCGCTTAAGGTAATGAACAAGATTGTTTCTTCTGCACAGGAGTTGCATGAGGCAGGATTAAAGCTCACTCCTCAGACACTCAAATCTTTTATTGAGCTTTGCAAAGACCAGACGGTCATGATGCCTGTTTCTAATGGTATTCAGTCTGATATTCAGGTGCTGATAGCTCCTGTGAGCCAAGCTCATTCTTTTGAGCCACGTTCTTTTGATACTGTCATTTTCCAGGGTATGGATACGCTGAATTTTGGTGTTAAAGCATCTGATGGTGCGCTTCAAGAGTTTGTTCGCCATGCGAGTAAAACGTCTAAGGTATCAGAGTTTGCACGGTATCAAAGAGATTTTTATACGGCGCTTACAACTGCTTCTACCAGCGTTGCGTTTGAGAAGGTTGAGCAAAAAGATGTCTTTAACGCAGTAGCTCTCAGTGAGGTTAAAGCATGCTATCCAAAAGACTATGAAAAGAAGACAGGGGTTGCACGCGGAGAAGAAGAGGTGTTGGTAAACCTGTTGCCTCAAGCTACTGACCCAGAACGTGTTACAGAACTCCCAACAATCGAGTCTGGTGAGATTGACCCTAAACTAAAAAATATCGTGGTACTCCCACGTCATTTGACTAGGGAGACTCTTGAGCAGGAATTACAGGGTCTTATAGAGGTCACGCGAGAAGGGCTACCGCTTCTTTCCGCTTCTCAGATTGAGACGTATCTTGAGTGTCCCTACAAGTGGTTTACGCAACGTCGAATCAAAATTTCTCAGGTAGACACTGACTTTGCTCCAATGCAGATAGGTACCTTTATCCATCGTGTTTTGGAGCTAACACACGCAACACTTTTAGCTGAATCACTTGGTTGTGATGTGGCTGAAGTTGATTCAGTGGTTGAATCTGCGCTTTTACAAGACATTCCTGGATCTAGGATTACATCTGATAATCTAGATCATGCAAAACAAGTGTTAGACAGCTGTTTTGCCCAGGTCTGGGATGAGCAATTCAACAACATTAACCGAGCATCTTCAAATGAGCTTATTCCGCATAGCATTCAAGAAAGAAAACAGGTTGAGAATATACGAGAAAATCTCAAGGATCTTCTCGAGTTTGAAGCTTCGCACTTTATTGGCTATCAGCCCAGGTTTTTTGAGCTTCGTTTTGGTAGAGAAGAAAATGTTGTTGAGTATGCAGGAGCTCAATTTACAGGCTCGATTGACCGCGTAGATGTAAACGCTCATGGTCAGGCACTTATTATTGACTATAAACACAAGGCCACAAAAGATCTGAAGGCTTATTCAGCAAAGCTAAGCCTGGATAGTGAGCTTTCAAAAGAGATCCTTCCAAGGCATGTACAGTCTGCAATATATGCTCAGATTATGAGAAAACAGCTCACCAAGTATAAGCTTGAGCCAGTTGCTGCAATTTATCTGGGCACCAAAGAGCAAAAAGATAAGCCTTCATTTGCTCTTGCAGGCATGGCAACAGAAGCGGCAACAGAACATATTTGGAACATGAATCCGGAAGATAAAAAGCTTAGGGACCAGGCAGTTATGGTTGTGTCTCAAAACTCAGCGGAGTTTGCAGACTACTTGGACGCTTGGGAGAGTTTAATTGCTCAGAAGGTTCAAGCCATGCTTTCTGGAGATGTTCGAGCCAATCCTTGCGATAAGGATGCATGTAAGTATTGTCCAGTAAAACTGTGCGACAAGAGGAGGTAAGCTACTATGGCTGACACACGTTATACGCCTGGTCAAGAGAAGACCATCAAGACGCTTGATAAGCCTCTTTTTGTTGCAGCAGGTGCAGGTTCAGGAAAAACTTTTACGCTTACGCAGAGAATTGTGTGGGCTTTAAAAGAAGGTTCGGGAGCTGACGGAAAGTCGTATCTGAATAGCCTTGATCAGGCATTGATTATTACGTTTACCAATGCCGCAGCTACAGAAATTAAAGAGCGCGTTAGAGAAGCTCTAGAAAAAGAAGGTCTTCATAGCGCTGCGTTGCAGGTTGATGATGCGTGGATTAGTACTATCCACGGTATGTGCAGCAGAATCTTAAAGATTCATGCACTTGATTTAGGTCTTGATCCTGAGTTTGAAATCATTGACGACATGACCAGAAATCAGCTGGTCAATATATCTATTGAAGAAGTACTCAGAGAGCTTTCGCAAGATGAAAGCTATGCAGAGTTTCTCTCAACCTATGCAGGGAACAGAGATGCACTGAAGTCTCGTATTGAAACGCTGATTTCGTACGCTCAGTCATCTCCTGTAGGAATGGATGCTATTTCGTTTGTAGGGGATAGCTCTGACCTGGAAGTTCTAAAAGCGGAGCTTGAGAGTCTCTGCGGTGCACTCGAAGCGCTAAGGGCTGCAATTTCTGCCACAAAACCAGATGAAGCAGAACAGCTACAAAATGTTCAATCTGAGCTTTCAAGTAAATTGCAGCAACACTTGGTTCTCTCGCTCACTGATTTTGACCAGGCGTTTTGGGAGGCTCTGGGAAAAGCCGTTAAGGCCATCCGTTCTTCAAAAGAAATAAAAAATGTAAAAGATGAAGCTGTATACCGGCTTAAGGTTTGTAGCGCTTTATTTGGACTTATTCAGGACATGTCTGAGGGTCAGAGTCTAAAAGATGTTACAGAGCAGGTCTACAAGCTCTTTAAACAGAAGAAACTTGCTGTTGGCGGCCTTGATAACGATGACCTTTTGCATCTAACGGCAAAGGTATTCGAAGAGCATCCAGAGATTGCAGCTGTTTACACGGATAAATTCAAGCTTGTAATGGTTGATGAGTTCCAAGATACGGACCAGCAACAGGTGCAGATGATTAAGAGTCTCTCAGGTAAAGATGCTCAATATCTCACAACAGTTGGTGATGCGCAGCAGTCAATCTATCGATTCCGCGGTGCTGATGTTGATGTGTTCTTTAGACGTCAAGCAGAGGTTTCAGAAGATTTGCAACCCCGTCTTGTAGATAATTTCCGCAGTCACAACGAAATTTTGCGATTTGTTGCAAAGGTTTGCAGCGCTGACGGCATGATTCCTAACTTTATGGATCTGTCTGCTGGGCGAGAAGAACCTGCAACTCCGTTCATTGCTCATTCGCCACGCGTATATTTTGAAGTCACAAAATTTGAAAAGTCAGGAAATTCTAAGCCAGGCGATGACGTTACAAGAAGCCAGCTTGTTGCGTATCAACTTGCAGATAGAATCAACACGCTTATGCAGGATGAGAAGATCCAAGCAAAAGATGTTGCAATTTTGATGAAATCAGTTAAAAAGGCACAGCCCTATATTGAGGCACTTCGTACCTTTGGAATTGAAAGCGTGGTCTCTGGAGCTTCAACGTTTGGTGAGCAGCCTGAGGTTCAGCTGATTGGTAGTCTTTTACAAGCACTCGCAAATATGTACGATTCATACGAGGGACTGTTTCCTGTACTCTCGAGTGAGATTTTTAGCCTTGATGCGTCTGACCTGCTTCTCTTGGGCACTAATTTTGGAGAAAATGGTCAGAGGATTACCAATAGAGATATTGCAGAGTCAGTGGTAAATGACGCATTTAATCCACCTTTTGAGATAAGTCCAAAGCTCAAAAATGCTTTAGAGGTGTTGAGTAACGCTCGTAGCTCTCTTTCAAACAAGAGAGTTTCAGACGTCATTAAAAAGGTAGTTCTTGATGCCGGATGGATTTCTCGCCTTCAAAAGATGGGGAATGAGGGGCAGTCAAAGATTGCAAATATCTTTGCAGCTCTTGAACAAATTGATAGCTTGCAAAAGGAGCTGAGCATTGGCGTAGCTTCAGTCGCAAAAGCGTTTAGTCAATGGTGTAACACGGCTAAAGAGTCGCCAAAAGTGCTTCACTGCAGCACTCAAAACGCCGTAACTTTTATGACCATTCATGCTTCTAAGGGATTGGAATTTCCTGTTGTTGCTGTTGTAGGAGCTGTGTCTGGCCCTAAGGCAGGCGCTTGTGGTGAACCATTTCTGCATGTTAGAAAAGACGATTCATATCAGATTGCATTCTCAACCAGTTCTAAAAAACTTCATGAATTGTATGACGGCTGTCATGAGGTTCCTACAAGCCTTGATGAGTGTAAGAACCTTCTTGAGTGGAGAATGTTCCTGGAAACACAAGAGAATGAGTTTGATGAGCAGGAACAGAATCGCCGTCTGTATGTTGCTTTAACACGCGCTCGCGAAGCAGTCATTCTTACTTCAACTATCGACCTTACTAAAGAGGGAATTAGTCCTCGTTATACACGCAAGATAACAGATGCCTTGTTTGAAGAGCCGCCACTTTCTGCTGGAGAGCATCAGTTTGAATATGGTGGAAATCTTGCTGGTTGTATGCGTGTAGTTCAGGGTTCTGGCAAGAAGGATGAGCCGATTCATGTTGAAGGTTTAGAGTTGGTTGAACCTTTTGGTGGTAAGCCTAAACCTTCTGATAGCAACCTAAGTGAAGAGAAAAACCCTCAAGCTGAAGAAACGTTTGACCTCTATGAGAAGGTTCAGCTGAGCGTTACACCAGAAGCTACGTATGACCAGAGAGAAGGCTTCTTTAGTTATTCTTCTGCTCACCAACAAATGGCAGAGAACTTCAAGGGCGAGAATAACAAGGCCCTTGAGGAAGAGCGCCAGGCACAAAGCCTGGAATATGATGCAGATAACCCTCAACCAGAAACTGAGGCTTCCGCAGTTTTGGCTGGTTCATTAGCTGACGATGGAGTTGACCCAACCAACCTGGGCTCAGCCTTCCACGAGCTTGCTCAGATTATGGTTGAGACTCAGTCTAAGGTTGATGAACAAACTATTGATAGATTGTGCTTGAAGAACAGTGTTCCTCAGCGAGCGATATCACGAGTCAAACAAGCACTTGAACTGTGGAGCAATTCTGCAATCAGGCAGGAAGCTTTAGCTCATGATGTGGTTATTGCGGAGTCTCCTTTTACGCTGCAGGTTGATTCTGAATATGGGAACTATGTAGAAGGAGCCATCGATCTTCTCGCTTATAATAAGGGAAGCAAAGATGCGCTGGTAGTTGACTATAAAACAGGCGATAAGGGCCTTAGTGCAACTCAGATTTATGAGCATCATCAGATGCAGGCAAACTTCTATGCCTACGTCTTGATGCAACGCGGATTTACTAAGGTTGAGTGCGCATTTGTTTGTGTTGAGGTTGAAGAAGCTGGTCAGCCACACGTTGCTCGTTACACGTTTGATGTAAACCATCAGCCACGGCTTTAAGGAGGCAAGAACGTGCCTTTTGCACATGTTGTTCTAGACATACCAACTCGTGCTCTCTCTGGCACGTTTGACTACGCCATTCCAGAATCTTTGGAAAAGGCTGCGGTTGTGGGAACAACGGTCTTGGTGCCGTTTTCTCACAGGCAAGTGGTTGGCTATGTCGTAGGCATTTCAGACAGCGTATCTTTAGGTTTAGATGTTTCGCGCGTCCTTCCAATAACACAAGTTCTAGCAGATTCAGCATTTGATGAGCAGTCTGCACAGGTAGCAGAATGGATGAGCAAAGAATACGCCTGTAGTTATGCAGACGCATTGCATCCTTTTTTAGCGCCTGGCCAAAAGGTTAAAGTCACCAGAAAAGATACAGAATCTCCCTGGCAGCTTGTTTGCGAGAAGTCCGGTCCTGTTGATGAACGCTGGGCTGAGCTGACAGAAAAGGCGGCTGACTTTACGCCTTCGGCAAATGCAAGCAAGCAACGTTCGGTACTTGAGGCTCTGGTGCAAGGCGCCATGAGGTTATCCGAGCTCTCGGCTATCATTCCAGGAGCGCGTAGTGCGGTTACTGCGCTGCAGAAAAAAGGCATTATTGAGGTGCGCACACAGCGACAAATCCGTGGAAGCCATGATGGTCTGGGAACCACGCTTTCAAGTGGCGTAGCACCTCGTCCTCAGCAACTTACTGAGGGGCAAGAGTCTGCTCTTGCAGCAATCGAGGCTGCACAAACTGCTGCTCAGGGCGATGTCGTGCTCATTGATGGCGTAACGGGTTCGGGTAAAACCGAGGTGTATCTCTCTGCTATTGAGAAGACCTTAGCAGCTGGCAAGGGTGCTGTGGTGCTTGTCCCTGAGATTTCTCTTACCGCGCAAACAGTTGGCCGATTCCGTTCGCGTTTTGGCGAGCAGGTAGCCGTTCTTCACTCAAAGCTTTCGCTTGGCGAGCGCTTTGATCAGTGGGATTTAATCAGACAGGGTAGAGCTCGCGTGGTAGTAGGTGCACGATCTGCTCTGTTTGCGCCCATCCAAAACCTCGGACTGTACATCATTGACGAGGAACACGAGGCTTCATACAAGCAAGATTCGCTCCCACGCTATCACGCAAGAGAAGTCGCTGCTCAGATGGCGCGCTTGCGTGGAGCCGCGCTGGTACTTGGCTCTGCAACACCTTCGCTTGAGAGCTTATATCGAACGGCTCAAGGAAGTTGGCGTGGCACTCAATGGACGCGCGTTACCATGACCGAGAGGCCTGGTGTGGCGGTGCTTCCGCAGGTCCAGGTAGTTGATATGGCTTCCCAGTTTAAAAACGGAGGCAGATCGGTCTTCTCGGCAGCTCTTGCTGAGGCCTTGCAGGAGACAACAGAACGTGGCGAGAAAAGCGTTCTACTCCTTAATCGTCGAGGATTCGCAAACTTTTTGATGTGTCGTGAGTGTGGCTGTGTGCCCGAGTGTCCGCACTGCTCGACGTCTCTCACGTATCATGAGCGCACGCATTCTCTGGTTTGTCACAGTTGCGGCAGACAGTGGTCTCAGCATGCGTATCCTAACCCTTCCAGCAAATGTCCAAACTGCGGCAGCCGTTATATGGGTGCATATGGTGTGGGAACACAGCGTGTAGAAGATGAGCTCAAGCTTCTGCTTGGCAGCGATGCGCCAATTATTCGTATGGACGCCGATACTACGGCCAAAAAGGGCGAACATCAGCGTCTTCTTGAGCTTTTTGATGCAACCCCTGGAGCGGTGCTCATTGGTACGCAGATGATTGCAAAGGGCCTGGATTTCCCTGATGTCACCTTGGTTGGCGTTATCAATGCCGATACCATGCTTAAGTTGCCAGATTTTAGGGCGGCAGAGAGAACATTTGACTTGCTAGAGCAGGTTGCTGGTCGTGCGGGCAGGGGAGAAAAGCCAGGTAAGGTCATCATTCAGTCGTACTGGTCAACACATCCGGCTATTGCTTCTGTAGTTACACATGACAGACGCCCGTTTCTTGATGCAGAGCTTAAAGAGAGAAGAGAAGGGGCTTACCCGCCCTTCTCGCGTTTGTCTAATGTGCTTTTTTGGGGCGCCCCAGAAAAAGAAGTTCGCCGCGTCGCAGATCAGATGGCAGAGGCTCTTCACGCGAAGTTAGATTTACAGTCAGGATGGGAGATTTTGGGTCCTGCTGATTGTGTAAAAGCCAAGGTAAAAGATAAGTATCGCAGGCATATTTTGGTAAAGGCCCCCGTGGATGCTCAGGTAGGAGAAATTCTTTCTGAATGTGCTGCTTCACTTGATAAAAGAGTGGGTATCAACATGACATTAGATGTTGATGCTTACGACATGATGTAAGGAAAGTTATGAGTTCTGAAGTTGATGATATGGTACTTTGGCCAGACCCTCGTCTGAGCCAAGAGTGCGAAGAGATTGACGATATTAACGACGACGTTCGCAAGATGGCCGAGCATATGCTCAAGGTTATGTATGCCACCGATGGCGTTGGTCTTGCTGGACCTCAGGTTGGCTATATGAAACGCATGGTAGTCATCGATGTTGATTATCCAAACGGTCAAGAGAACCCTTTTGTGCTCATTAATCCAGAGATTAAAGTTGCAGATGGTGAGCCTCGTGTATATGAAGAGGGCTGCCTTTCGTTCCCAGGCATTACCGTTCCGGTTACGCGCCCAAGTCATGTTGTTGTTCACGCATATAACCTCGATGGTGATCTGATGCGTTATGAGGCAGAAGGAGATCTTCTCGCCGTTTGTTTGCAGCATGAGATTGACCACATCAACGGCATAACCATGCCAGATCACCTGGGACCAGGTGCTCGTATGGAGATACTGCAGGAGTATAAAGAGGCACTGGCTTCTGGTGCCCGTCCTGGTCAAACTGACTATTAGGAGTTGGCATGCGCGTAGTCTTTATGGGAACTCCAGATTTTGCTGTTCCGTCGCTCAAAAAACTTGCCCATGATCACCAGGTTGCTTTGGTTATTACAAGGCCAGACGCTGTTCGCGGTCGTGGCAAAACGCTTGAGCCGTCTCCCGTAAAAGAATGCGCACAAGAGCTTGGATTACCCGTTCTTGAGGCAAACCGCATGACTCCAGAAGTAATTTCTTCCATGCAAGAGGTACAACCAGAAGCGCTCTGTGTGGTTGCTTTTGGCTGTATTTTGCCAGACGAAGTTATCTCTCTTGCACCTTATGGTGCTTTGAATGTACACGCATCACTGCTGCCTCGCTGGCGAGGAGCCGCTCCAATTCAGCGCGCAATTCTCGCAGGTGATGCAGTCGCTGGCGTTTCTATCATGAAAATTGCTCATGAACTTGATGCAGGAGATTGGTGCAAGCAAGCATCGTGTGAGGTAGGCTCCAAAAATACTGAGCAGCTCACTGACGCTCTAGCACAACTAGGTGCTGATGCCCTGTCACAGGCTCTTTTTGACCTCAAGGAAGGCTCTCTTGAGTGGCATGCACAGGATGAGCGAGAAGTAACGTTTGCTCCTAAAGTTACTAAGCAAGAAATGAAGCTTGCTCCAGAAGACTCAGCCCAGGTAAATGCGTTGAGGGTTCAGGCTTCGTCTGATACCGCTCCTGCTCGCGCTTCGGTTGGTGGCAGATCTTTGCGCGTTCTCTCCGCTCAACTAGCTCCAAGTGATATTTCTGTTACTCAAGGCTTGGTTGCTGTTCAAGATCATGGGTTGTTCCTTGGCTGTGCTGAAGGAACTCTTGAGCTTCTTGAGGTGCGTCCAGATGGCAAGCGCTCTATGGATGCAAAATCATTTGCCGCAGGACTTCAGAAGTCCCAGATGACCTGGCAGATGCTTCAATAATGGCCACCTTAACTCCTGCTCGAAGAGTGGCCTATCAGGCATTCTTTGAGTGTAGACGCAATAATTTACGTATTCGTGATTACTTACGAGAGTCAAAAGACTTCTCGGAGCTTTCTGCTCAAGATAAAGCTTTTGCTACACGCCTTGCACTAGGGGCTACCCTCACAAAGGGCAAACTTGATCAAGCTCTGAGGAATCATCTTAAGTCAGGTATTCATCTAGAGCCAAAGGTACAGGACGCTCTCCGTATTGCTGTATTTGAGGTTTTATATTTAGAGACTAGACGTGACGCCGCCATTAGCCAAGGTGTTGAGCTGGTAAAGTCTATCTCAAAGCGTTCTTCTGGTCTTGCAAATGCTGTGCTTAGAAAAATTTCTGAAAAAGAAGCTCAGCTTACGCGTGCAAAGAATCCCAAAACGCCTTCAGAGCTTTCGTGGGCGTCAGGCATTCCTGAGTGGATTTGTTTGGAGATTATTGAGTCGCTGGGAGAGTCTGCCGCTCAAAAGCTCATTCTTAATTTAAAGAACCCCGCTCCTGTGTATGTCTTACAAAGAAACGTATCAGAGCAGCAATTGCAGAGCAGCTCTTTAGAGCTACAGCAAACAGTTCTGCCAGATGTGTATGAGGTAAAAAATCCTGCTCAACTTAACGTTGACGCATATGTAAAGAAAGTTCAGCTTGTTCCTGCAGATTTAGCTTCTCAGCTTGTGGCACTTCTCGCGGCATCTTATGTAGACCAAGAAATACTTGAGGTTGGACAAGGCAGAGGAACCAAATCCTTGTTGCTTTCTCACGCATTTGAGGCGCTTGATAAAGAGAATACCCACATAACCGCTGTTGAACTTGTAAAGGGAAAGTCCCACGTTTCAAAAAGAAGATTGAAAACTGCTGGCCTTTCAGATCAGGTTACATCACTCACGTTTGACGCTACACTGTTTGTGTCACCAGAGGTTCCAGAGGAGCTTAATCAGAGCTTTGATGTGGTTTTTATTGACGCTCCCTGTTCTGGTTTGGGCACCCTTCGTCGTCATCCAGAGATTGCGTGGAATTTGTCACCAGAAAGTTTGTATGACGGCGGAGAGCTTACCGCTTTACAAACCAAACTCTTGCAGAGTTGCAGCAGTCGTGTAGAGATTGGTGGCTATTTAGTCTATGCGACGTGTTCGCTCTCAAATTCAGAGAATCAGCAGGTTATTGACGATTTTCTTGCAAGTTCAGAGGGTTCTCACTTTGAGGTGCAAAGTCTTTTTGAGTGCCCCGCGCGCGCATGCTTAACGACAGAAGCACAAGAGTTTCTCGATACGTGCATTACACCAGAGGGATTTTTGCAGACGGCTTTTGCATCTGCTGATTGTGATGCTCACTTTATGGCGGTCCTTAAGCGCAAATAAAAGCTCTTGCTGTGTATCACAACAAGAGCTTCACAAATACGATTTATGAGCGGTCTAGAGAGCCAAAAAGCGTTGGATTACTTTCCTTTGCTATCGGTGTTATAAAAACCGCTGCCCTTAAAGACAATGGTTGAGGTGTTGTAAACGCGCTCAGTCTCGTGTCCGCATTTTGGGCACTGAGGAGCTTCAATCTTCAGGCTCATTGGACGCTCAATCTCAAAGGTATTGTCGCAGTGTGTGCAATGATAGCTATAACGTGCCATGCATCCTCCATGAAAACAATTTATAAACGTGAGATACTTTACCCTACTTAGAGTAGATATTTCACGATTGCAACTAATAAGTTTGTTTACGGAGGCATTATGCAGGTGACCGGTGCAATTTTTGATTGCGATGGAACTCTTGTTGATTCAATGCGCGTTTGGCGCAATGTGTTTGGCGCTGTTCTTCCTAAATACGGCAAGACTGTTGACTCAGAATTTTTTGAGCGCGTTGAGGCTGTTTCGCTTATGGATGGTTGCAAAATTTGCGTTGATCATCTGGAGCTGCCTATCACTGCAGAAGCTTTGTATGAAGAGTTCTGCGCGTATGTAACAGAGCAGTATCAACATCACGTCTCCATTATTTCTGGTGCAAAAGAGTTCTTGCAGGAGCTTTACGATGCGGGTATTCCTATGGCTGTTGCATCGTCAACTCCTGTGCGAGAAGTGCGTGCGGCCCTCGCGGCTCAAGGTATTGAGCACCTCTTTAAAACGGTGGTTTCTACAGAAGACGTGGGGGGAGTGGACAAGGTTGAGCCTGATGTATACCTTGAGGCACTCCGTCGCCTTGGCACCGATAAGGCAACTACCTGGGTCTTCGAGGATGCTCCGTTTGGCGCACAGACAGCACAAAATGCGGGCTTTCCTGTGGTAGCGCTCTACAATGATCATGACGGCCGCGACCCCGTCTTTATGCGCGAGCACTCTAACATCTTTGCCCACACCTACGGCGAGCTGTCGCTTCTGCGCCTTCAGGACTACGAGCGTCCTCTGACCGCAGCGCCTTCTGGCGAGAAACCCCTTGAGGTCCTTGTTGTGGGCGGATCCCCAGAGGCGGTTTCGCACACGACGCTCTCTTCCTGCGCCCAGAGCGCTGACTACCTGATAGCGGTTGACCATGGTGCAGACGCATGTCACGCTGCCGGCGTGATTCCACAACTTGCGCTTGGAGACTTTGACTCGGCTACACCAGAAACTCTGGCCTGGCTTAAAGAGCAGCAGGTACCTTGCATGAAGTTTAATGCGGACAAGTACGATACCGACCTGGCTCTTGCTCTAAAGTCTGCCGAGTACGAGGCAATTCGTAGAAATAGCAAGTTCTCTCTTACGGTTGTCTCCACATCTGGCGGCCACCTTGATCACCAGCTTGTAGTGCTTGGTCTTCTCGCTACGTGGGCAAAGACGGGCAAGGCAAGCGTTCGAGTTATTGAAAATGACTTTGAGATGCGCTTTTTAGTTGCTGGCCAGGTTGATTCTTGGCAGCTGAACACTAACGATGTAGGTAAAAAGATTTCTCTTGTGGCTTTGTCAGAGGAGTGCGAGGTTTCTGAGGCTGGCATGAAGTGGAATCTTGATCACCAGAAGTTCACCTTGCTGGGGGACGACGGTATTTCAAATATCGTTGAATCAGACAATGCTTGGGTAAGGTGCGAGAAGGGCTGTCTTTTGGTGCAGCTTTGGAACTAAAACGTTTATTGAGTCGCGTCTGCGCTGCGTTTGAGAAACAAAGCCTCAACAAGCGGCTGTAAGTCCAGCAAGAAGTATTAGATGTTGCTGTCAGATAATCGAGCTAAGAAAAAAGGTCGCCGAAGCGACCTTTTTAAGTTTGAGGTAAGACGAGCTGAGTTGCTTAGTTGCGAGCAATCTTGCCGGACTTGAGGCAACGGGAGCAAACATTCATCTTCTTGCGCTGGCCATCGACAACGACAGTAACACGCTGGATGTTTGGCTTAAAGGTGCGGGCCACAGTACGGTGAGAGTGGGAGATGGAGCGACCGGCAACGGCGTGCTTACCGCAGAAATCACAGACCTTCGACATGAGTAAGACCTCCATAGGATAGGCGCCCTCTGCGCCTAAAATTTCCAAATAGCCGAATAAATATAGCACAATATATTGTGTTGTCAAAGCATGAATATAACATTCACAATTAGATAGCTCTTAGACAGCTTTTGAATGTTTTTCATTTATTACACCAAGATTAAATAACAAGAAAAAGATTTGTCAATTGCAAGGTTATCAACTTGTATATATAAGCCGCTTTAATAATAAATGTGCTCTGCGGTATACTAAATAACAATGACTAACCCTGGTTCTTGCGAGAGGAGTTATGTAATGACTACCGCTGTTCCCGGAACACTAAGAGTTTCTAATGATTGCCTTGCTGACCTGGCGGGCTATGCAGCTATGGAATGTTATGGCGTTGTTGGCATGGCAGAGATCGATGAGGCAGCAGGTGTTGCTCGTCTTCTTCCAACGTACCGACTTCGTAAGGGTATCGATGTGACCCCAACTCCTAAGGGAGTTCAGGTTGACCTTCACATTGTTGTTGAGCAGGGCGTTAACATGGCGTCTGTTGTCGACAATCTGGAGAGCTCAGTAAAGTTTTTGCTTAAGCAAATTGCAGAGCTTTCATGTGTTGATGTAACTGTACATATCGAGGCCATGCGTAATTCTCGCTAAGCTTTTTGCTTCAAATGAGTAGGAACTGAGGTCTAACGTGATTTCAAATGTCATTCGTACATGCTTCCCTGTAGCAGCCCTTGCCGTTGCAGACAAAGCAGAAGAGATCAACAAGCTCAACGTTTTCCCTGTACCAGATGGAGACACTGGCACTAACATGTCCCTTACCTTGGGCACCGTTGTTCGTGAGGTTCAAGATCTTCCTCAAGATGCAAGCATGCAGGATATTGCAAAGGCAATCACTCACGGTTCTTTGATGGGAGCTCGTGGTAACTCTGGTGTTATTACGTCTCAGATTCTTCGTGGTATTGCCGAGGGTCTGTGTGACGTTAAAAATCCTGAGGCAGTAACTCCAAAGGATATTGCTCACGCATTCCGCCGCGGTAAAGAGGTTGCTTTTAAGGCTGTTAGAAAGCCAGTTGAGGGCACTATTCTCACCGTTTTGAAGGACGTTTCTGCTAAGGCAGACTCCCTTGAGAAGTCTCAGCTCACCCCAGTTGAGGTTTTGGACGCTCTGGTTGTTGAGGCATATGAGTCTGTTGCCCGCACTCCTGAGCTTCTTCCTGTCCTCAAAGAGAACGGTGTTGTTGACTCTGGTGCATTTGGTTTCGCAACCTTCCTTGAGGGCTTTGTAAACGCTGTTACCGGCAAGACTGAAACAACTGACTTCCAGACTACCGTCTCTGTTTCTGATGCTAAAGCTGCTACTAGCGCAAAGGTTGAGATTGAGCTCAACGATGACTGGGAGGGTTCTGAGTATCGTTACTGCAATGAGTTCCTCTTCAAGGCAGATAGCCCAGACTTTGACGAGGAAGCAGCTCTGAACTTCCTGGCAACTATGGGTGATTGTGAGCTTCTTGTTGGCGCAAACCCAGACTACAAGATTCACGTTCACTCAAATACTCCTAACAAGGTTCTTGAGTACATGCTTCAGTACGGCCAGATTTTTGAGGTCTTCATTCACAACATGGACCTTGAGGCTAAGGAGCGTACCGAGAAGATCGCTGAAGATAAGAGGGCTGCGGCTGCACCTAGAAAAGAGCTTGGCTTTGTTGCAGTAACTGCTGGTTCTGGCACTGAATCAATCTTGAAGTCTCTTGGTGTGGATGTTGTTGTTTCAGGTGGTCAGACCATGAACCCTTCTACTGCAGACATTCTTGCTGCAATTGAAGAGGCCAATGCAGACCAGGTCATTGTTATGCCAAACAACTCCAACATTCGTATGGCAGCAGAAGCCGCTGCCAGCGCATGCGAGGATGTTAAGGTTGCCGTTATTCCAACCAAGTCTGTTCTTCAGGCATTTGCTGCAATGTTTGTTGTTGCAGATGGCGTTCCATTTGAAGAGCTTGTAGAAGAGATGACTGACGCTATCTCTGGCGTTCGCTACGGTGAGGTAACTACTGCAGTCCGCGATTCTTCTGCAGCTGACGGCACTCCTATCCACGATGGTGATGTCATGGGTATCCAGGGCGGCTCCATTGATGTTGTCGGCTCTGATGTTATGAAGGTCACGATTGACCTTATCGCTAAGATGCAAGAGGAGGAAGAGGGCGACAACCTCACCATTCTTGCAGGTGAAGACTTCTCTGACGAGCAGCTCGATCTTCTCGCCAGCAAGATTGAGGACACTTATCCAGATCTTGAGGTTGACGCTCAGCGCGGCGAGCAGCCACTCTATCCAGTTATCTTCTCTATTGAGTAGGAAATGTCTGAGTCCAAGGTAAGCATCGCTCCCGCATCAGAGCGAGTAGCACATACCTGCTCACTTGTTGATAGCGTGACCAGGTTAAGGTATGTCAATGCAAATCGTGCCGAGGCGCTTGAGCGTCTCGGCATTCTGCGTGTTCGAGACCTTTTGCTCAATGTTCCTCACCGCTACCTCGATTTTTCTCACCGCGTGCAGATAGCCTTCGCACAGATAGGCGAAGACGCTACCATTACAGGTCGTGTTGCCTCGGTTAAGACTAAGCGTCCGCGTCCTAAAATGGTCATTGTTGAGATTGAGGTTGTGGATGATACGGGCGTGCTCACAGCTTCGTTTTTTAGGCAGCCTTGGATAGCTGAGCAAATCCACGTTGACGATGAAGTGGCGCTAAGCGGTAAGGTTCTCTTTGCCTACGGTTACCGCCAGATGAAGTCACCGTTTTACGAGGTGCTTAGTACGGCAAAGTCTGACTCAAACGATGAAACACGCTCCAAAGAGGCTCCTTCAAAGGCGGCAATTCTTCCTGTTCACCCAGCTACCGAGGGCGTGAGTCCTGCATGGATGCGTCGCATTATGTCAGCAGCTTTGGCGGACACGGGAAGCGTGTGTGATTGGCTGCCTTCAGAGCTTGTCACCAAACACCACCTCATGTCGCTCTCATCGGCGCTTCGTGAGGTTCATTTTCCTTCCAGTTTGGACGCAGCTGAACAGGCTCGTCGCCGTCTTGCTTTTGATGAGCTCTTAAGTTTGCAGCTTGCTCTTTTGGCGAGAAGAAACTTGGAGCTTGCGGGTCATAGGCCTTTTGAACACGTTATAGATGGACCTAAAGTTAAGGCTCTGATTGAGGCTTTGCCCTTTGCTCTGACTGACGAGCAGAACCATGCTGCTCAAGAGATTCTTTCTGACATGACTGCACCACGTATTATGAATCGCTTGCTTTTGGGTGATGTTGGTACTGGTAAAACAGCCGTTGCTGCCGTTGCCTTGGCTGCAGCCGCAGATTCTTCAACTCAGGCTGCCGTGATGGCTCCTACCTCGGTTCTTGCTCAGCAGTACGCTCAAAAGATTGGCCCCTTGCTTTCACTTGCGGGAATTACGTGGGCGCTTATTACGGGCTCTACCTCAGAAGAAGAGAGGCAACAGATTGAACTTTGCCTAGCCGACGGTTCTTTGTCCATTGTCTTTGGTACTACGGCGCTTCTTTCTGACCGTGTGGTATTTAAGCAGCTTACCCTTGCTGTTGTAGACGAGCAGCATCGTTTTGGCGTTGATCAAAGAACAGCGTTGCGCAAAAAAGGACAAGGCGTAGATCTTCTCGCCATGAGTGCAACGCCTATTCCGCGTACGCTGGCACTTTCTTTGTATGGAGACGTTGATACGTCTCGCATTACCAAAAGACCAAAGGCAGGCGCTGGCGTTACCACCAAGTTGTGTGTGCCAGAAAACCTTGACCAAGCATATGCTGCTGTCGCCGCAGCTGTTCAAGCGGGTCATCAGGCGTATTTGGTCTGCCCTTTAATTGACCCAAGCGATTCTGAAGAAGAGCTTGAAGATGTTCCTGAGGCCGCTCGCACAAACGGTAAGCTCTACAGCGCAACTCGTGTATACGAGGAGCTCTCAAAGACCGTTTTCAAGGACTTTACCTGTGATCTTTTGACGGGTAGATTGCCTGAGACACAAAAAGATCAGGTAATGGAAAAGTTCCGCGCAAATAAGACGCAGATTCTGGTCTCCACAACCGTCATTGAGGTTGGTGTTGACGTTCCTAATACTACGGTCATGATTGTCTTTAATGCTGACCGTTTTGGTTTGGCAACGCTGCACCAGCTCAGAGGTCGTGTTGGTCGAGGAGACTTCCCAGGAACCGTCTATCTTGCCAGTAACGCCAAGCGAGGCTCTACCGCAAGAAAGCGCTTGGCCGCCCTTGAGCAAACCTCTGACGGTGCGCGCTTGGCAGAGCTTGACCTGGAGCTTAGACACGAGGGAGAGACCCTGGGATACCGTCAGTCGGGCGGCACCACGCTCAAGATTTCTGATCTTTACGCGGATGCGGACCTGATTGAGGCGGCTCACATGGACGCCCTGGCTATTACGGCACAGGACCCAAATCTTACCAGCGACGCCTATGCCACGCTGGGAATTGAGGCAAAAGATCGCTTTGGCATCTACTTTGAAGAGCTTGGCTATAAGTAATAACCTGCAGGTAAACTGCAGTACAAGATAGGTTTGGTGGCGAGAAAACCCATGAGGATAGTTGGCGGAAAATGGAAAGGTCGTGCAATTGAGGCTCCTGATGGTAAGGGGACTACGCGACCAACCACTGATCGTACGCGTGAGGCTATTGCAAGCTCCATCTTGGCTTCTCGCGGTCTTGACCTCAGTGAGTCTAGAGTGCTTGACGCTTTTGCAGGCTCGGGTGCTATGGGTTTTGAGCTACTTTCTAGAGGAGCCCTGTACGCTGCCTTTATTGATAAAGATAGAAAGACGTGCGATCGCATTAAGCGTACGGCTAAATCTCTTGGTGTAAGCACCTCTGAGATGAGTGTTATCTGTGGAGATACGGCGCACTTAGCTGAGTCATCTCAGCTGTTTGGAGGTCCTTTTGACGTGGTATTTTTGGATCCTCCTTATGCCGTTGAGGCAGAGGTAGTATCCAAGCTGCTTAAAGACTTGACTCAGGCGGGAAGTCTGACAGAAGATGCTGTGGTAGTGTACGAGCATAGCCACAAATCTGATTCAGTTTCTCTTGACAACTTTGAGCTTTCTAAGAGTAAGCGTTATGGTATTGCTCAAGTTGATTTACTTGTTCGTTGTGAGGGATAGGAGATACGTTGAACAGCATCACTCACGTAGTTGTACCAGGTACTTTTGATCCCGTCACAAACGGACACCTTGATGTAATCAAACGAGCTTCTCGCCTTTTTGAAAATGTTACGGTAGCTGTTGCGGCTTCAAAGCGCAAGCACGGCACAGGAACTACCTTTTCTCTTGAAGAGCGCGTACAGATGCTCAAAGACGCTCTGGTAGATGAAGGTCTCGTGGACGTTTCTGTAGAGCCTATGGAAGGCCTTCTGGTTGATTTCTGCAATGCTCGCGGCGCAGGTGGTGTTGTTAAAGGTCTGAGGGCTATGACAGACTTTGAGTACGAGCTTCAGCAGGCAGATCTTAACGCTCATATGGCTCCTGAGCTGGAGAGCGTCTTTGTTATGTCTAGTCCAGAGTACGGCTACATTTCTTCTTCAATTGTCAGAGAAATTTCAGCCATGGGCGCAGACGTATCATTTTTGGTACCAAAGAACGTCATTAAAAAGCTTGAAGCTCTGCATAATTGCGGTAATTAAGTATATTTGCCCTGCATTTTCATTATATTCTGCTAACATTCTTAAAAAGGTGTTTTATGCGTCGTGCTCATGTGGGCTATACGTGCATATAACACGGCTTATGTATTGGATTGAAAGGAGCCCTGGATGCAGCCAGGCGAGGAAATTGAGAGCCTTGTATCTGAGATTGAGCAGATAGTAACTGAGGCTAAGTCACCTTTTATGGATGGCGGTAACAAGAAGATTATTGATGCCCAGGACTTCTACGAGCTGCTTGACGAGATTCGTCGTGTTTTCCCAGAAGAGTTTGCAACCGCTCGTCGCATCATCAAGGAAGAGGATGAGACCCTTGAGCGCGCACGTGCTCAGGCAGAGTCCATCATTGCTGACGCACAGCAGCAGGCTATGATTCTTGCTGGTGACCAGGAAGTTGTCCGCCTTGCTCAGCAGCAGGCAGACGCCATTCGTGATCAGGCAGAGCAGTATGAGCGTGATACTCGCTACAACGCTGAGGAGTACGCAGATACCGTTCTTGCTCACCTTGAGGAGAACCTTAAGAGCCTGACAAATTCTGTCTCTCGTGTTCGTCAGACACTTGATGAGAACTCTGGTCCTCGTAACACCAGCAATAACGTTGCCTGGTAATTCCAATGCAACCAGTTCTTTATGCACTAGATGATCGTCTTGCAAATGCAGGCGATACTGTTTCTTATGCGGGCCATCTTAATGAAGACTCGTATGAGCTAGGGGAGCATGAATTTTCTCTTCCTATGGGAATTGATTTTGATCTAGTGCTTACCAACGCGGGTGAGGGCATTTTGGTTACCGGAATGCTTCGTGCTGACGCAGTTGGTACGTGTGACCGTTGTCTTGAGGACGCACATCTCTCTTTAAACGCAGAGGTAGATGAGTATTATCTCTTTGAAGAGCCTGTAATTTCTGCAGATGATGAAGATGAGGCAGATTACGTTTTAGTAAATGCCGATAAAACCATCGATCTTGCAGAGGCTCTTTTGCCTTCGCTTGTTATGGAGACACCTTATGTTGTACTGTGCAAGTCCGACTGCAAGGGACTTTGCCCAGTATGCGGTTGCAATCTGAATGAAGAGGATTGCGGTCATGCAGCTCAGATTGAGCAGAAGCGAGAAGAAGAAAAGCTTGCTTCAAACCCGTTTTCGGCTCTCAAAAATCTTGTGATTGAGCCGGATTCGGAAGAGTAAAATAAAATTTCTTCTCCTAAATGGTGAAGAAATGCTGTATCTACGTACAAAATGTGTCAGTACGTGGTATAGTATCCAACGCATTATGTGAATGGGTCGCGCCCTCATGTGTTTTAGGGGCGCTAGCAAGAGCAAAAGAGGTTTAAGATGGCAGTACCTAAACAAAAGAAGGGCCGCGGCGCAACCCACACCCGTCGTTCGGCAAACAGCAAGCTTAACGCAGCAGCTCGCTCTGTATGCCCACAGTGCGGCGCTCCAAAGCTTCCTCACCACGTATGCCCTAACTGTGGCTTCTACAAGGACCGTGAGGTTGTTGTTACTGAGTAACACTCATACATTGTATGGCCAAGAAGGCCGGTTCTTTAGGGGCCGGCCTTCTTTTTTATAGCACAAAGGAGTTATCATGCCCGTTATTTGTGTAGACGTTATGGGATCTGACCAAAGCCCTGAGGTTGTTCTCGAGGGAGTCCGTATGGCTCTCGAGAAGGACAAAGAGCTAGAGGTTCTTCTCGCCGGAGCTGATGAGTTTGTTACTCCTTTTGCAAACAAGCACAATCGTGCAAAGGCTTTAGTAACTACTGAAATTATTGCCATGAGCGAACATCCCGCCAATGCGGTTAGGCAGAAGAAAGACGCCAGTATTGTAAGGGCTGCGCAGGCAGTCAAGGCTGGAGAGGCTGACGGCCTTTTTTCGGCAGGCTCCACAGGAGCAGTGCTTACTGCAGCTACCTTTGGTATTGGTCGCATCAAGGGCGTTAAGCGCCCTGCACTTACCCTGATTCTTCCTGGACTTGGTGGCCATAAAACAGTCTTTTTGGATACTGGCGCTAACGCTGATGTGCGTCCAGAAGTTTTGGTGCAATTTGCACAAATGGGCAAGGCTTTTGCCAATGCATCGCTTGGAATTGAAAACCCAACCATAGGCCTTCTCTGCAATGGTTCTGAAGAGACCAAGGGTTCTGAACTTGCTCTTTCATATCACGCAGCTCTTGCAGAAGCGGCTATCAATTTTGGTGGAAATGCTGAGGGAACTGATATTTTAGGAAGCCGCTTTGATGTTATTGTGACAGACGGCTTTACAGGAAACGTGGCCTTAAAATCCATTGAGAGCACGGGCAAATTTATTATGTCTAGCCTCAAAGACGCAATTAATTCCTCCAAGAAGGCTGCGTTTGGTGCACTTCTTTTGAAGGATGCTCTGAAGGCTACAGCAGCGGAGCTTTCAGGAGATTCTGTTGGCGGCGCCTTCTTGCTAGGTGTTTCTGCACCTGTACTTAAAGGACATGGTGCTACCAGCTCTTCTGCTGTGTGCGCAGGAACACTTTCTGCAGCAAATGCAGTACGCGCCAACCTTATCGAGAAAATTTCCTCGTCAATTCAGCTGTAGTAAAAGCGTCTGTACATAAAAATTTTTATAACTATGGTGGAGCCCATGGACAATTCTGTGGGCTTTACTTTTTTTAAGATTGTTTGTTTCAGCTTTAGTAATGTCATCATACAGACGCCCATCACGGGGTAAAATTACTAGCGTCATTGTTGTGTGCAAGGAGGATGTATGGATCGCACAGAAACACTTGAAAAGGTAATTGACGTTGTTAGAGAGACACTGGACCTTGACGAGTCCGTTGAGCTCACAGAGGGCACCTCATTTAAAGATCTTGGTGCAGACTCTTTTGATCTTTTGCAGCTTGTCACAGACCTTGAGCAAGAGTTTGATATGACCTTTGATGCAGAAAACATCGATGAGATTGCTACCGTTGGTGACGCAGTAGATGCTATTCTTGCTGCTTAAGTAGGTTTTATACGTGAAATTGCACGAACGAGTAGCTGCTGCAGAAGCTATTTGCGGTCACACATTTACCAATAAAGACCTTATCGAGGCTGCCCTCACACACCCTTCGGCGGTGGAGGGCAAGCCTGTTTCTGCTTCGTATGAGCGCCTGGAGTTTTTAGGTGACTCAATTCTTGGTGCCATTATTGCAACGGAGCTGTTTGAGCGTTATCCAGATATGGATGAAGGCCAGCTTACTAGGCTGAAAATCTCTCTGGTATCTGGTCACACACTCTCCATTGTCTCTGATGCTCTAGGAATTTCTCCCTTAATTGTTATGGGAATTTCCGAGAAGGGCACGGGAAAGCGTGGCATGAAGTCTGCTCTGGAGAACGTCTACGAGTCCATTGTTGGCGCGCTCTACCTTGATGCGGGCTTTGATCCAACGCACGAGTTTGTTATTCGTACGCTTGGACCTCACATTTCTCCAGCGCTGGCAGTTCGTTCGGTAAGTCCTAAATCTCGTTTGCAAGAAGCGGTACAAGCTAAAGGTAAAGCTACCCCAGAGTACAAGCTTATTGGCGAGAGCGGCCCTGCTCATACGCCAACGTTTACCGCTGTGGTATTTGTCGACGGCCTTAAGGTGGGTCGTGGACAGGGACCATCAAAGAAAGCTGCAGAGTCAGAAGCCGCTCAAGACGCGTTGGTACGTCTTGGTGTGGATGATGCTCCGCTTGATGCTGATGCAGAAATGCACCTAAGGTAGAAAGGTACCCTGTACCCGTGTATCTAAAATCGCTGACACTCAAGGGTTTTAAGTCATTCGCTGATAAAACTCAGATGGTTTTTGACCCCGGTCTTACCGTTGTCGTTGGTCCTAACGGCTCGGGTAAGTCCAATGTCTCTGACGCAATTCTTTGGGTATTGGGCGAGCAGAGCGCAAAGATGCTCCGTGGCCAGGCTATGGAAGACGTTATCTTCTCTGGCTCGTCAGCAAGGGGAGCGGTGGGTGTTGCTGAGGTAACACTGGTCTTGGATAACTCCGACCACACTATTCCTATTGATTTCTCTGAAATTGGCATCACCAGGCGCATGTATCGCTCTGGAGAGTCTGAGTACCTGATTAACGGAGCTCCTTCCAGGCTCATGGACATTCAGGACATCTTGCATGATTCTGGCCTGGGCAAAGATACGCACTCCATCATTTCCCAGGGCAAGCTTGACTCTATTTTGTCTAGCCGCCCTGAGCAGCGTCGTGAGCTCATTGAAGAGGCTGCAGATATCTCTAAGCATCGTCGCCGTAAAGAGCGTGCGGAGCGCAAAATCTCTTCCATGGATGAGAACCTCACGCGAGCCAAAGTGGTTTCTCGCGAGATTACCCGCCAGCTTAAACCGCTTGAGAGGCAGGTAGACAAGGCTTCTCGCGCTAAAGATCTGTCCGCTCAGCTCAAAGATTTGACGGTTCAGCTTGCGGTTGATGACCTTCGTCAGCTGCAGTTTACGCATGGAAAGTTGGAGGCACGCGCTAAAGAGGCAGAGGCTGCTATTGAGCTTTCTCAATATCGTGCGGGCGAGAAAAACCGTGAGCTTGAAAAGCTCCAGTCACTTCTTGAGCAAAAGGGGCTCTTTGTTGGAGACTTAGGTGAGCAGCGCCGTCGCATGCAAGAGATTCTTGGTCGTATGGGATCTGACATGCGTCTTTTGGAGGAGAAGGGCAAGAACATGGTTTCTCGCCTTTCTGACACGCGTATGCAGCTTTCTGTGATGGATAAACAGAAGGCAGACGCCGCAAAAGAAAACGAAGAGCTTTCTGGTCAGCTGGCAACAATTCGTGCAAAGGTTGCTGATCTGACAGAGAGTGTGAACGCGCTCCAAGAGGCAGCTAACCAGGCAATTGCCGAGCGTCGCGCTCTTGATGTAAAGATTTCTGACTGCACTGCGTCTGAGCGTAGTGCGCGCAATACCGCTGATAAAGAGACGCTTGCGTATGTAAAACTTGAAGAGCAGATTGCTCATGCGCAGGTAGAAGACAAGATGTTTGAGTCTAGATTGACTCAGATTACTGAGACGCTTGAGATTGCTCGTGCTGCCCTGGAAGATAGCGTCGCTAAAGAGGCAGAGCTCACCGCCGCCCTTGAGGTAGCTCGTCAGGAGTCAGAGGCGTTTGTCGCTGAGATTTCTGAACGTGCTTCTGCACTTGAAGCAGCTCGCGAGGCAGAGCGCACTGCTCGCCAGGAGCTCTCAAGCAGTGAAGCTACGCTTGAGGCACTTCGTGCGCTTGATGTGGAAGTCCAAAAGGGAAGTCCTCTGGCAGAAAAGCTTGTTGCGGATGCAGCAACCGCTTCTCTTGTTTCTGGCAGACTTGCTGATTACCTTGAGGTTCAGCCAGAGTTTGAGGCTCTTGTTGAGCAGCTTTTGGGAGAAGATCTTTCCGCGCTTGTTGTAGACAAGCAGCAAAACATTCAGACGCTCTTTGAGCGTGTTCAGACGCTTTCTGAGGACGGCAAGGCTACGTTGGTTGCTCTTTCTGATGCAACTCCAGCTCTTGCTGCACCTGCACATACAACGTCTTTGCTTGAGCACGTATCTGCGCAGAAGGGTTCCGAAGCTCTTGTGCAGGCGCTTTTTGGTCACGTTTTTGTCGCTCAGAGTCTTGACGATGCCTACACTGCTCGCAAAGTTGAGTCTCGCGGGCTTTATGCGCTTCCTGACGGCACGTTGCTCTATCCAGACGGTCGTCTGGTCCTGGGACACACATCTCAGGCTGAGGACGGCTCTCTTGAGCGTAAGCGTCGTATTCGCGAGCTTGAGGGTGCGCTTCCTTCCCTCAAACGCCATCTTGAGGCTGCTCGCTCTGCAGTTACCAACTGCGAGAATGAGCTGGCTTCAGTTCGCGAGAAAAGCGCGCAGTCCAAGGGTGAGGTTGCTCGCCTCAACGGTGAGCTTACCTCTATTGCTGCGGAGCGAGGCCGTCTTGAAGGGCAGGTTGCGTCTTCTCAGGCTGAGCTGAAGCAGGTGAGCACTTCTCGAGAGCAGGCAAAAGAGCGCGCTCAAGAGGCTCGTGCGCACATTGATGAGCACAAGCGTGCGGCTGAAGAGGCTAAGACTCGCATGGAGTTGTTAGCTTCGGAGCTCAAAGAGTTGCAGGAGCAGCATGAGGATGCCATTCGCGCACAGGGTAGGGCCAACCGAGAGCTTTCGGATGCAAAGACGGACCTGACTGTTGCAAAAGAGCGTGCAACGAGCATGGCTTCTCGCCAGGCAGAGCTTGAGAGGCGTCTGTCTCAGCTGGATGAGCAGCTTGCTGCTGCTAAGCAGGCAACGCACGCGCTTGAGGTAATTAGGCTGCGCGTTGACCCGCTGTACAAGCGCTATGATGCTCTGCACCAGAAGGCACTTGAGTGGGCGTCTAGACTCAAGGATCGCGCGTCGTTGGCGGAGGCAGACTCCGAGACGCTGCGAGAGACCATCTCTGAGGCAAAAGACGCTGCTTCTGAAGCTGCGCTTGCGGTAGAAAAAGAGAAAGACGCTGCTAACCAGATTAGCGTTGAGATTGGCAAGCTTGAGGTACAGGTTCAAAACGCCATCGAAGCCATTCTTGCCACGGGTGCCTCATTGGACGAGGCATTGACGCTTCCTGAGCCAGAAGATAGAGAGCAGGCAGAACGCCTTGCTGCGTCGCTCAAGAGTCAGCTTGAGGCACTTGGTCCTGTCAACGCCGTTGCCATGGATGAGTACGAGCGCCTCAAAGAGCGCGCTGACTACATTAATGAGCAGGTAGCAGACTTAGAGGCTGCTCGAACCTCGCTGAAGAAAATCATCTCGGCCATTGATCGCAAGATGCGTAGCCGCTTCCTTGTTGTCTTTGACCGCGTAAACCAGAACTTCTCCGAGATCTTCTCCATGCTGTTCCCTGGCGGTCATGCTCACATTGAGCTTACTGACCCAGACCATCTCTCCGAGACAGGCATTGAGATTGTGGCTCAGCCGCGCGGTAAGCGCATTACCAAGATGATGCTCATGTCAGGTGGCGAGAAGAGCCTCACTGCCCTGGCATTGCTCTTTGCTGTGTATAGGACGCGCACTGTTCCGTTCTACGTTTTTGATGAGGTTGAGGCCGCGCTCGACGACGCCAACCTCTCCAAGCTGCTTGATGCCATTGAGCAGCTCAAAGAGACTACTCAGCTGATTGTCATTTCTCACCAGAGGCGCACCATGGAGCAGGCTGATGTTCTGTACGGTGTATCTATGCAGGCAGATGGTGTCAGCCACGTTGTCTCTCAGAGGCTTGATAAGACAACCGGAAAGGTAGTTGATATCTAATGGGCTTTATGGACAATCTTCGCCGCGGTCTTGAGCGTTCTCGTGAGACTTTAAGCGAAATCTTTTATATGGGTGGAGAGGTCACCGAAGACTTTTGGGATGACCTTGAGGACACGCTTGTTATGGGAGACATGGGTGCTGAGGTGGCTATGCGCGTCACCGACGACCTGCGTGAGCGTGCAGCGCGAGAAAATCTTATGCGCTCCGATCAGCTTCGTCGCGCTCTTGTAGAGCGTCTTACGGCAGAGTTTCCTGTTGCAGAAAGAGACCCCTTTACGGATACGCCCTCTATTGTCTTGTTTGTAGGCATTAACGGTGCTGGTAAAACTACCACTGTTGGTAAGATTGCTGGTCGCGCACATGCTAATGGCGTAAAGACTTTGATTGGCGGTGCTGACACCTTCCGTGCGGCTGCAATTGAGCAGCTACAGGTATGGGGAGAGCGTTCTGGCATTGAGGTAGTAACCAAAGAGCGTGGTGCTGACCCTGCAAGCGTTTGTTTTGAGGTTGTTGAGACTGCAGAAAAACAAGGCACTGAACTGGTGCTTATTGATACTGCCGGACGTCTGCATACCTCATCGGATCTGATGCGTGAGCTTGCTAAGGTTGTCTCGGTTACCAGAAAGCGCGCAGGGGATATTCCCGTGAGTGTTGTCTTGGTTATTGATGCAACTACTGGCCAAAACGGCCTTAATCAGGCAAAAGAGTTCAATGACGCCCTGTCTTTGGACGGTCTTATTGTTACCAAGCTTGATGGCACTGCAAAGGGAGGAATTGCTCTGGCAATTTCAAACCAGCTTAACCTGCCTATTTATCGTATTGGTGTGGGCGAGTCAATTGATGATCTTCAGACATTTGACGCTCGATCATTCTGTGAAGCACTTGTTGGTGAGGGAGTTCAGTAATGTTTAACAGCCTGCAAGATAGACTGCAAAATACATTTTCCGCTCTGCGCGGAAAGGGCCGTCTCACTGAGGACGATATCAATTCAGCAATGCGAGAAATTCGCATGGCTCTTCTCGAGGCTGACGTTAACTACAAGGTAGTTAAAGAGTTTGTTGGTCGCTGTAAAGAGCAGTGCATGACCGCTGACGTACTGGAGTCTCTGTCACCAGCCCAAAATGTTGTCCGCATTGTTCTGGATGAGCTCACGACACTGCTTGGTTCAACCGAGTCCAAGCTCACGCTGGCGCAGAACCGCATTCCAAACGTCATTATGCTTGTTGGTCTTCAGGGCTCCGGTAAGACAACCGCAGCTGCAAAGCTTGCCTACTTGCTTAAGTCTCAGGGAAAGAATCCTCTGCTTGCCGCCTGCGACGTTCACCGTCCCGCAGCAGCAGATCAGCTTGAAACACTTGGTTCAGAGATTGGTGTGCCAGTCTATCGTGGAGATGGCAAAGATGCCGTTGCTATTGCGTCTCAGGCTATCCAGGAAGCTGTTGACCACCTCAACGACCTGGTGATTGTCGATACCGCTGGCCGTCTTCAAATTGACGAAGAAATGATGGAAGAGGCCGTTGCTATCAAGCGTGCCGTCAAGCCAGATCAGATTCTTATGGTTGTCGACGCCATGACCGGCCAGGATATTGTCAATGTTGTCAGCACCTTCGCCGAGCGCGTAGACTTTGACGGCGTTATCATGTCCAAGCTTGATGGCGACGCTCGTGGCGGTGGTGCCCTTTCCGTACGTGAGGTTACCGGCAAGCCTATCAAGTTTGTTTCTATGGGCGAGAAACCCGATTCACTTGAGGTTTTCCACCCAGATCGTATGGCCAAGCGCATCCTTGGCATGGGTGATGTTATCTCTATTGTCGAGAAGGCCCAACAGGCAGCAGATGAGAAGCAGGTTGAAGATGCTGAGCGCATGTTGCGTGAAGGCTTTACTATGGATGACCTGCTCAATCAGATGAACCAAATTCGCAAGATGGGCGGTCTTGCAAAGCTTATTGGTGCTCTACCTGGTGGTGACCGCATGATGGCCCAGCAGGGTGGTGTGGACGATAGTTCAATGGGAAAGATTGAAGCTATCATTCATTCCATGACCAAGGAAGAGCGTGCACGTCCAAAGATTATTAACGGTCAGCGCCGTCGTCGTATTTCCATGGGTTCTGGTCGTAGTGTTCAGGAAGTTAATCAACTTATTCGCCAGTGGGGAGAGATGAATAAGATGATGGGCAAGATGAAGGCTATGACTCAGGGCGGAAATGCAAAGAAGGGCCGTCGCGCAATGGAGTCCATGATGAAGAATATGGGCTTTGGCGGAGGTCAAATGCCACGTTTCTAGGCTTTATTCATAAATATTTTTATATAAGAAATACTTTGGTTTAAGTAATATCCCTACTGCATTTTGTTAAACATGGTAAACTCTCTCAAAAAGCAGTAGGGAGTATTTATGTCAATTAAACGTGTTGCCTTTATGGCACTAGGTTGTATAAGCTTGGCACTTGCTGTGCTTGGTGTAGTGCTTCCCATTTTGCCAACTGTTCCATTTTTGGCACTTGCTGCATTTTGCTTTGCAAAATCATCCGACCGACTCAATAATTGGCTTATTAATACAAAGTTTTACCAAAATAACCTTGCTGATTTTAAAGCTGGAAAAGGGATGACTGTTAAGACTAAAACACGCATTCTTGTTACAGTAACCTTGGTCATGGCTGTAGGTCTGATTGCCATGCTTATGAAAGGCGTTATTGTTGGCAGTATTGTCCTTGTCATTGTTTGGTTAGGACACATTTACTATTTTGGATTTAAAGTTAAAACGATTAAAGAGTAAACAATTGTTACAATAGCTTCTAGTTAGTTTCATTATTACTAGGTAATGATGAGGTGACAGATGATGCAGCGTAGGAAAAGAGTTATTGTAGGCATAATATTGTTGTCAGCTGGGCTGATAATAGGCCTAATAGTGTTCTATAAACCAAAAAATGTATCATCACTTCAGATAACAAATTTAAAGAAATCGGCCGCACAATGTGTTGCTAGTCAACTCAACACATTTAATGATTACAGTGAAGAACTGGGGCCAGAGTATAACTATTTGAAGATAGATAGCATCGAAGATCTTGAGATATCAGGTCCTATTTTATGTGCTACAAAAATGGAAAATGGAGATATTGCAACAACAGGACTCTTGTGGGTCATTAGTAGGAATAACAAGTTGATAGCAGTTGTTGATCAGGATATATATGCATTATCTATACTTTCAAATTTTGGATTTTCTATCAATCAAAGCATGTATCAAATGAACATTCCTTTACTTGAAGAAATGCATACACGAGGATTACCCGTCATAAAGTGGAGTGTTCAAAATGCAAGTGGTGGAGAAATGTACCTATCAGACGGGTTGTTAGGTTCACATGCATATAACAATATTACTAATATTGGTATTAGGCAAAGTGATTCTGATTTTCCTTCTGCCAGTTCATTGATCACTTCTCGCTTAGGTTCAGAGTATCTTGATTTTATGGCAAACAAAGAGCATGTAGTGGATCTTTTATAGGATTTTCATAAGAGCATGTTTTCGGTTTACATTCAATACAAGTGAGGCGATTAGACATGTCACATGGTAAGAAAAGATTGTATATAACTATCAGTGCAGTAATTGTGGCATGTGTATTTATATGTATTTGGTTTAGACCGGAAGCGGTTAGGGAGCGAAACCTCGATTTTTTAAAACATCAAGCTGTGGAATTTATAAGGGAGCAATCAGCTGATAATATTTTCTCATATGAAAAGTTTGAGTCTGGAGAATATAGGACTTATACCTGCAATATGAACGACGTGTATATATCTGGTCCAATTTTATCAGTTGTAGAGAAAAACAATGAATTATTAGACGGTGGCGTTTCGTGGGTTGTAAGTGTTAATGGAGAAATCATTGGAACAATCGAGCAAGATGCCGCTTTATATTCAGTTTCTCTCTCATCACAAGATTTTGATCAATATATTCTTTATGGGACTGCTTACGTTCTGCAAGCTATAAGCACTCGCAAATTACCTGCCGTCTCCTACTATGAATACGATACAGATGGTGGAGGAACCTTTCTGTCTGATAATATACTTGCGACATTTAATTACGGCACAGGAGACTATGGTTTTGATAAAGCATTCAGCAAATTTCCTTCTGCCAGTTCATTGATCACTTCTCGCTTAGGTTCAGAGTATCTTGATTTTATGGCAAACAAAGAGCGTGTTGTGGATCTTCTGTAAGACATAAAAACGCGCGCTTCAGAATTATTTTCTAAAGCGCGCATAAATATATTTTCTAAGAAAAACCTAGTAGTGGATGATAATTGGATCTCCATCTTTGGCGATATCAAAGAGTTTTTGAGCGTTTTCATAGCTTAGGTTGATGCAGCCATGACTACCGCCTGTTCTGTAGATGTTTCCACCAAACGCACTTCTCCATGGAGCGTTGTGAAAACCAACTTCCTGACCTTTTACACCCAACCAGAAGTCAACGTGTGCATCCCAACCTGGTTTGCCATTCTCGTCATTTGGTCCCAGGAGACGAGCGTCTCTAATGTGGCTGGTAATATACCAGACTCCTTCCGGAGTGTTGTGATGTCCGTCTGGGATACCTGTTACTACATCGGCTTCCCAAAGAATAGTTCCATCATCACCATAAAGAACAGCATGCTGAGTGGTAAGGTCAACGTCAATATAACGACCGCCCCAGTCCTGCTCGCCCTGTTTAGTAAATTTATCGGCCGACTGTTTTGTAGGTAGTTCAATCTTTGTTGCCTGACCAGCGGACAGACCGTCAGAGATAGCTTTTACAGCAGCATCATTATCAATAACCCAACCGTATGCACCAGCGGCCTTTGTAGTGAATTCTTTTCCATCCCAACGCTTATACGTTCTTGAAGTTCCACGAGTATCTACTGCAGGAGCAAGTGTCTCGTTGACCCATTTGGTAATAGCGTCTGTATCAAATGAAATAGAGAGATTCTCATCAAACTTAATCCAGCTAGCAATGGTGTCTTGATCAAGCTGATATGCGGCAGAATCGCCAAGCATCAAATCAACTGCAGAAGCAACGTATGAATTAGCGGTCTTCAAAGCAGAATCAAGGTCTTCTGCACTTATGAGGCTCTCTGGGCCAAGCTGTACGGTAGTGCTCAGATTATCAAAAGCGGTTTGCAAGTCTTTATGGACACCCTCAAGAGATAGTCTTGTAGCAATAGCGTCGTCGGCAAAAATAAACTTTTTAGCCGAGCTATCGTAGGTAATACCATTGTTCTCTAGAGTTTGAGCAGATTCTTTTGCCTGCTCGATTCTTTGATTAAAGAGTGCGTCTGCCTTGCTTGTATCATACGAAGCGGTAGCGTGAGGGCTTAGGGACCTGCTGCGAGTAAGCTCCAGTGGCCACATCCAAGGATTCTGCTGGCTAATAGCATCGTGAGCATATCCAGCTGCGTCGTACGTCAAATCAATGTCGGATGCCTTGATGGTTAAATCTACGCCGTTTCCAGAGACTTGGACGGAGTAATTTGAGGCCTCGTTTGCTCTAGAAGCTTGTAAATCTGAAGCAGGTTTTAAGGAGTAGTCCTTACCATAAATGCTGGTTTGAGGCATAAAGAAGAAGTTAAAGAAGATTGCTCCACCCACATACACAAGGGCGAGAATACCAACGAGCGCAGCAGGTATCTTCCACCACTGATGTTTCTTGTGAACAACGGGAGCCTCTTCTTTTTCTCCAAGCTCTGCGCTATCAAGAGGAGCAATGACAGTTAAATCATCTGCCTGCTCTTCTGGGGCCTCTGTAGCTTGTGAAGGCTCATTGAGCTGATTGGCTTTTACCTGCTCTTCATTGAGAGCAACGTACATATCAGTATCGCCAAGGCTTGGTACTGAGTCTTTAAGAGAAGGCGCTTTCTCTGTAGCTTCCTCTGAAGAAAGAGGTTGTAGGTTAGCGGTATGAGAAGCAGAGCTTTTTGCAAAGTGCTTAGCCAAGGAGCACTCCTTATAAGAACGAAGGTACATAACAAGAAGTAATGCAATTTGAAAACAACAAACTAATAAGCTTTCACACTTATCTTTTTATTCTAGTTCATATGCAACACATATTTTTGTGGAACTTATGAGGAATTATATATTCAGAGAATATATAGATATTTGAATATACTTTTGATTTAGACTTTTTTAAACAATGATTTGATTTAGGAAGGGAGTGTGGAAATAGATGAGATTGATAAATTCTCAAACTAGTTTTAAAAAATTTAAATGTGCAGTTACCTTGCTTGTTATTTTATGTGTATTTATTTCATACATTCCTGCTCCTGTTTTAGCAAACACTTTATTAGGACAAACAAACTCAAATCAATTGTTATTGCATACAGAGATTAAATCATTTAATCCATCTGCATCTGATTTCACTACAGTTGTAGGAAATGATTTAGGTTCTCTGGATAATTTGACAGAAATTAAGCCCTACGAAGAGCCAATAACAACATCACATCTTGATTTACAAAAAGTTACTGACTTTCATTTTTTAGATAGCGATCGGTTTGACCCATCACTTTTTTCAGATGATCATGAATTGCGTTATACAACCGATGAAGCTGCTGTTAATTCTTATCTACAAGCACATCCTAATCTTGCAGGTGTTACTGATCATAAAATTTTGCTTCCTGTTTTTGAATTCGATACAGACAATAACATTCAGGCTCATAGAGACATAATTAATAACTATATTTCAAATGGCCAACTAATTAATGGATCTGTTGGTCAAGACAATGTTGCCATTATTGATCGCAGTATACCTTTGGGTGAGTATAAGCTGGATAAAACTCTGTCCTACGATCAAGAGCATGGTTTTTACTATATTTATACTGTTCGTGCTGGAGTTTCAGATATTTCAAGGAACCTTACTACATTTGTTGATAGCAATGGAAATAGAACTGAGAAACAAGGTCTGTACGACGCACCTACAACAATTGGTAATAGCATTCTTGATCATAAAGAAGTAGAGCAGTATGTAATTCCTGAAGCCCATGATGGTGATGGAAATATTGTTAAGCCTAATATTTTTGTTACACACACAACGTATTACTATACTTTGGCGCATACTGCATATGTTACCGATACTGGAGAAACTTTGAGACCTACAGATGAGGGTCTTCAAAATGCTCCAGCAACAATCTCATCGTATACTTTTAATCATACCGTTGATGCAGGACGTAAAAAAGTTTTAGACATCGATACGGTTACAAATAGGATTTTATCTGATATTAAATCTCAAGATATTGCTGATGTATTTCCAGAAAGTTCGGCAACTCACGCTGGACAAATAGGCATTAAAAAGTTGCCTGATTCTACTTACGAAGTTTCTTTATTTGAGAACGGTAGTCTTACTACTGATCTAACATATAATCCTGACGGATCTCCACGAGTAGTTGATGCTGAAGGAAATCCCGTATATTTCTCAAATACTTTTAATGACATTGTATATACGTATTCTCAAGATAACACTCTTCCTATAGGCCAATATAAAATTGAGTATTTCTTGCTCCCAATGTCTTTTGATCCCAATACGCTTGATTCTTATCAACACTTAAAGATCAATCTTGTAATTGGAACAAAGGATTCTAATGAGCAAACTATTGCAGCTAATTGGACTCATGTGTACGTAAAACAACCTCCTGTCACACCAGTAACTCCTGGTTCTAACACTCCTGGAGAACCCCATAAGACAGAGGAAAAGGCGCAGCTTCCTGATACAGCTGACAATTCCCAAATTGTATTGCAGGGTACACTTATAAGCTTGTCTGCCATCTTGGTTTTGTTAGGTTACTTCCTTAAAAAGAGACTAGCAACAGAGGAAATTTTTTCATAAACGCGGTTTAACTTTTGTCTCAAGAGTAGAAAATATTAAGAATCAAGAGGCAAGGGGAACATTGCTTATGTCTACGTATCCAGTTATTTATTTAGATTCATCTGACGACAATCGTCTTGATGTGTATGCCCGATTGACTGATAACCAGCTTCGTAATCGTCTTGACCCAACTCGTGGCGTCATGATTTGTGAGTCTCATTTTGTGATTGAAACTGCGCTATCTGCAGGCTGTGAGCCAATCTCATTTCTTGCAAATACTTCTCATACAGATAACATTTTGCAAATTGTCGAGAAGTTCCATCCTTTGTCAGATGATGTTCCTATTTTCATTCTTCCAGATGAGCAGCTTACACAGCTTATTGGCTACAAGATGAATAGAGGAGTGCTCTGTGCCATGAGGAGACCTCAAGGTGCATCGCTAGAAGAGATTCTAAGCACGTCAAAGCATATTGCCGTACTAGAAGATTTAGTAGACGTTAACAACGTTGGTGCTGTCTTTAGGTCAGCTGCGGCCCTCAATGTAGATGCTGTTATCTTGACTGCTAAGTGCGCCGACAACCTCTCAAGGCGTGTCCTGCGCGTTTCTATGGGAACGGTTCTTAATGTGCCTTGGACTCGTTTGGATGAAGAGATAACTTCACTGGACCTTATTGAAAAGCTTAAAGCTCATTCTTTTACTACGTGTGCACTTGCACTCACAGATTCTGCAGTACCTCTTAATAAAGAGCTGGTAAAAGGTAAAAAAGCAGCACTATTCTTTGGTAGTGAAGGCTATGGTCTTGATAAGAAAACCATTGAGGCTTGTGACATTATCACCATCATTCCCATGTCTCATCAGGTGGACTCGCTTAATGTTGCTGCGTCATCTGCCGTGGCATTTTGGGAACTTTTTGCTCGATAACTTGAGCAGGAAACCTTTACATACGGCACAAAAAACGGCCACCTACGAGAGTGAACCGCCTCCCATTTCTTGGACATAAGAAATGGGAGGCAGTTCAAAACACACCTAAGTCGGATAATCTGTTAAAAAGACGTATACATTACGCTACCTATAGTTAAATCTTTTATATGACGCTATTCATTTTCTAGCATATTAGGTTAAGTTT
>NZ_JDFG01000035.1 GCF_000565075.1 Atopobium sp. BS2
CGATATCATTAACGTGACTATTGAATCATTTGATGACCTTGAAAGCACAATTACGCCAGGTATGGTTACTTTCACGGACCTCTTTATTCACACGAGCTATAACCGAGATAAAGGCGGCAACATTATCTGGTTTACAGCTTCCGATGTTAAGAAGGTGAAGTAACTATGGTAGATGAGTCTAGAAAGTTTCCAGCTAAAGGCGACCAGTTGCTTGGTGCTGTGTATCGTGACTTTTTAAGTCGTAATCGTCTTCTTGAATATATTGAAGCTTGTGATGAGATGGATTATCAGAATTCTTTATCTAGTTGGCTTCAATTTGCTCTAAAGGTTGTTGAGTTATTCAGTGAGAGTAAAGCGCTGGATATTGGACGTCTTAAAAACGTTGAACTTCTTGATAAGAAATTGGATGCTGTACTAGCGGAAATTACAAACTTTTCAGATGTTAAAAAACAGTTGGTTCAAGATAAGCGTGATACTGCTTCGGAACTTAGGATTGCAAAGAACCAAATAGATGATGCCGATAAAAAGATTGTGGCATTAAAGGATAAAAATACAGACCTAAAAAACGAATTAAGCGATTGCAAGTATTACGCTTGTAAACTTGCTGACCAGCTAGTGCGATATGAAGAGTCGCCGCTTAACTGGTTCATCATCAAATACGAAGAGCATAAGCATGGTCGTGATGGCTATTTGAGTCGTGCCGTTAATGAATTTGCTCGTAAGGAGTAACTAGTCCCTATGGCTGACGCGGAATGACGACAAGCGGAACGTTTAGTGTAGCGCGAAGGAATGAAGTGTCAGCCTAAGAGGGTTATAGGGACGAAGTCCCTATCCTTGCCAATCTAAATTGGTTGAATGCGTACGGAATCAAAATATGGATTTAACGAATCGGATCCATAGAGGATATCCGCTCGCTCTCAGTGAGTATTTAAAAAGAATGCCCACCACACAAAGTAGTGGGCGGGCTAGTGTAAAATAATGGCAGTGGCTATTCGAATTGCCGTTCGAATAGCGACGAAAACCGAGGTGGTGAAGTCGATTAACGTCCCATAGATATAAGTATAGCGTCTTTCTGTGGAACTTCAAAGACATTACACACCTCCTGAACAGGAGGTTTTATTTTGGCGGACAAGAGAAAACGTAACTGGGTTTTTGTTCTGTATCCAGAAAGTGCTCCAGAAAATTGGAGACAGATTTTAAGAGATATGCTTGTCCCTGGATATGTTTCTCCACTTCACTGTGATGATGTAAACGCAGATGGAGAACATAAAAAAGAGCATTACCACGTAATCCTTACCTTTAAAGGTGTTAAGACTTTTGAGCAAGTTAAAGAGATTACAGATAAACTGAATGCCACTCGTCCAGAAGAATGTAAAGATATCCGTGCTTATGCAAGATATTTGTGCCACTTAGATAACCCAGAGAAGGCACAATATAACGTTTCTGATGTTGAGTGCCTTGGAGGTACTGATTACCTAGAAACAACAAAATCAGCAGCTGATACAGATACAGCTATTGGCGAGATGATGGATTGGTGTCTTGAACAGGGATGTTATTCATTCTTTAGATTAGCTTTATATGCTCGGCAATATCGAACTGATTGGTTTAGAGTTCTCACCAGTAGCAGAACTGTGTTTTTAGTGGCTTGGCTTAAGTCTATGCAATGGGAAATGAATCAAGGTACTTTTGACGGTTACGTTGAGGACGAGAATATTCCAAATTCGGATATTCCAGATTCGGATATCTAGGGATACGTACATGGGGGAGGTACTACGACCCTCCCCCATGTGTCCATTGTTCATTGTTCATGCAGGTTATGGACTAGTAACAATCTGTTACTAGTGAGATTTTGGTGTGTCTTAAAGATTGCTATGTTGCGTATAGTTACAAATGAGTAAAATTTGCTTTAATGTAACGTTTGCTCTATAATTACACAAGTAACCGTTTATGTGATTGGAGGTGTTAAATATGGATACTACTGATGTCGATAGAGTTCGTGGGAGAGTGGTTTTGAGGAAAGGTGATTTTGAGCGAGTTGATACTGATAGGGTTAGTTTTACGATGTCCTGTTCGGATATTGAAGAAGTTAGAGATATTTCTGAGAAACTTCATGTGCCGATGACTCACGTTTTTAGAGCTTTGGTTAAGTGCGGAATTATTTACTACAACGATAACGTGGGAAAGCAGTGGATAGGCTGGGACGAGGAAATTCAAGAACCAATCGAACGTGAAGGTTGGCGAGAAGACGCTAGAAAATTCAAAAAGTACGGATTTATTCGTTAAGAAAAAAGTCGTCACTTGCGTAACGACTATCGGCAAAATAATCATAACGCAAGTTGGCGGCTTGGACATATATCAAACACAAATAGAAAGGATTAATTATGTCCAAGTTTAAGTTGTTAAATAATGACTTCATTGCTCTAGGGGTCAGCCAGAAATTTAAGTATGGTACAGATAATGAGCAGGACGTTTCAGCAAGCGGAACGCCTAAATGGCGAGTACAAGCAATTCCTTGTGACTCTGGTGACCAAAAGCCCGATATCATTAACGTGACTATTGAATCATTTGATGACCTTGAAAGCACAATTACGCCAGGTATGGTTACTTTCACGGACCTCTTTATTCACACGAGCTA
>NZ_JDFG01000036.1 GCF_000565075.1 Atopobium sp. BS2
ATGTAGGTTAGAAGGTAGTAAGGAAATAGCCTTACACCACTTTTTGAGACGTAACTACGTTTCCCCAGATAAAAGTTTTTGAGGCGGTAAAAAATCGTCTTAGTTGGGGATAAATCGACCAATTTTAAGTTTTCATCTCCAACTAAACGCATTTTTTACCTTTTTCGGCACATAATTTTGAGGTCAAAAATTACGTATTCATAAGAATGCATTTTATTACACAAATATGTAGAAATTTGATTAGCGAACTAAAGAACGCACACTATTCTTCTCAATCATGCGCGGCTCAAAGATTATCTGGATCGAAGCACCGTCGTCCACCAACTCACCTGCACTTTTCTGACCCGCTCCGTCAACCTTTGCAGCGACACCCGCGTCGCCGCCGCTACCCGCGCTACCCGCGCGCGGCGCGCCCAGCGCGCTCGTCTAGCTTGGCGCGGACAGCGGCCTTGAACGCGGCAGCATCCGTCATCCACGGAACGTGCTTGCCGCCGATAATGTTGAACGGCTCATCTCCCTTAGCCAACAGGTACACCAGCGCCGGGCGAGGGTCGTCGTAAGCTGCGGAAACTGCCTCGTAAATGGCGTCGTAGCGGTCAAGGATAATCTTGTGCGCGGCGCCCTCGGGTGTGGCCTCGGCCATCTGCGCGCAAATCACCGCAGGATCTTCCATGTTGCAGTCCTCGGTGGTGTAAATCATCAGGTCCGCCCACTTGGCCGCCTCTTCCGGCAGCTCTTGGCGACGGTTGTACGCCTTGCCACCAACGGCTCCCATGACCACATAGCGGCCATAACCAGGGAATTCCTTGGATGTTGACGAGAAAAGCTTCTGGTAGGAAAGCTTGTTGTGGGCGTAGTCGACCAAGCCCGTAACCTTGTTATCGGGCGAGCTCAAGAGCTCCATGCGACCTGGCACCTTAACGTTCATCAGTGGAAGCACAGCGTCCTTCTCGCGAATGCCCAGGTAGTCGGCAACGGCGATTGCCGCAAGAGCGTTCTCCACGTTGAAGAGGCCGGACATAGGCAGCGCGGCGGCACCGGTCCAGGTTGGCGCGTGTACGGTAAACGTAACCATGCCCTGGTGAGGGGTGATTTCGTCCGCCCAAACGGTTGCGTCGGAATCGGTTGTGGAGAAAGTCAGGACCTTCTCGCACCTCTGTGCACGCTCCATGACCTGGTCAAACATCATGGTGTTCTTGTTGATGACGGCCACGCGAGCGAGGTCAAAAATCTTCAGTTTGCTCTCAAAGTAATCTTCAAAAGTAGGGTGTTCAACAGGGGAAATGTGATCGGTTCCAATGTTTAGGAACACCGCGACGCTCAGGTTGAGGCCAACCGTGCGGTCGTACTTGAGGCCCTGGCTGGAAATCTCCATGTCAACGTAGGGGAGACCAGCGTCCGCGGCATGCTTGAGATGGCGCCACAGCTCAGGAGCCTCGGGCGTGGTGTTGTGCGCGGGCTGCGTGTCCTTGCCGTCAAACACCTCAATACCGCCAATCACGCCGCACTTGGAGTACGGCTCGTCGCCGTCAAGAATGGCGCGCAGCATATATGAGCAGGTAGACTTGCCTTTTGTGCCCGTAATACCGATGGTGGTGAGCTTCTTGTCGGGGTGGCCCGCAACGCCTGCGGCCGCGTAGGCCATGGCAAGGCGCACGTCATCCACGCAAATAGCGGCTACGTTTGGAGCCACTGCCTGCAACTCCTCCGCGAGCGATTGCTGGCAGAGATACGCAACGGCCCCAGCCTCTACCGCGCTTGCTAGATACGCTGGCGAGAAACTCGCGCCCTTGCAAACAAACAGCGAACCCGGGGTGACCTCACGAGAATCGCTTGCAACATCGGTAAGCTGTGCGTTTTGATCAACCGCGTCAAGATGCGCGGTAGTGTATTCGATGTTCTTGCTGGTAAAGAGCGCCAGGAGCTCGTGTAATGTCATCCTCAAAAGTCCTTCGATAGCTGTTTGGCGCAAGCACAGCGCCCCAAAGACAGTATCAATAGTTTAGCCGTCTGCCCCCAATTGTGCTGACGACATCGCAACTTTCTTGGCCCTTGCACGTCAACCTCATACCTTTATGGCGAGAAAATCTTTGATTTTGCTTGACTCACTGAGAGTTGCGAGGTATAGTACTTGTTCGCGCAAGCGTTTACATTGCGGGGTGGAGCAGTCTGGTAGCTCGTCGGGCTCATAACCCGAAGGTCGTAGGTTCAAATCCTGCCCCCGCGACCATAAAAATTTCAAGCCCGCTTTTGGCGGGTTTTTTCTACGCGCCAAATCCAAACTGCAGCAAACGCTGCAATCTCAGCTCAAGACCCTTGTGATGATCGTAAGAATCCAACATACGTTGATAGTCCGGAGCAACAGGCGCCAGCTTCTCTACCAGTGCGTCTGTTGTCTGCCTCACTGAGCGCAAGGGTTCAGGATGGTTTTTACCTTCGTTTTCTCCGCTTGCAATGCACCAGCGAATGTCCGAACGCACATGGCTCGTATCAAAAGTTTCTACAAAATCAGGAAACCACGTGCTTGGACTGGCAAGAAGATACTGGTCAAAGCGGCAGGTAGTCTGCATCTCAAAGAGACTGCACAGACCCGATAAGGAATAGCCCAGCAAGGTAAGAGGGCACGTATCCTCTGCGGTATGAGTAGCTAGAGCAGCGTACTTCTCGACAGCAGGAAGTACGACATCAGAAAGAAACTCTCTTCCAAGCCCTCCAAAATTTGGAGCTTCTGTTCGCACGCTTGCCACTGGCCAAGGGGAATAGCAGTCTTGATTAGACGGCGCAGTAATGACAAGGCATTGGGGGAGCTTGTTCGCGTCAAGTTTCCCGGAAGCAAGAAGCGCAGCTATCTTGGGCATAAGCAGCGAGCCGTGGAGAACAACAAGAAGACCTGGAACTTCGGAGCGTTCTCCGATAGTGATTGTATTGTCTGGTAAAGCTGATAAATCCATGAAGTTCCTCGTCTGACCTCGTCTGTTATTGCCTGTTGGTGCCGGCGTCGTCTCGCAGTAGCCGCCTCGCGGAGAGTATCCCACAGAGGGATGTAGGTATTTTAAGCATTTCTCAACTCACAGTCTTCTCACAACTCAAAAAGTAATATATAGTTAACTTCCGAAAAATTCCGCTGCTTCTGTGTAACGCGCATTGTACGTTGTACGTTGTGCGCAAAAAACGCAGCGTCACTTTAGAGGGGTATTGTATGATAAGAAAAGCCGGACCGTTCCGTCTTTTCATGGGAGTTCTCGTTGCAATTCTGGCGGCGAGCATTGTAATAACTTCAACGATGGGCGCCATTGGTGTGTCCCTACAAGACGCATATGCCGTGCTGATGCATCATCTTTTTGGTATGCCGCTATCGGAGGCTCTAGCTGCAGGAGGACCTGTCGAGAAGGTCGTCTGGTCGCTACGTTTTCCTCGCATCATCTTGGGCGTGGTAGCTGGAGCTGGCCTTGCGCTTGCGGGTGTTGTCATGCAGGCATCGGTTCAAAACACCTTGGCTGAACCGTATATTTTGGGCATTTCATCAGGCGCTTCGTGTGGAGCAACCTGTGCCATCATGCTTGGAGCTGGCGCAGTACACGTTGTGGGAGTTTCTTCGGTACCGCTGTTCTCGTTTATTGGTTCAACAATAGCAACTGTCGGCGTTTTGTTGCTGGCATCTACCGGCGGACATATGACGTCGTCAAAGCTTGTTCTCTCGGGCATGATTTTGAATGCTCTATTCACGGCGCTGTCTAATTTCATTATTACTATCGCCGCTAATGCTGAGGGCATGATGGATTTGAAGTTTTGGACCATGGGCTCTTTGGCACGAGCAAGCTGGGGAAATGTTGGCGTTTCCGTTGTTGTAGTACTTCTCGTCAGTGTGTTTTTCTTAACGCAGTTCCGCTCCCTCAACGTGCTTCTGATGGGAGATGAGGCTGCAACAACGCTTGGCCTCAATACCAATTTGTGCAGATGGGCATACTTGACCATTTCTGCGCTCATGGTTGGCACGCTTGTTTCATCAGTGGGAACCATCGGTTTTGTTGGTCTTATCATCCCGCATATTGCGCGCTCGTTTGTTGGGTCTGATCACCGAAGACTGGTGCCAACGGCGCTGGTACTGGGAGCTATTTTCATTCTTTGGGCAGATGCCTGTGCTCGTACCGTCCTAGGCAATACCGAAGTCCCTATTGGCATTCTGACTGCTGTTGTAGGCGCTCCGTTCTTTGTCTACATCATGGTCGCCCGCAACTACAGCTTTAGGGATGGTGAGTAGCATGCGTCTTGAAGTGCAAAATGTTTCGGTCACCATTCACAACAAGCCGATTGTAAAGGACGTCTCGCTTAGCGTGGCGGATGGCGAGTTTGTGGGCATTTTGGGTCCTAATGGATCTGGCAAGTCAACGCTTTTGCGAGCAATTTACGGTCTTGGCCATCGCTATGACGGCCAGATTTTGTGGGACGAGCGCGACGCCACTGAGATATCACGACGTGACTTTGCCCGCAAAGTTGCGGTTGTAAGCCAGTTTAACTCGCTGTCCTTTGACTTTACTGTTCGAGAGATTGTGTCGCTGGGACGCAGTCCTCATCAGTCGGCGCTGTCAAAAGAATCCGATCACGACGAGTCAATCGTTTCTGACGTTATTCAGAAAGTTGGTCTTTCTCGCTTTGAAGATCGCTCGTTTGCCACGCTTTCAGGTGGCGAGAAACAACGTGTCATGTTGGCTCGTGCGTTGGCTCAGGAACCAGAGTTTTTGGTGCTTGATGAGCCTACTAATCACCTGGATATTACGTACCAGATTGATATTTTGCGCCTTGTCCGCAATCTTGGTATCAGCTGCCTGGCTGTTTTGCATGACATTGTGATGGCAGCTCATTATGTCGACCGCCTGTATTTCTTAAAAGAGGGGACTATTGTTTCCGAGGGTTCGCCTGAGGACATTGTGACCCCTGAGTTACTTGCTGATGTGTATGGCGTTGAGGGTGCGGTGAGGCCATCAACTGCTGGAAACGGTATCAGCATTGATTACGTGTATTAATCGCCTGTTGAGTATCAACAGATGAATGAAAGGATATCCGATGGATCCTCGTGTAAGTTCAAATCTCTTTACGAGAAGGAATTTTTTGAGCATTGCGGCAGGATTTGCTGCAACTGCTGCTGGACTGGGCCTGACTGCGTGCAACAATGCAACGTCTAGTCCATCTACCCCTGCTACAGAAGAAAAGAAATCAGCCAATACAAGCTATCCCGTATCGTTCAAGCTCTATGACGGTGACGGCAACGAGTTTGAGGCCAAGTTTGACAAGGCCCCTGAGAGTGTTGTTACCCTGACAGACTCTGCAGCCGAGATTCTGCTGCGTCTGGGTCTTGGCTCCAAGATTATTGGCACTATCAAGCCTGATGCGCCAATGCCTTCAGATATTGCTGATGAGTATGCGAAAATCAAGCAGCTGGGCGATAAGAAGAGCCTCTCGCGCGAGGTTGTTGTTGCTGCTAATCCAAACCTTATTGTGGGCCGCTCACGTCTCTTTACTTCTAAGGACCAGACTTCTCCAAAGGACTACGCTGACCTTGGCATTTCTGTCTATACTCAGCTGGCATCTTCTGAGCAGGGCGATCCAACGCTTGCTGGAATTATTTCTGACATTAAGAATCTTGGATCTATCTTTGATGTTCAGAGCAATGCCGACACTTACACCGCTGACCTTCAGAAACGTCTTGATGCCATTAACGAGCGCGTTAAAGCACACGAGAAAGACGCAAAGAAGACTGTACTGGTTATGACTAACCTCAAGGACGGCACGTTTGGTCTCTTTGGTGGTAGCGAGAAGAGCCTTGAGTTTACTATCATCGATCAGCTTGGAGCTACTCCTGCGACAACCCAGTCTGCAAATGGCCTGACGTATGAGAATCTGATTAAGTTCAACCCTGACGTCATTATCTACGTCACCGCAGAGCGCAATAAGGCAACTGACGCTGCAGCTAAAGACACCCTTCTGGGCGAGAGCTCCCTGCAGAACGTCCCTGCTATTGCTAATAAGAGCATCGTAGAGATTCCATATTCTGAATACATCGACTACTCGCCACGTGCATTTGATTCTGCCGAGAAGATCCTTGAGGCTCTGTATCCTCAGAAATAGACGTATTTGAAACGTGCGTATCACAGAGACCAAGCAGGAATTCCATTTCTTGCTTGGTCTTATTATTTTCGAGGCTTTAGCCTGTTGAGCGCGTGTTACGCGCGAAACATAAAACCACCCGCTATGCGGGTGGAGAATAATCTTTTGCTTTGCAAATTAAAATCCTTTCTTCTCAAATGCGAAGGGTCACCCTATTCCGAAGAACTCGCGCAGCCGCGCCACGCCACCCTTGTCGAGACCGTATTGGGCGGTGACCTTTCCGCCCTTCATCTCGGTAACCCTGTCGCAGGCGGCCAGCGCCAGCTCGAAGTCGTGCGTCACGACGAGGACGAAGGCCCCGGACGCGGCAAGCTCCCGCAGCAGCGTGGCCGTCTGCGCCATATGGGCGTAGTCGAGCCCGCTCGTCGGTTCGTCAAAGACCAGCACCTTCTTGCCGCAGAACATGGCAGCCGCTATGGCGCACCTCTGCTTCTGCCCTCCCGACAGCGTCAGGGGGTGGCGCCCCCTCACGTCGAGGAGGTCCAACTGACCTAGCACCGACTCCAGGCCTCGGGTACCAGGGTTGCTCGCCCCCAGGACGACCTCCTCCTCGACGCTATCACAGAAGAGCTGGTGGTTGGCCTCCTGCATCACTTCGTAGCTAAGGGGCAGCCTCTTTCTCGCGGAGAGCACGGCGCCGTCGATTTCGATGCTGCCTCGCTGTTCCCTGGCGAGCCCGCACACCACCGAGGCGAGGGTCGACTTGCCCGCACCGTTGTCTCCCACAATCGCCTCGACGCGACCCGACCCGAACTGCGCGTCGGGGACGGAGAGGGAGGGGGCGGCATGTCGTGAGTATGAGAAGACGAGGTCGGCGAGATGCATCTCGTGCATGGGCGTGTCTTTCACTGGGGCGACTGTCCTCGGGAGGTCGAATCCCTCCAGCTTCACGGGTCGTATGCCCGTCTCAAGGCGCTGGCTGCGGGTCAGCGAGGCGAGCTCGCCCATGGCGAAAACATCGGAAGCCTTCCCGCCGTCCAGGTAGACCGCGCGGTCGACTATGCCCTCGAGGTACCACGTGCGATGCTCGGCGATGAGGATCGTCTTGCCTTTCGACCTTAGTATGTCCAAGGTACGTCGCAGCTCCCTGATTGCGGGGAAGTCGAGGTTCGCCGATGGTTCGTCCAGTAGGAGCACCTCCGGGCCGGTAGCATAGACGCTCGCGATGGCAACGCGCTGCTTCTCACCCCCCGAGAGGTGGAAGATGTTGCGATTCATGAGTGCCGCGATGCCCAAATCGGCTGCGGCTTCGTTCACCCTACGTGAGATCTCGGCACGCGGCATTCCACGGTTCTCGCAGCCGAAGGCCACCTCGCTTGTGGTGTCGAGGGTGTAGAATTGCGTGCGGGGATTTTGGAACACAGTCCCTACCTGGCGGGCCACCTTGTACTGAGGGCAGGTGGTGGGATCCATGCCGCCAACCCTCACGCGACCAGTAAGGTCACCGTCAAAGAACTCGGGTATCATGCCGTTCAGCAGGCGGAGGACGGTTGACTTTCCGCAACCGCTCTTCCCGCACAGGAGCACGCATTCTCCCGCCTTCACGTCAAGCGACAGCGACGATAGGCTCGGGGATTCTGCTCCACGATAGGAGAAGCTGACGTTGGTGAGCGATATCATCGGCTGGCCCATCGTCTCAGAGCCCCTTCCCGGCAATGGCGAACGCCGCTGCCGCGGCCGTTCCCGCAGCTACAAGCGCCAGAGCTAACCAGTCCTGGGTGCGCAACCCAATCTGCGCCAGGCAGGTGTGAGGAGCTGGATCGTCCATGCCGCGGCAGAGAGCTGCAGCCGCGAGTTCGTCACTTATAGAGATCACGGAGGCGAAAAGCGGCACATAGATGTGGGCTATCGTCTGGATGGGATGGAACAGCCAGGATGAGAGGCCCGTTCCGATACCCCTCATCTTCATGGCGGACCTTATGGCGCGCCACTCCTCGCTAATAGTCGGGAAGCACCTGAAGGCCACCGATGTTGTGATTATGGCGCTCTTCGGCACCCCGCTTCCCCACAGGGCGGCCGCGAACTCGCTAACGCCGGTTGTCCCCACGGCCCAGTAAGCCACAAGCAGGCATGGCAGGACCTTGCGGACCGCCACTGCCAGGAATTGCACGAGGGAAAGCACGGCGCTTTGGCCCACCATGGGACCGATTAGCTGTTGGACGGCAACGAGCAGGGAAAAGACCGCGCAGTAGCGCAGGGCGGTGCTGGCCATGCCGCCGACTGCCACAATCAGGACGCAAACCAAAAAGACAGCGGCCTCGTAGGGCAGTGAGCGGCCGAGGAAGACGGCTATGTCGAGCAGGACGAGCAGGGTCGCCTTCGTTCGAGGGTCGAAGACAATGCCTCCGTTGTGACCCTGCTCCGTATATAGCTTTTCGAGGGGGTTCACAGGATTCCTGCCCGTCCGAGCTTGGCTGCGAGCAGCTTGCGCGCGATCAGCGAGCCCAAAATCGAGCTGATGACGATGGCGACCATCATGGCCGGAAGCACCCAGTCGGGCGTGAGCGCATAGAGCGTCTCGCAGAAGCTTGAGCTCATACCCCGCTCAAGGATGTCTTGGAAGAAGTAGTCGCGCATGAACCAGATGGGCACGAAGCCTCCGAGCAGGTTCCAGGAGAAGACGGCGTGGCTTGCGGCGTTCCATGCGAAGCTGCGATATTTTCCAGCACGTGCGATGAGCACCGCAACGATGCCCGCAGGGACCGAGACAGCAGGTGCGATGGGGATGTGTCCCGAGGCGATGAGGACGAGGCTCGGAAGGACAGCGGCGATGAAGATGGGCACGCCCGAGGGTGACCTGGCGAGCATTATGTGGAAGATGGGTGCCGCAAGTAGGGCGACGAGGGCGGGCATGAGCAGAAACAGAATCGGCACCGGCATGCACACGATCCCGATGATGACGTAGACGGCCAGGTAGAGCGCAATGAACACGCCTGCGGAAATAGCAGCCCTCGAGGATGTACTCTTCTTTTGTGGTTCCATGATGTTTCCTTTCTCTTGTGGTTGATGAACGCCGTTGTCTTCGGAGGATGTCATCGTGCGGGCGTGTCGCCGTTGCCGTGCGGGTGCTTTGCGCGCCAGGCGTCAAGATCTGTCTGGAGTCCCCACAGTTTCGCGTAGGTCCCTCCCTTGGCAAGCAGCGACTCGTGGGTGCCGCTCTCCGCGACGCGACCGCTGTCGATCACATATATGGCGTCGGCGCGCGTCACCGTGCGCAGCCGGTGCGCGATGGCGACAACAGTCCTGCCCTGTGCGAGCGTGCCCATAGCCGCCTGCACCTCGGCCTCGTTCTCCGAATCGAGTGCGCTTGTCGCCTCGTCCAGAAGGACGATAGGCGCGTCTTTGAGGAGGGCGCGGGCGATGGAGATACGCTGGCGTTCACCGCCCGAAAGAGTCGAGCCGCCCTCACCGATAACGGTATCGTAGCCGTTGGGCAGTTCCATTATGAAGTCGTGGCAGCGTGCCGCCTTGGCCGCCTGAACGACCTCCTCGTGCGTTGCATTCGCGCGCCCGTAGCGGATGTTGGCCTCAATCGTGTCCTGAAACAGGTAGACATCCTGAAAGACAATCGACACCCGACTGAGCAGGTGCTCCGGGTTTATGGAGCGCTCGTCGAGCCCACCGAGCAGAACGTGCCCTGCTTGCGGGTCCCAAAAACGTGCGGCAAGCCTCAGAATCGTGCTTTTGCCTGAGCCAGAGGGTCCGACAAGTGCTGTCAGCTCCCCAGCCCTTATGTCCAGGCTCACGTTGTGAAGCACCTCGTTATCGTCGTAGCCGAACGACACGTGGTCAAAGGAGATGCTGCACTCCTCGGGGGCATCGGACTCGCCGGGCATCTCCGGCTCGCCCAAGAGAGACATAATCCGGCGGCCCGCCGCCGCACAGCGCTGCAATTCGGGCCAGCTCGTGAGGACCACGGCAAGAGGCTCGAAAGCTCGCGTGCCGACGAGGAGGAAGAGGGAGAACCCCGTGGGGTCGAGGGAGCCGCCGGCCAGCAGGTAGACGCCGGCGAGGGTCATGCATGCCAGACCGCTGCGTAGAATTGCCTCCGACACCGCGCCGAGCGAGCCAGTCGCGCTCTCGTTTGCCATGCAGGCATCTCGGTAGTCCTCACATGCCTTGGCGAGGGTCGTGAAGCTCGCGCCCTGCAGGTGATGGGCCTTGATGGCGCGCATGCCCCTCAGATACTCCTGGATTCGGGTTGTCTGCTCCACTCTCGTTGCGGCAAGGCGCCTCTCCGCGCGGTTCTGCAAGCCCTGTGCAACGGCGGTGATGGCGAGAGACAGGGGCAGTCCAACGAAGAGGGCGAGGCCCATGCGCCAGTCGAGCAGGCAGAGCGCCCCCGTCGTGACGAGCGCCACGATACCGGCGCTGATGGCCTGGGCGAGCAGGTGCGTCATGCCCGTCTCAACGAGCGAGAAGTCGTTCATCATCGTCGTAGCGATGCCGCCAGCACCCTTTCCCTCGAGTTTTCCTAGGGGCAGCTTGCGGATATGCTCGGCCAGGCTTGTGCGACCCTCAGCGCCGACAGCGTAGCCGCTACGGAAAGTCACCTTGCATGCGATGTTCTCGACCGCGAGGGCAAGGACGAAGCAGGCGGCCATGCCAGCCCACGCGAGCCAGAGTTCGGCGTTGCTCAGTCCGCCTGTGGTATAGAAGCCAAACATGCAGTCGACAATCAGCACCAGACAGATGAAGGGTAGAAACCATACGAGCTGGGCAATGGTGTTCCAGAATGCGGGTCTGGCTATGCGCCTCGGTTCTCCACAGGTTATTGCTTCGATAATGTCTCTCATAGCGACACCTCAGCTTTCTCTGTGCCAAGCTTCCAGTCGGCGGCTCTGTCGCCGGAGACCCACATATCTGCATAGGGCCCATCGACCTCTATGAGCTCGTCGTGTCTGCCCCGTTGCACAATCCGGCCCTTATCCATCACGATAATCTGGTTCGCCGACTGTACGGTCTCAAGTCTGTGGGCGATTGTCAGAACCGTTTTGCCTCTCGTCAGCTCCGCCAGAGCGCGGTGGATCGAGAACTGCGTCTGTGCGTCAGCGAAGGAACTGGCCTCGTCGAGGATGAGGATAGGGGCGCTTTTGAGGATTGCCCGCGCTATAGCCACGCGCTGCCGCTCACCTCCCGACAGGCGGACACCACCTGCGCCGACGACGGTGTCGATTCCCTTCGGTAGCCGCGCGAGGAATTCGTCGCACTGGGCCGCCGAAGCCGCTGCGGCTATTTGATCCTCGGTCGCGCTGGGCAGTCCCATGGCGATGTTATCCCGGATGGTTCCTGCAAAGAGGAAGCTGTCCTGGAAAACGAAGGCAACGCTGTCCATGAGCGCATCGGTCCCCAGCTCGCGCACATCGACTCCCCCTATGCGGACCATTCCCTCATCCACATCCCAGAAGCGGCCGACTAGCTCGGCGATTGTGGACTTACCGGCGCCCGAAGGACCCACGATGGCACAAGTGCTGCCGGGCTCTACAGCGAACGACACCCCATCTACCGCGGGATTCTCGGCACCTGGATAGGAGAAGGTCACATGGTCGAATGCAATGCCCGCATCTTGGGGAGTCGCCCGGACATCCTGCAAAACCTGTCTTTGCGGCTCCAGATCAAGCACTGCGCACACACGCCCAACCGCCTCGTTGACCGTGTTCACGCTCTCGGCGAACATGCGCAATTTGAGTACTGGCGAGGAGGCGGCGGGACCGACCACGAGGGCGAAGACGCAGACGGCTGCGAGCGCGACGTCCGAGGGGTTGTCGAGGAACAGCGCTATCGCAACTGGGGCTGCGAAAGTCGCGACCGAAAGCGTGAAGACGCGGAAACGCACGTAGCCCGGGCGGATCTGGTCGGTCATGCCTACAGTGAAGTCCCGGTAGGCCTCGGTGTCGTCCTTGAAGCCGCGAAAGGACGCCGTGGTCTGGCCGAACGCTTTGATGGCGGGCATCCCCTCGACGTACTGAATCGCCGACGAGTTGATTCGTTCAAGGACATCGAAGTTCTTCTTGATTGCGCCCGTCTTCATGACCTTGGCCATCGCCTGCAGCTGACAGGCGATTCCAATGACAATTGGCGCAAGGCAGGCCAAGGCAAGCCAGACATTCGCGGTGAACATCAGGACGAAGAGGACGATGAGCGTGGCGAGAGCGCTCGCGAGGTCGGGCACCTGGTGGGCGAGGAATGCCTCGACCTGCTCGACATCCGCATCCATCACCTGCTCGACCTGCCCTATGGACGAGGAGTCGAGGTAGCCCATCGGGAGGCGTCCCACATGCTCTGCGACCGCGATGCGTATGTCGCAGACCGTGCGGTAGGCGTGCGCATGCGCGGCGATTCCAGCGATCCAGGAGGCTGCAGTTCCAGACAGAAGCCCCGCGAGGCCGACGGCTCCCCACCATAGCATGGAGCCCGCCTCGGGGGCCGAGCCAGATGCTACACCTGACATTAGAGAGGTTATGACCCGCCATGAGGCTAGATAGGGCACGAGCTGCAGCACTGACCCGATACAGCCGAGCGCAATGCCGAACACGAGAAGCCCCTTCCCTCGCTCAGAGAGGGCCAGCAGCCTGGCCATGCCCTGCTTCTTTTTCAAGTTTTTACCTGGGTCTTCCAGGTCTGTCTCGTCCTCCATGGACCCGTGCTCCTTTCACTGCTATCGGAACGAATTCGTTCCGTTTTTCTCTTAAATGCACTGACGGGAGCATCCATCTGGATGCTCCCGTCATCAGCCCATTTCTGCACGCCGCTCAGAGCGGCGATTTTGCAACCTGCCTACATCAATAAAACAGCTTCTGCGCTATCTCGAATGCCTCCTGAGGAGAACGCTGCTCACACTCTGGTGCAAAACGCCCGTCGTACATGACGCCCCAGAGCCCGTACAGCATGAACAGCGCGCAGGCCTGTGCATTGCTCTCGTTTACGCCGAGACGGTTCTTGAGCTTGCCTGTCTGTATCCCTTCCAGCATGAGCTTGGTGTAGGGGCCTGCCATACGATCGATCATCTGGACCATGTCCCAGAGTTTGTAAGAGGCGTCGGGAACTGACTCACCCGGCTCGGGGTCGAAGGAGCGGACATATTCGTTGACGTCATCCGTTACGAGACTGCGCAGAGCGGCGATTCTTTCGTCGAACGGCTGGCCCTCGTCCTCCATGACTGCGCACTTGCGGTCCATGCGCTCCGAGATGAAGTCCTCCATGACGGCCACGTAGACGTCCTGCTTCGACTTAAAGTAGTAGTAGAACATGCCAGGAGCGCCGTTCACGGCATCCAGGATGTCGCGCACCGATGTACTCTCGTAGCCCTTCTCCGCGAAGAGCCTCGCTGCCGCATCCACGAGCTCCTTGCGTCGCTCTGCAGGTTTTTTGCTGTTCTTTCTCAAGCAATGCTCCGATTCCTTGTCCCATACCGATGGGTTTTTAATATCAGAACGAATGTCGGTCTAATATTAACCTTATCTAACTTTGATGTCAACGATAACGCAGCCGAGAGGAGGCCGATCACTGCGATTTGAGTCGTGTTATGCCCGAAGGCGGGCCCATAGACGGGGAGACCGTCTTCGCTCTATGAGGGTGAAGAACGACGACGTAGGGTATGCCTTTGACGCACGATCTCCAATTTCGCCGTGAATCTGAATTCCCGGATTTCATGGCGGCAAAAGGGCAGCCGTCCTTTCGATGCGACATCCGGAGACTCGAGTGGCGCATCGGGTTCGATTCGATAGTCGGGGCGTGTGGAGGCCTCGGCGTTCGCTGTGGCGTTGTGTTTGGTTTCGGATTGAGAGGGTCGCTCTGCCACCACGCCAATCGTCTCGACGGGAGGTCGGCCCATGCGGCCGCCCTTAGCCTTCGAGCTCGGGTCAGGGCAGATTGCAGGCACATCGCATAAGGAAGACCCGCCAGTGTACATGCTCGGAAGCAGAAGCCAGGCGGGTTTTTGTTAGCTAATTACTACAACGCATAGATATATATCTGCTACTGAGTTCGCTTCCATGAAAAAATATCTATTATTGAAAGAAATAAGAAGAGATTTCTAAACAGATAGAAGAATCCTTATGAACTATGTTCAAAAAGTTCCCGTTGCTATTTGTGGTGTTGCTTTAGGTTTTGCAGCACTTGG
>NZ_JDFG01000037.1 GCF_000565075.1 Atopobium sp. BS2
ATGTAGGTTAGAAGGTAGTAAGGAAATAGCCTTACACCACTTTTTGAGACGTAACTCTAATTATGTGTCGAGAAGAACGATTTTGATCCAAAACCCACCTAATTATGTGCCTTTCAGCACATAATTACCTCACTTTTGGATTAACTGGACACATAATTACCTGGGTTTTGGATCAATCGACACTGGAAAATCTACGAAGTCGATTTGTTCGAACCGACACGGCTCTGAGTAAGCTGCCAAGATTTTCCGCACACGCGATTAACCTGGTTTTTACTGCGCCTTCGCCGTCAATAAACTGCATTGCTAAAAATGTAGAGAGCCCGCACGATGACGCGGGCTCTCTGTCAATTTAAGTGCACATAGTTGATCATACATAACCTGCAACATTATGCACGACGAGACGCCTGGTACTTCTCGAAAGCAGCCTTATATTTCTGCTCCTCTTTCTTGAACATGGCGTTGAAAATCAAAGTGGTTACCAGAAGAATGACCAGGTACAGCGCAGTAAACGACATCCAAGCCTGCGTCATATTTGGAACCCATCCGCCAATAAGCGCCATCGCCACAAGCGTTGGGAACAGGCAAACGTTGAAGCCAAGAAACCTGTGAAGGTAGCTGAGCTTAGTAATCAGAGGCTGATAGTTGAACCAAATCTGCTGGTAAATCCCCGACAGGACGCCGGCGGCGATCAGCGTAAGAAGTATGATGTTATTTTGCCTGTCACCATAATTGGTTGCCAGCGCAATGACGCCATACACAAGCGAGATGCCGGTGAAGCATATCGCGCCACCTGAAATACCTTTGCACATGATTTGACCTACTGTTTTATTGAGTCCCTCATCAAATTCTTGCTGAGTCTTTCGCTCAATTCCTTGCCAGTTTTGTGATTCGTTGCGTTCCATAATGTTCCCTTCTCTGGGATAAAACTGCTGTTAAAGTGTGGTTCGAGTGGTGTTTGGCGCTCGGCACCGGGAGCGATGCGCGAGAAAATCCGCTGGCCCTTACACAATTCCGATACGTCGTTTGATTTCCGCAGCGTACTTTCTTGAAGCAACAAGGGGTTTCTCGCCAAGCGACAGCAACATGCGGCCGGAACCTGCGGGTTTGATGCCCGTAACCTGATCCAAATTGACCAGTTCCTGTCGAGAAGTGCGCACAAACGCCGTGTCTTTGAGCGCGTCCTCGAGCTCGGTCAAGCGACTAGAACTTTCCAGAGTCTCCCCGTTTACCAGGTGAATCAGTGTCACACTGCCATCCGTCTGAATCCATGCAACATCCGCGAGAAGGACGACGCGCCTGTTGATGGTTCCGGGAACGTATCCAGTCATCTTTCCGTCAACCATCTGGAGCTGACGGACAATTCCCGAAACGCGCGGGTCATCGGGGCCGCTCAAGATGGTCACTTCGATTTGCGCGCGACCCTTTTCTTCAACTACACGAATTTCCATGACACTTCCAAACAACTTACTTGACCTAACGTTTCGTTTTCTTGCTGCAGCGGAATTGTAGTCCGCTTGCTTCCTTGCCTTAAGGCATCTTTAGAATAACGGTTGCATCTCTTATGTGGGACTTCGTGTCACTCAAATGCACTAACTGGCTCGTGAAATGCAATCTTTGCGCTTCGGATGCCGTTCTTGCGCTTGAACGTCGCTTGAACGGCGCTTTGCGTGCGCCCGAGCTCGCATGTACGAACGCGTGTGCATGCGAACACATTCACGGTCCTACACAAAAAGCCGCCCTCAAAATGAACTGCGTCCCAAAACTTGGACGAATTTAATAAAGACCTAGGCCACTAAGGACTGATTCCGGAACTCTTCCGGGGTCAGTCCTTTTAGTTTAACCTGACGCCTTTGTGTGTTCCAGTACATAACATATGCGTCCAAATCAGCTTTGAAAGACTCAAAGCTAGGCCACGTTCTTCCTCGGAAGAACTCGTCTTTCAGATGACCAAAGACCTGCTCGGTAGCACCGTTGTCTATGCAGTTACCCTTTCTGGACATGCTCTGGATAACTCCTGCATCTTTCAGTCGCTTACACCATGCGCTGTGCTGGTATTGCCAACCCATATCGCTGTGCAGAATCGGAGTTACGCCTTTAGGTATCTTCGCTAAAAGTTGATCGAGAAGAGCTTTTTGCTGAACCATGTTTGGACCCCTCGCTGTGCTCCATGCGACAATCTCTTTGCTTCCGAAGTCATAGACGGGAGCAAAGTACGCCTTGCCCCACGCCTGCTTGAACTCTGTGACGTCGGTACCCATCTTCTTCCACGGTCCATCGGCAGAAAAGTCGCGTCCTATGACGTTTTCAAAGGTCTTGCCGACAACACCTTTATAGGAGCTATAGCGGTGATAGTCTGTCTCACGCCGTATCTTACAGCAAATACCCATCTCACGCATGATTTTAAGAACAGTCTTGTCGGCGATTCTTACACCCAGCTCAGCGCGCAGACACATGGCTATCTGTCTGTGACCACAGCCGTTTGTAGTACGCGAGAAAATCTCTGCAACCGCACGGTGTAGCTCTGGGCGTGTCAGCTTTACTGGGTGAGCTCGTGCGTAGTAGTAGGTAGACCTTGCAAGTCCTGAGCACTCCAGCAAATAGGACAAAAAGTACCCCTCACTGCACAAAGCACTCACAATCTTAGCCTTTACCCCGGTCAGAGCTCGTCTTTCTCGACCAGGGCGCGCAATTTTTTTAAGTAGGCTACTTCGGTCTCGAGCCTGCGGCAGCGCTCCTCAAGTTCCTGTTCGCGGGTGCGTTTCTGTGGCTTGGATTTAGAGCCTTTAGGTCTTCCTTTTGGCTTTGGCTTAAGAGCCTCTGCGCCACCTGTACGATAGAGCTTGCACCATCGCTTAAGTGGTGAAAGCGACATAATCTTAAACTCGGCCATTGCCTCAGCCTTTGTCATGCCGTCCTCAATGACAGCTCTTGCTGCAGCAACTTTTTGCTCGTAGGTATAGGGAGCTTGCTTGCCATCCATGATCAGTAGCACCTCGCTTCCAAACGCGTGGTATATATGGTGCCATTCTTTCACAGTTGAGAGTGGAACAGAAAGAGTACTTGCAACCGCACAAAATCCCATACCGGAAGCAAAGAGCTCTACTGCCTTTCTCCTCACCTCTACATCGTGCTTTACCCTACAATCCATACGCATAAAAAGCCTCCCATTTCTCGTGTCCAAGAAATGGGAGGCAGTTCAAAATGAGAGCGGCTTGAAGTTACCGTGCGCTATGCCTGCGAGCGTCTCAACCTCGCTGCAGCTTAGTTCCTAGCTGCGTGAAGCTTGAGGGTGCCCAGTGCAAAGAGAACTGCTGCGCCGCCTGCGATAGCAAACATCAGCGTGTTCTGCAGTGCGTCGTCGCCGGTGTAAGGGGTGCGAGACTTGCGAGGCTTAGGGACAACAGGGTTGGTGGTGGTATTGGTGTCTGTGTCGATAAGACCATCGCTGACGTGGGCGGTGTTTACCACCGTAACGTCCTTCTCGCCCTTGTTGACCTTGACCTGGAAGGTTACGGTGAGCGTGTCGCCCGGAGCAACGTTCTGTGTCCAGGTTACGGTGCGCGTAGCTGGGTCGTAGGTACCGCCATTATCAGCAGAGCCATCAACGTAAGTTGTGTGCTCTGGGATGACATCGGTGATGGTTACATCGCGAGCAGTGTTGGTGGTGTTGGTGTAAGTTACGGAGTACGTAAGCACCTGACCAGCAGTTACCTTGTTGCCATCGATGGAGTTACCCTGACCGTCCAGGACATCCTTCTTTGGCTGAGGCAGAACTACCCAAACGCCAATAAAGTGAGCGTTTTTGTGGTCAATGACCTCGGAATCGTGATCGTAACCGATGAACACCCACGTTCCATCTGGAGTCTCTACGCGAGTAACGCCGCCAAGAGGCTGATCAGGGGTAACAGTGGTTCCGTTAGGAATTCTAGTCTGCTTGCCAGGAAGCAAATCCAGGACCTCCTGAGGAAGCTCCCTGTTAGGAGTGCCGCTTACAAACTCGTGGGTCTTCTCGTACAGAAGCTCAGTGGTTACCTTATTGGAGTGAGCAACGTTTCCGTCGACAACCTGTGTGAGCTCGTTATCAATGTTGGAGCCGTCTGTCTCTACCTTGCTGTTGGTAACAGTCTTGTAGGTAATAACAAACTTCTTGCCGCCATTTGTCTTGGTGAGCAGGTGGTCCTTGATGTTGACCGTAACCTTCTGGCCGTCAACAGCAACGGTATAGTCGGTGCCCTCAGTGAGGGTCTGGCCGTCAAAGCTTACGGTGAGGCTCTGGAAATCAAGGCGCTCGTCAAAGGTATCAACCATGCTCATCGACTTAATCTTGCCGATGGTATCAATGCCCTGCCTTGGCAGCGTAAAGGTGCCAGTATAGGTAATGGTTTCTCCGGCCTTAGCAGGAGCCTGCTCTGGATCAACTGCCTTTACTGGAGCTGGAGTAATTGCCTCGGTGTATACGCCAAAAAGGCTGCCGCTGGTAGCCGCGCTGGTGGACTCAAACGTCATGCTATTTGACTTGGACTTAACAACAAAGCCTGCAAGGTTCTTCTCATGGTCAGGGCCAGAAGTACCTCGAACAGGATTCCAGGTAATATTGTTGCCGCTAGTGCTCTCAACAAGAATGTTCCTGTTGTTCATAACAATGCTGTCGAAGGTGCTATTGGCGTTAATAAGCGAGAAGGTCTCGTTTGCGCCGGTATCACCGACAACGTCAATATCGCTTGGCTGCATAACAAGCTTGAGGTCACAAGGGGTGCCATCGGTGTACTTAAGCTCTACAGTCACGTTTGCGTTGATTTCATAGGACCTGAACATATCAGCAATGTAGCTGGGGTGATTCACGTCAATGTAGTTCATAATCTGGAAGGACTTAGTTCCCCAGTTCTCATCAACGGTCAAGAATGCAACGTCGGTCTTATTAGGGTTGTTGTAATCTGCGTTGGCATTCTTAAGGGTAAGGTCCAGCGAGTTAATGGTGACATAAACGTCAACGGACTTGCCGTCAACGGTGCCTGCATTGGAGAACTTCAGCGAGAGAGGCTGAGCATACTGCTGGTCAGAGCCGTCCTTAGTAGGCTGTACAACAAAAGCTGTTGAAGGCAGTCTGCCTGTATCAGAAGCAGGAATCTCTACGCACTTAACGCCAGCTCCCTGCGAGAGAACAGTCATGTTGTCTCTGGTCAGCGTGAACTGGTAAATGTTAATCTGGGTAAGATCACTATCGTCTTTCTGGCGATCAAGTGCCTGAGCTGTGTTAATAGACATAAACAGGCATGCCACAACCATGGTTAGAAAGACTGAGATTCTCTTAAGAAAACCTTTTTTTCATGATGGCCCCTCAAAAAATGTGCATATTACAGCTATATTTTCTTACAAATTAATAGCCAAAACATAAGAGAAATTAGTATTCAATTAAAAGTGAATTTAGCTGATAAATAGTACAGCTCACATGGACAGTACTGTTTTGAAAATAGTTCAAATTTTTGTATCCGCGCCGCATCTGCTGCTGGCGAATATGAATTCAGGCTGTCGCGCTTCAAGACGCCGCAGTCAGTCCGCAGCCTCGGTCCACGCGCCTCTGCTCACGCGCCTTAGTTTGCTCCGCCAGGGCGAGAAGGTCTTCCAGCTTGATGATTATCTGGCTCTTGAACTTTTTCTGTCTTGGAGCAAATCCACGCAATGGTATAACCAACGCAGCCGATAAACAGGCAGGTTATACCTAACATAAACATTTTCTCGCCAACGCCAAAGTCAATCTCGTATTGAATTTTGAGCGCCAGCGGAGGATCCTGCAAAGGAAGCCCTGCCTTAGCGAACAGGTAGTATGCGCCCATGAGTGCACTTAAAATACCTGAAATTAAAAATCCCTGTGAAAGGTTTTTGATTACTTGAGCTGCTTTGTTCATGGCGCATCATCTCCTTATGTGGCTATAGTAAAGCAAAATGGCGAGAAACCCAAAAAGAGAGCCAGCGTATGAACTGCCTCCCATTTCTTGGACACGAGAAATAGGAGTCAGTTCAAAACACACCTATGACAGATAATCTGTCAAAAAGACGTATACATTACACTGAAAATACCTCAAACGTGCAGATTCATAGGTGTGTTCCGTAGATACTAAATTTATCGATAGTTAAATTTCTTATATTAGTCTATTCATGTTTAAGCATATTAGATGAAGTTTATGCATAGAGATGCATATCAGGCAGTGCGACCGCCTAGCTGCCTAGCTATCTTGATTAGGAACATGTCGATTCTTCGGCAGAACCTACCAAAGCTGCGCTATTTTGTGGGCCAGGC
>NZ_JDFG01000038.1 GCF_000565075.1 Atopobium sp. BS2
TGTGTAAAATGCCCTCATCTGAGCAGATTATCCGACTTAGGTGTGTTCCGTAGGTGCGAAATTTACCTATAGTTAAATCTTTTATATGACGCTATTCATTTTCTAGCATATTAGGTTAAGTTTATGCATAGAAATGCATATCGGGTAGTACGACCGCCTAGCTGCCTGGCTATCTTGATTAAGAATATGTCGATTCTTCAGCAAAACCTACCAAAGCTGCGCTATTTTGTGGGCCAGGCCTAAAATCCGGCGCTAACACGCTGCAGAATCATAATCACCCGCATATGAACTGCCTCCTATTTCTCGTGTCCAAGAAATGGGAGGTAGTTCAGATGTGGAGGCTCTTTTGCTAGTTCTTGAGTGAATTGAGTGGAGCGGGGAAGCGACCGCCTCGGTGGGCAAGCACCGTACCCGCAAACTGGTTGACCGGCATGATGGGCGCGGATCCAAAGAGGCCACCAAACTCCAGGACGTCGCCCTCGTTGTAACCGATAGCTGGGATAACGCGGACCGCTGTGGTCTTGGTGTTGATGACACCAATGGCCATTTCATCTGCGATGATGCCTGCGATGGTCTCTACGGAGGAATCGCCAGGAATTGCAATCATGTCCAGGCCAACGGAGCAGACTGATGTCATTGCCTCGAGTTTCTCGAGAGAAAGCGCGCCGTCTTGAGCTGCGCGAATCATGCCCGCGTCCTCGGAGACCGGGATGAATGCGCCGGACAGGCCGCCAACGCTTGACGACGCCATGACGCCACCCTTCTTGACAGCATCGTTGAGCAGGGCAAGCGCGCAGGTAGTTCCGGGACCACCGCATTCGCCGACACCGATGAGCTCCAGAATCTTAGCGACGGAATCACCAGCTGCTGGGGTAGGCGCAAGACTGAGGTCTACGATGCCCTTCTCGACACCCAGGCGCCTTGAAGCCTCGCGGCTCATCAGCTCGCCCGCGCGGGTAATCTTGAATGCGGTCTGCTTGATCTTCTCGGCAACGTCCATGAGGTTTGCGGAGTCGGGGAGCTCGGCGAGGGCCGCAGCCATGACGCCAGGGCCGGAAACGCCCACGTTAATGACAGCGTCTGCCTCTCCGCCGCCGTGGACCGCGCCGGCCATGAAGGGGGAGTCCTCCACCATGTTGGCAAAAACGACCAGCTTAGCAGCACCGTAGCACTGAATGTCAGTGGTGCGACGAGCGGCTTCGAGCACGGTTTCTGCCATGAGCAGAACGGCGTCCATGTTGATGCCCGCGCGCGTGGACGCGACGTTTACCGAGGAACAGACGCGCGACGTGGTGGCCAGCGCTTCGGGGATGGATGCGATGAGTCGGCGGTCGGCGTCGCCAAGGCCCTTGTGGACCAGTGCCGAGAAGCCACCCAAAAAGTCGATACCCAGCGTCTCGGCCGCGCGATCAAGCGTGTGAGCCAGCGGCGTCAGATCCTGCGCCGAGGTACAGGCCGCAATCTGCGCGATTGGCGTGACGGAAACGCGCTTGTTGGCAATGGGGATACCGTACTCGCGCTCCAGGTCTTCGGCCACGGCAACCAGGTGCTCGGCCTGGCGCGTGATGCGGTCGTAGACCTTCTGGCACATGCGATCCAGGTCCTCGTCTGCGCAGCTATTGAGCGAGATACCCATCGTGATGGTGCGCAGGTCAAGATTTTGCTCGCTGACCATGGCGAGGGTTTCGGCGATTTCCTGTGGAGTGATGTTCATGCGCGTCCTCTCGGAATGCGGTTGTCGTGCGAGCGCCGGGGCGCAGGTGCAGCTTGCGTGCGGTATCGGGGTCCAGGTGCGGTTGTCGTGTGGAGACAACGTCTGGCTTTTGGCGGACGACCAGCCGCAGGGGTTTCTCGACTATTATACTTAAGCAACAACGATAAACGGGGCAAGTTGCGAGGTAACGTGGCAGAAAAAGTCACCCTAAAAACGATTGCGCGCGAGGTGGGGCTGTCGCCCGCCACGGTTTCGCTGGTGCTGAACGGCCGGCCAGTGCGCGTGAGTGACGAGAACCGCCGCCGCATCCTCGACGTTGCCCGTCGCGAGCACTACATTCCCAACCAGATTGCAAGAAGCCTGGTCACACAGCATACGCAGACGTTGGGGCTGATCGTGCCAAATATCGAGAGCCGGTTTTTCTCGTCGTTTGCCAAAATGCTGGAGATGAAGTGCCGCCGCCGCGGGTACGCGCTGTTCATCACCAACTCGGATAACAGCACGTCAAACGATGCGGACCTTGTACGACTGCTGGTCAATCGCGGCGCCGACGGCATCTTTATTATCACGTCCGACGAGGTAGAAGCCTCGAAGCAGCTCATCGCCGACCTGGAGCAGCTGCCCGTGCCGTACGTCATGGTGGACCGAACCATCGACGCGCTCGACTGCGACAAAGTGACGTTCAACAATGAGCTTGGCGGCTATCTGGCCACAAAATACCTGCTAGATCATGGTCATCGCCGCATTGCATGCATGGTCAACACCGCCTCCAACACCGGCTGCGCGCGCCTCAACGGCTACGTTCGCGCACTTGGCGAGAAGGGCCTGGAGCTGGATCAGTCGCTTGTGCTGACCAGCGATTATTACATTCCTGATGCGTATCTTGCAGCTCAGCAGCTGATTCGCGTGAACGCTACCGCGGTTGTTGCGACGTCGGACAACATTGCGTTGGGCTTGCTGCGCTATCTGTACGAGCGTGGCTTGCATGTTCCCCGCGACTATTCTGTTGTCGGATACGATAACAGCATTTCAGACGCACTGTTTGAGCCAGCGCTGACCTCGATTGAGCAAAATGTTGATGAGCTTTCTGACGCCGCGCTTTCGATTATGTTTCGTCGTCTGGGCGAGCATGGGGCGGATGTTGTGCAGAGAACCGCGACGCAATCAGCTGCGACGCAAGAAGCCGCGACGCAAGATGCTGCGACGCAATCAGCTGCGACGCAAGAAGCTGCGATGCAAGAAGCCGCGGCGCAATCAGCCGCGACAGGTAAAAATAACGGCATCGAAGCGCAGGATGACAGCGCGTCAATCCAGATAATCCTTGAGCCTCGCATGATTGAGAAGAATAGCGTGCGAGTTTTGACTTGTTAGTCAGTTCTCTGCATATTTGAGCGTCTGTATTCATTTCTATGAATACGTAATTTTTGGGCTCAAAATTATGTGCCGAAAAAGGTAAAAAACGCGTTTAGTTGGAAATGAAAATT